>JANTFR010000103.1 GCA_024763355.1 Anaerolineales bacterium
CGGCGTCCGCCCCCTGCCCCCCGACATTGCCGCGAATCGTGTTGCCGGTGAGCGTGATGTCACTGTCTGAAATCCGCATTCCGCCGCCATTCCCATCTCGGTCCACCGCCGCCGTATTGCTGATAACCGTGTTGCCACTCAGCGTGGCTGTGCAGGCATCCAGGTGTATCCCGCCGCCATCCCCTGATGCCCAAAGATATTGGCCTTCGCAGGCGGTGTTGCCCTCGATGGTGTTGTCGGTCAGGGTGACAGAACTATCTTTGAAGTAGAGACCGCCGCCGCTGCCGGTGTCTCCCTGTTCTCCCGCCACGGCGATATTGTGGCGCACGGTGTTGCCACTCATCGTCACAACGCTATTTGTACTCCCATAGACGCCGCCGCCATCGCCGTTGTTTTGGAAGCCTTCAGCGGTGATACTGGCGATGTTGTCCTCGATGGTGTTGTCGGTCAGGGTGGCATCGTTATCGTTCAGATACACACCGCCACCTTGCCCTCCCCCACCACTGCTGGCGACATTCCCGCGTATCTGGTTGCCGCTCAGCGTGAGTTCGTTCTGGGCGGAGAATATGCCCCCACCCCAGCCTGTGTCCGCGGTGCTGGCGGTGTTGCTGTACACCGTGTTGTTGGTCAAGATGGCATCGCTTTGATAAAGACACACACCGCCGCCTGCACCGGGGGAAAGATGGCTGGCCGTGTTGCCCTGGATAACGTTATTGCGCAACGTCAGTGATGCCTGGAAGGCGTACACGCCGCCGCCGCTATCTGCCCCTGCGCCGCCTTGCCCGCTGGCGTCCCCGCCGGTGATGGTGAAGCCTTCGATGACCACATTGACCCCTTCGCCGACGATGAGAAACACCCGGCCATTGCCCTCAGCGTCCAGAATCGTCACGTTGGTGGTCGGATTGGGGGTATTCCAGTCGCCGGTGGTGAACCCGCCGCGGAAGGTGAGCGATTTGTGGACGTAAACCAACTGGGACAGCGTCCCGTGCGTTTGCACGTCTGTATAGGTCCCGGCGGCGACGCGGATTTCGTCCCCGCTTGCGGCAGCATCCACGGCGGCCTGGAGAGTGGCGTAGCAAGGGGACGCGCCGCCGCAGTCCCCCCCGGGGGGCCACATAGCGGATGGTGGCATCTGCCGCGGCCGGCGGCGCGGTGAGCAGGGAGAGCAATCCCGCCAGCAGGATGAATCCGCCCAGCAGGGGAAAGACAAGAGCCATTTTTCGAGATTTCGCGTTCATTTTTATCTCCTTTCAGGTCCGGGTTTCAAGACCTCACAGGTCTCCAAGACCTGTGAGGTCTGCGGTGATTCACCTTTTCACCAGCGGCAGATAGACCACATACTAAAGCCCTCCCAGGTCTTGTAGACCTGGGAGGGCTGCATGCAGGTCAACGCACCAGCATGGGCAGGTACACCTTGAAACGCCAGGTGGAGAATTGCCAGGTGTAATTCTCCGCTAACGGATTGCCAGAAGTGTCCCGCAGGCCGGTGGTGAGGGTGACGAGGTAGGTACGGTTGCGGTGCAGGGCTTCGTGAAGGCTCAACTGAACGGCGTGCAGGTATTCGTCGTAAGTGACTTCGTAGTTCGGGATGTACCCATCCTCCGTTTGCAAGGAAACCGTAGCGGTGGTGACCGTGGCGGCATCCAGGGGTTCTGTGGCGTAGGCGACTATCTCCGGCGGGTAGATGTCGTCGTGCAGCGGTGTATCGTACACTTGCACGCCACTCTCCCCCGCGCGGGGGTAGGTGAGGATGATTTCGGGCGGGATATTCTCGTCGCCGGTCTGGACGATGAGGGTGACCTGGGCAGGCAGACTGGTACGCGTCCCGTCACTGGCGGTGAACTGGAAGGCATCCACGCCCTCGAAGTTGGTTTCCGGGGTGTAGGTCAGGTCGGGCAGCGTGCCGGTCAGCGTTCCGTGTGCCGGGCCCTCGACGACTTGATAGGTCAGCGAGCCGCCCGAAGGTGAAGAACCGTCCAGGGTGACCGTCACCGGCGTTTCTTCCGCCGTTTCTACCTCCTGCCCCTCAGCGGCGATGTCCTGAACGAGGGTAACCACCGGGTTGGTGGGGGTGGTCTCCGGCACGCTGGGGAAGTAAACCACCGCTTGCGCGGTCAATACCGTGCCGCTCAGCGTAGAGGCGGGAACCTGCACCGTATAAGTGACGCTACCACCCGCACCCGCCGCCAGGTCGCCGACTGGCCACAGGATGGTATGCAGGGAGGGGTAGTAGACCCCGTTCCCGCCGATGTGCAAGGTGGCGTCGTCCACATCGGGAGGCAGGGTACTTTCTACGTAGACGCCGTGTGCCGTGCCCTCGCCGACATTCTCCCACTCCACTGTGTACGCGATGGTTTGCCCCGGTACGGCAGTTTGCGGCCCGTGGAGAGCGTTGGGGTCGTGGACGAAGAGTTCCCGGGTGCAGATTTGCCAGGTGTGCCAATCTTTGGTGTCGGTACAGTCGATGCACTTGGTGTCGATGCCCCCGATGGTGCTGTCGCCGTAGGCACAGCCGTGGGGACAGTACTCTGGCGTCGGGATGGTCGGTGATTCGTACCTGCAGGTGTTGCCGTCGCAGTGGTAGGTCAGACGGAATTGTGAGCGACCGAACTTGGATTCGTTGTGCGGCGCGTCGTAGCATACCGTCTTGTCGCCCTCACAGCGGTACTTATTCCAATTGTTGCTGTCGGCGCACTGCTGCGTGCAGTTGCGGTAATGCTCCTGATGGTACGGCTTCCACAAATCGCGGGCGCACTGGGAGCAGACATCCAGGCAATCGGAATTACACATCACGCAGGCCTGACAGGATTGGTTGCTGCCGATGAAACCGGGATTGCTCATCTCCTGGGGAACCTGGTCAATCAGGCAGTTCCGCAGGCAGTCGCCCCAGTCGTGGTCGGGGCAGGTGTTGGGAGCCTCGGCGGTTTGGGGCGGCGCACCCTGCCAGGGACCGGCAGTCACCCAGGGGCCGGGTCCCGTCGCTCCGCTTTGGGGGGCGGAACATTTGTCGGGCGCGGAAGCATCCGAGGGGGGAGTCAGATTCCCCCAGAACTCCCATGCCGCGGTCAGGTAGTCGAAGCGCGCACCCCCATCGAGGTCGTAGAACTCCACACCGGTATCGGTCTCGTGGCGGATGTAGCGGTCTTCTCCGATGCGACGCACGGCAGCGATTTCTCCGACGTGGTCGGGGTCCATCAGCAGGAGTTCAATCCATTCCGTGCCGTCGTTCAGGATGAGTTCCACGGCGTTGCCGTAGTACTCGAAGCCCTGCGCCAATACATGTTCGTAGAGGGCATCGAGTTGGGCATCGGTAGCGAGGATAGTGTCCACCTGGGTTTGAGTGAGGTCTTGCTGGCTGACAATCGAGAGTTCCTTGTAGGCGAGATGCTCCTCGTAAGAGACCCACGGGTGACGCAGATTGTCGGCGGCGACCATCGCCACGGCGGGCATGACCGTGTACACCGGTGTGCCCCACTTGTACCAGACCTGGACGACGGCGTGGAAGGTTCCGCCTACCGGCACGTCGCCCAGTTTCCAGATGACCCGGTTTTGCAGCGGCCAAAATTCGCCGTCGGGCGCGCTGTAGCGGTATTCGGCCCGCCAGGGAATTTCCAGAACGACGATGGCGTCGTGCAACGTATCGGTGTACAGGTTTTGGAAAGAGACGCCGAAATTCACCGTATCGCCTGCGGCGACGCGCTGCGGGGCGGATAGTTGCACCATGTATTGCGCGGCGGGTGGCGGGGCGGGGACCGCGTTCAGCCAGGGGTCGTAGAACACCCGGTCGGTGACTGCCTCGCCCGTCCCGCCGGGGTTGCCGCTGTGGGTCGGGCCGCTGGCGTCGCCCCACCAGTTGTAGGTAGCGATGGTTTGCCCATCTACGCCCTCCTGATTGACGCCGTAGCCCTGGTTACCCTGGATGGCGTTGCCGAGGGATTCATCTCCGCCGAGGATGACGGTTGCGCTGCCCCGGTTGCGTACTCCGTCTTCGGTGTTGTTCTCGATAGAGGAGCCGTGGACGGCAACGAAAGCCTCGTCGCCCTCCACCAGCAGCCCCACGCCAGCGTTGGACTGGATTTGACTGTTCTCGACAAGCACCTGGCTGTCGCCCGTCACGAAGACGCCGCTGTCGATGCTGTTGTCGGCGGTGGTGTCGTCCCCGTTGCTGGCAATGAGCGAATCGGCGATAGAAACACGGCTGTTTTCGATGTAGATGCCGTGGTCCAGGAAGAAATGCCAGCCGTCGAAGTGGTACTCGTCCTCGACGGTGACATGCTCCAGATGCACCTCGCCGGTGAGCACGTTGTGGATGGTGATGTTAGCCCCGTCGTGGTTGCCGGTGGATGGCTGGCTGAGGACGCTGTTGCCATTTCCCCCTCCATAGCGGACTGTGGCGTGCCGCAGGTCGCCCGTGCCGCCGTCGAAGACCAGCCCCGGCCATTGGCAGGCGGCGGTATTGGTCGCGGAAGTGAATGTAATCGGCTCCGTGGCCGTGCCCAGGGCTTCGAGCCGGCCATCTACCCGAAGTTCAATCTCCCAGCGCCCCATCACCGTCACGCCGGGGTCGATGGTCAGGGTGTAAGTTGGCGGGACGGTGTAGTCCCCGGCCAACTCGTAGCCTTCCAGAGTGGGGAGGGCGGGGAGCGTTGCATTGTGTCCCATCATCGCTTCGTTCCACAGGAGCACCCGGTTGCGGTGGTTGTCCTGAAAGGCGGTGTTGGTGAGGGTTACCACGCTGGCCGGGCCGCTGATGTGGAGAGGATAATCCTCGTCCGTCCCCGTTCCGCTTTGCCCGTCGCCGATTTCGCTGAAGAGCGTACCGCTGACGACCACGCGGCTGTTCTCCACGAAAAGACCATAGTCCCGAAGGGCCGTGCTCCACGCGCCGAAACCGGTTGCCGAGATAATCCGTGTGTTCTCCAGGCGCACCTCGCCACTGAGCACGTCGCGGACGTAGATGTCGCCGCCCAGCCACTGGTCTGCCCCGCTCAGGTCCTGATACACGGGGTCGCCGCCGTGCATCACGGTGACGTAGCGCAGATTCCCCGTTCCCGCGCCCAGGCTGCCGTCGAAAATCAGCCCCTCCCAGCCAGAGACGCCGCCGCTGAGAGATGTGAACGTGATCGGTTGACTGCTTGTGCCTACGGCTTCCAAGTGCCCCTGCACTTTGAGTGCCTTATCATCCCTGCCCATCACCGTCACGCCCGGTTCGATGGTCAGGGTGTAAGTCGGCGGGACGGTGAAGTCATCCTGCAACTCGTAACCTTCCAGTTGGGATTGCGCGTAGAGGGTGACGTCGTGCCCCATCATAGCCCCGGGTTTTAGTTCCACCCGGTCGGCGTTGTTTCCGGTGAAGACGGAGCCGTGCATCGTCAGGTCGGTGGCTTCCCCGCTGACGACCATGGGCCGTTCGGTGTCGGCGTAAGAGCCGCCGCCGATGCCGGTGAAGAGGGTGTCGGTCATCACCACCTGGCTGTCGGCAATCACCAGGCCGTGGTCGTAGTTGTTGCCGGCCACGTCGCGGAAGGTGACATGCTCCAGGTGCAGGGTGCTATTCTGGGCTGCCAGGTCGCTGCTCTGGTAGGAGCCGAGAATGCCATTCAACACGCTGTTGTACTGTCCGGCATAGCGCACGGTGACGTAGCGCAAGTCGCCCGTGCCGCCGTCGAAGGCCAGTCCGCTCCACTGGTAGGGGCCGGTATCCGCGACCGAAGTAAACGTAATCGGCTGGGTGACCGTGCCCAGGGCTTCCAGCGTGCCTTCGACGCGCAGTTCCGCTCCACCGTTGCCGGAATCTCCCCTCACGGTTACGCCCGGCTCGATGGTCAGGGCCACACCGGGGTCTATGGTCACGTCGCCGCTCAACTGGTGGGGGCTGTCGCTCAGGCACCAGGTCTCGTCGGCGGTGATATGTCCGCTGTGCGGGCCTGGAACGCAGGCCGCGGGCGAATGGGGGTTCGCCGCGGCCGCGTTTCCGGGAACGAGTATTGCCATCAGACCTGCCAGCAGGATGAACCCGCCCAGCAGGGGAAAGGCAAGAGCCATTCTTCGAGATTTCGCGTTCATTTTTATCTCCTTTCTATTCATTCTTCCTCCATTTCACGTTCTCGCGGAGGTTTGAACGCGGCGAAATCGCCCCGCCCGGCGCGGGTTAGAATGTCCAGCAATTGTTGCCCGCTCGTAAATGTGCATTCACCATCGGTGACGGCGCGCACAGTACCGCGCAGAGCGGCCGGTTCAGAATCATCCGTCAACAGAGACACAATAAACGTAAAAATTTTACGCATTGGTAAGTCTCAATTCGCAGACAAATGGGTTATGGAGATGTTTTTATTTTAGTAAGGGGGACTGACAAAACACTGACAGACGGGGGTTATTTCAAAAGCGATTCATACAAATTTTGCAGCGTTTTTTGCGGCTCGATGCCCAATTCACTTTGCAACCGCTGCGCCAATGTGCGGTACAGCCGAATGGCGCCGGCGCGGTCATTCAGGGCGAGGTATGCTTTCATGCCGAGCAGCACCGCTTCTTCTTCCCACGGCTCCAGCGACAACGCCCGCCGGCACGCATCGAGGGTGCGGTTGAAACGCTCTGCGGCAAATGCCTCTTGCGCGACGTGCATCGCCACCCGAACTGCCATTTGCCGTAGCCGCTCGCGCGGTAGCGCCGCCCAATCTTCATACCGGTCATCGGGAAACAACTCGCCGCGATAGAGCGCGAAAGCCGCCGCCCATTCACGCCGGTGATAGTGCTGTTCAAACATTTCAAAATCCACCTGCGAACCGGGCGGCAGGCGCAACGCCACCCATCCGCCTTCCACCTGCAAATAGCGCGACGGAAATTTGCGCGGCAATTTTGGCTCCAGCAGATGACGCAGGCTGGATGTAGCTTGATGCAGCAAGGCTTTGGCAGATGATGGCGTTTTTTCGCGCCAAAGAGATTCGATAATCTGCTCGCGGGTTTGGCTACGGTTGGGACTGACCAGCAGCAGTCGGAACAATTTTCCGGCACACCGTCGCCCCCATTCCGCTGCCGGAATCACGCGTTGGTTTTGCCGAACCTCAAACCGCCCCAATGCGCGGATAAACAACTTTGGCGGGGGCGTTTGCTGCAAATAATCGAGTAGACGGGTGGAAACAGAAAGCACCTGTGGATTTTCGCTGTGCAAGCAATCCGCCAGCAGTGGAAACGCCATATCCGCCGACGCATCCAGCAAAAAAGTATAGCCGTGCGCGATGATGCGGTTTGCCGCTTCGAGCCACAGCGACTCGGCGGCGGGGTTTTTCTGCCGATGCGCCAGCACCGCCAAAAAATAATGGGCGCGGGTTAAATCAAAATTGGCATTCAGGGGAGACAGCACATCAATCGCGGCGCGAAAATCGGTTTCGGCGGCAGAAAAATTACCTGCCCGCCACGCGGCACGTCCGCGGGCAACCAGCGCCATCCCCTGCAAATGCCGATAACCCACCCGTTCGGCAATGGCGCGGGCATCATCCGCCCAATCGAATGCCGCCGCCGGATTGCCCATCCGGCGAAAATAGCGACTCAACCCCAGGCGCAGCAGCACATTCAACCCCGGGTCGCCGATGGTTTCGGCGATGGTGCGCGCTCGCGCATAAAATTGTTCCGCATCGGCGGGCGAATCACCCTCCTGTGCCAAATCGCCGCGCAGACAAAAATAGAACCCTTCCCCCAACGAATTTGGTTGCACTGCCACCGCCAGGCGGTCGGCAATTTCGGCGGCATCGGCATATTGCCCACAGACAAAATGCACCCAACCCATCGTCGCCAGCGGAAACCAGCGCGCATCGGACATATCGAGCGCAATAGCCAGCCGCAGCGATTCCGCATCTGCCGCCAACGCCAGCGAGAATTTTCCCTGCGGCACATACACCAGCGCCGACAGATTATGCAGCGCGGCGCGCAGAATGTGCCGGAAGCCGTGGCTGCGAGCCAGTTCAATCGCCTGCTGAAAATGCGTTTCCGCCGCGGCGGGGTTGCCGGTCTCTGCCGCACATAGCCCCAGCACCATCAGGGCATTGACATACGCTTGCTCGGTGGGGGTGCTGCGCGCCAGCACATCTTCTGCCAGCGATTGTGCCGTCGCATACTGCCCTTGCCGAAAATGAATGTGTGCCAACTGCGCCAGCGCATCCGTCAACCGCGGCAAATCGCCATTTTGGGCGTTTGCCACGGCGCGCTGTGCCGCCATTCGTGCTGCAGAAATATCGCCCGCCCGTTCCAACGCGCGACTGCGGTCAATCAATTCAGCAACAGAAGTTGAGACATCCACCCCAAAAACCTGTGAAAAATTATGCAGGCAATTCGATAGCGCATCGGCATGTTGTTTGAACCAAAGCATTAACGATTTCGCCAACTCCGTATGATGTTGATAGCGGCAGTCAATTCTGATTCGGCACGTTTGAAATCGTGGCGGAAAGCCCCCTGCCAGAGACACCCGCCAACCGCAGCACGGAGACGGCCAGCCTCAGGTGCAAACCAATGACCCTGCCCGCCAACGCTTCGACGCGACCTGCCACGCGCCCCGATGAGAAGACCACCACGGCGGGCAAGATGCCTGGGCCCCGAACACTCCGCCGCCGGAAAACCACACGGCTGGCAAGCCGCTTGTGCAGGGAGAATGCCCCGAACCCGCGCGAGGAACGGCCACACCCGCCAACTGCCCTGATTTGTCAACGTACCGTACAAAAAGCCTTCGTCATGCCCAAGGTGGGCGTAAGCCGCCCGCCGGGTTTGCAATTCGAGACAATTTGATTATAGCCAAAATTTGCAAATTTCGCGCCGCTTACCCACCGCCGAAGGCGGGTCAGATTAAATCATCCAGTACGGCGGGGCTTTACCCCATCATCCAATCCGTCTGAAACAGGGACGCTCCCAGTTTGACTGCAAGATAAGCGGTGATAACCCGAACTCTCGCATTGGCGATGTCGGTCCAGTCCCGTTTAGAAATCCGGGTCTTAGACGATTCTTTCCCTGGTGGCGCAGATTAAGGTGAACCCCAAAGGCTAGACCACGAACTGCCGAAAATAGAGAACACAGAGTTTTGTCTGACGCCTTGTTTCCCTCACGCAAATTCAAAGTATAATATGTTTTACAAGCGGTCCATCAACCGCCGTTTCGATTGGGTGGTCTGACAAGAAGGAGAATCCCCGATGGGCAATCATGTACGGGCAAAAGGCTACACCAGTGTCTCACTCATCCTGAACATGAAGCATTTCATTCAGGGCAAGGAAGAGAGACAACGCTTTGAGATCTTGCGCGGCTCGGACGAATTCAGCGACTTGATACGGCGCGAGTGGATACCGGCGCTAAAGCAGCAGACCCTCTTCATCCCGGAAATGGAATACCGCCGCCAACAGAACCCATCCCTCCCGCCGGCCAAAACGATGACTCCAGAGGAAATCGGCTTCGCCACCGGCGCCTTTCGGGCCCTCATGCTGGAGCGCTTCACCTTCCCCACCTACCGTCTGGACAAGAGCAAAATCACCTTTCCCGACGAATTGGAAAGCAACCTGCAATTTAAGAATCTTTTCAAGCGTACCTGGGAGCGCTGGGACATCTGCATTCGCCCAACCATGACCGGATTTTTCGTGCTGCGTTTTACTTTGCATTACGAAGACACCTTGCGCGGTTTCCTGGATTTAGCCAAAGACGTTATCCGCCTGCAAGAACCTTTCGATATCCCAAGCGCTCTCCGGTGGGCAGCGTACAAACGCGAGCAATTTACCAATCATCCACAGGAACTAGCAAAAACGGAGGGGTCTATCAAAGCCCTGTTCCGCTGGCTGGGCGTGCCCGAAGATAC
>JANTFR010000104.1 GCA_024763355.1 Anaerolineales bacterium
TCACCTCACCACCCCATCACCTCACCACCCCATCACCTCACCACCCCATCACCTCACCACCCCATCACCTCACCACCCCACCACCTCACCACCCCATCACCTCACCACCCCATCACCTCACCACCTCACCACCTCACCCAGGAGTTTCCTATGAAACCTGTACTGGCCGTTATCGGCGGTTCCGGGCTGTACGACATGCCCGGCCTGGAAAACGTCCAACGCCTGGATATCGAGACGCCCTTCGGGAAACCCAGCGCTCCCATCGCGGTGGGCACACTGGAGGGGCAGGAAGTCGCTTTCCTGGCGCGGCACGGCATCGGGCACCACATCTCGCCCAGTGAAATCAACTATCGGGCCAACATCCACGCCCTCAAACAGCTGGGCGTCACCCAGGTAGTCAGCGTGAGCGCCTGCGGTTCGCTGCGGGAAGATTACGCGCCGGGGCACATCGTGGTTCCCTCCCAGTTGTTCGATTTCACCAAAGGGCGGAAGCGCACCTTCTTTGAGGGGGGGCTGGTAGCGCACGTAGGCGTAGCCGACCCCTTCTGTCCGCGGCTCTCCGACCTGGCTTTCGAAGCCGTCCGGGAAACGGGCTATCCATCCCACCGCGGCGGGACGTTCATCACCATCGAAGGGCCGCGCTTCTCCACGCGGGGCGAATCCAACGTCTTCCGCGCCTGGGGCATGTCCATCATCGGGATGACCACCTCGCCAGAGGCCTTCCTGGCCCGCGAGGCCGAGATGTGCTACACCGTCATGGCGCACGTCACCGATTACGACGTGTGGCACACCAGTGAGGCACCTGTCAGCGTGGAACTCGTCATCCAGACTTTGAACAAGAACACGCAGGCCGCCCAGGATGCCATCCGCAACCTGGTGCGCCGCCTGCGCGGCGATGAAGACTGCGCCTGCCAGCACGCCCTGGCGGAGGCCCTCATCACCAACCCAAAGGTCATTCCGCCCGAAACCCGTCAACGGCTCGATTTGCTGGTCGGGAAGTATCTGGATGGTGGAGAATAAACGGTGGACGATAGACCGTAGACCGCGGACAACAGAGCACACACCTTAATCCTTGCCTCGCCGCTTTGTTCCCATCGGGGCGACGCGGCTACCACTGCACCGAAAGGAACACACATCGCATGAACGCCCATCAACGCCACGGCTCAATGAAGCGCGGGGCAGGGATATTGACGGCCCTCATCCTGGCCGGCTTTTTCCTGTTTGCCCTCTTCGGCGCGCTTTCGCGCACAGTTGCCGCCGCCCCTGCTTTTTCCTGTGCGGATGTCACCGGCATACCGCAAAGCGAATGCGAAGCGCTGGTAGACCTGTACAACAGCACCGGCGGCGACGCCTGGAAAAACAACACCGGCTGGCTCGCAACCAACACGCCTTGCGACTGGTACGGCCTGGAATGCGGCGGCAATTTCCACTTGTGGAGCATCAATCTCGCCCGAAACAACCTCCAGGGGACGCTCCCGGCCAG
The DNA here is from genome assembly GCA_024763355.1 of Anaerolineales bacterium. Lineage (GTDB taxonomy): Bacteria > Chloroflexota > Anaerolineae > Anaerolineales > DRKV01 > DRKV01. Next base: position 1,484 of record JANTFR010000104.1, read on the forward strand.
CATCGGGGATTTCAGCGGCCTGGGAATCCTGGTGCTGGAGGACAATACGCTCAGCGGCACGCTGCCGGCAACGCTGTGGAATCTGGGCACGTTGCAACGTCTCAGTCTGCAACGCAATGATTTTAGCGGAACGATACCGCCGGAGATTGGCAATCTCTCCAATCTGACCTATCTGGCGCTGACCGACAACCGCCTGGAGGGGAGCATCCCCGCGGAGATAGGCACGCTCAGCAGCCTCACCGACCTCTGGCTGGGCGGAAACCAATTCACGGGCAGCATTCCGGCCTCCCTGGGCAATCTCTCGGCGGCGCGCTACTTTATCCTCGCCGACAACCAACTGACGGGCAGCATCCCGCCGGAATTGGGCAATCTCTCCGGGGCACGGTATATCAGTCTGGAAGGCAACCAGTTGAGCGGGAGCATTCCCCCTGCTTTGGGGAGCCTCCCCTCCCTGACGGGGCTGTATCTGAACGACAATCTGCTGAGCGGCAGCATCCCCCCTGAACTGGGGAACGCGCCTGCGCTTCAGCAATTGAAACTGAGCGGGAACCCCTTGACCGGCGCTATCCCCGACGCACTGGGGAACATCGCCTCCCTGAGAGTTCTGAACCTCGACCGTACCGCTCTCACCGGAGGGCTGCCTGCCGCCATCGGAAATCTCGGCAGCCTTTCCGAACTGCGCGTGAGCGACACCCCTTTGAGCGGGACGCTGCCCCTGGCACTGCAAAACGCCCCCCTGTCCGTGTTCTACTTCGACCACACCAACCTGTGCATCCCCGCCGACAATGATTTTATCGCCTGGCTGTATTCTATCTTCTCCATGCGCGGGACATACATTTGCGGCGGTAATTTCATCTACCTTCCGGTGACGATGAAATAATTTCCGCACGCCCTACACCACGCCCCAGCCTATGAAAATCGCCATCTTCGGAAGCGGCGGCGTGGGCGGCTATTTTGGCGCCCGCCTCGCCCAACACGGACACGAAGTCCATTTCATCGCCCGCGGCGCGCACCTGAAGGCCATTCTCGAGAAGGGCCTGCGGGTGGAGAGTTTTCTCGGCGACGTACACATCCCTCACGCCCAGGCCACCGACGACCCCGCCGGAATCGGGCCTGTGGATGCCGTCCTGGTGGGCGTCAAAGCCTGGCAGGTTCCCGAAGCCGCCGAAATGACGCGCCCGCTGGTAGGAGAACGCACCCTGGTGCTGCCCCTCCAAAACGGGGTGGACGCCCCCGACCAACTGGCCGCCGTCCTGGGGAAAGCGCACGTCCTGGGAGGGATGTGCAAAATCTCGGCATTCATCGCCGAACCGGGGGTCATCCGGCACGCGGGCGTCATCCCCTACATCGCCCTGGGCGAACTGGACAACCGCCGTACCTCGCGGGTCGAGACCCTGCACGCCGCGCTGACCGGCGCGGGTATCGAAGCCGAAATCCCGGAGAACATCCAGGCCGCCATGTGGGGCAAACTGACCTTCATCGCCCCCTTCAGCGCGGTAGGCGCGGCGGTGCGTCTGCCCGCGGGCGCGTGGCGTCACCTCCCGCCTACCCGCGCCCTGTTGACCGAGGCCATGCAGGAAGTCGTGCGCGTCGGGCAGGCGCAGGGCGTCCCGATTGACGAACGCGCCGTGCAGAACGCCCTGGCCTTCGTGGACTCCCTGGGCGAGGGCGTGACCGCCTCCATGCAGCGCGACATCATGGAAGGCCGCCCCTCCGAACTGGAGGCCCAGGTTGGCGCCATCGTGCGCCGCGGCCGGGAGCGCGGCGTCCCTACCCCGGCCAACGCCTTCCTGTACGCCGTGCTCTTGCCGCAGGAACAACGCTCGAGAGAGACCACAGACAACGGACGATAGACGACAGACAGCGGACGACAGACGACAGACCACGGACCACGGTCTACCGTCCACCGTCCATCGCCCGCACCCCGCACTCTGCACGCCTCCCCCCATGCTCTCTTTGGAACGCCGCCTGTTGCGCCTGGCAGGGATTTTCCTCCTGCTTTTCACAGCAGCGCTGACTCTCGCTCCCCTGGCGCGGACGCCGGCGTGGGAGGCGGCCTGGACGTGGCAGCCCTGGGCCGTGCTCCTGCTGTGGGGCGCGGCCTTCGGCGTGGCTTTCCACCAGCAGCGCCGCCTGCTGCCGCGCAGCGACCCGTACCTGCTGCCCGCCGCCGCTCTGCTGAGCGGATGGGGCGCGCTGACCATCACCCGGCTGCTGCCCGCCTTCGGCCTGCGGCAGGGATTGTGGCTGGCCTCCGGCCTCAGTTTGCTGGCCCTCTCCCTGCGTTTGCCCTCCGACCTGAACTTCCTGCGGCGCTACAAGTACCTGTGGCTGCTCGGCGGCCTGCTGCTCACCGCCCTGACGCTGGGACTGGGGAGCAACCCGCTGGGGTACGGGCCGCGCCTGTGGCTCGGATGCTGCGGCCTGTATTTGCAGCCCTCCGAACCTCTCAAACTGCTCCTCGTCCTCTTCCTGGCGGCCTATTTCGCCGACCGGATTCCCCTCCTGCGCCTCAACCCCAAAGCGCCGGGGGAGGCCCCTCTGGGGCCGCTCCTGCTCCCTACCCTGCTGCTGGCGGGCATAGCCCTGGCCCTGCTCTTCGTACAGCGCGATTTAGGCACCGCATCTCTGTTCCTGTTCCTTTACACCACCCTGTTGTACCTGGCAACCGGCAAGCGGCGTGTCCTGCTGGTAGCCCTGGTGATGCTGCCCCTCGGCGGGCTGGCCGGATACGCCCTCTTCCCCGTGGTACGCGTCCGGGTGGACGCCTGGCTCAACCCCTGGCTGGACCCCAGCGGCAACTCTTACCAGATTGTCCAATCCCTGCTGGCGGTTGCCAACGGCGGTCTCTTGGGACGCGGCCCCGGCATGGGCAGCCCGACGCTCGTCCCCGTAGCGCATTCCGACTTCATCTTTGCCGCCGTCGCCGAAGAGACCGGTCTGCCGGGCGCCCTGGCGCTCATCGCTTTGCTGGCCCTGCTCAGTTTGCGCGCCCTCCACATCGCCTTGCAATCCGAGAGAGCGTACTACCGCTACCTGGCGGCAGGTCTCGGAGCCTATTTCGGGGGGCAGAGCATCCTCATCATCGGCGGGACGCTGCGCCTGCTGCCCCTCACCGGCGTCACCCTGCCCTTCGTCTCCTACGGCGGCTCCTCGCTGTGGACGAACCTCCTGGCGCTGGCGCTTTTGCTCCACATCAGCGCCCGCCGCCCGGCGGAGCGTCCCTTTCGAGAAGCCGAAAACGCCGCGCCCTACGCCCACCTGGCCGCCCTGCTGTTGAGCGGTTTCCTGGGCGCGGCATTCCTGAGCGGGTGGTGGAGCGTGTACCGCGCCCCGGCCCTGCTTGCCCGCCCCGACAACGCCCGGCGCAGCATCGCGGCCCGCTACTCCCCGAGGGGCGACATCCGGGCGCGGGACGGCAGTTTCCTGGCGCTCACCGTCGGCAAACCGGGAGGGTACACCCGCTGGTATCCCCTGCCCGCCGCGGCTCCCGTCATTGGCTATACGCACCCCATTTTCGGAGAGAGCGGCCTGGAAGCGGGCATGGATGCCGTCCTGCGCGGCCTGGAGGGCTATCTCGCGGCGACCGTCTGGCAGTACCACCTGCTCTACGGCACGCCGCCCCCCGGCCTGAGCATCCGCACCAGTCTGGACCCCGCCCTCCAATCCCTGGCCGACGACCTGCTGGGAGAGACGCCCGGCGCGCTGGTGCTGCTCAACGCCGCCAGCGGAGAGATTTACGTCATGGCCTCCCATCCCGCCTTCGACCCCAACCATCTGGAGGAAACCTGGGAAGACCTGCTGGCGGATTCCCGCGCTCCCCTCTTGAACCGCACCGTTCAAGGGATGTATCAGGCCGGTCCCGCGGCGGGTGCGCTCCTCCTGGGAGATTATCTCTCCCGCCGGGATGTGCTGCCCCCCCTCCCCGCCCGTCAGGAATACGCCGACCTGAAATGCGCCCTACCCCCCGCAGATGCAACCTGGAGCGCGTGGCTGCGCGCCGGCTGCCCTGCCCCCTTGGCCGCGCTGGGGCCGGCGCTCCCCTGGGGGGAGGCGATTCCGGGGGGTCTCGGCAAGCCGCCCGAAGTGTGTCTGCCCCATCCTCTCGGGGAAACGGAACTCCCTTCGGGGGGCGAGACGGACTACCTCGGCCTCTCCGCTGTCTGGCGCGTCAGTCCCCTGGAAATGGCCCTGGCAGCCGCCGCGCTCACAGAGGAGGGGGTACGTCCCGCGCCGCAACTGGTCACCGCCCGGCAGACGCCCGCCGGGGAGTGGGAGTATCTGCCCGCCCTGGGAGAGGAGATGCGGGTCTTTTCGCCGCAAGGGGCGCGGGGAGCGGTCTCGCTGCTGGCCGCCGAGGGGCATCCCTGGTGGATGACGGTGGCGCTGGCCCCCGCCTCGGAGACGGAGACTTACACCTGGGTACTGGCCGGGACTCTGCCCGATGAGGCCGGCGCGCCGCTGGCGCTGGCCCTGGTGCTTGAGACGGAGCAGCCTCAGAAGGCACAGACAATAGCCGGGGATGTGTTGCGTTTCGCGCTGGGAGGGCACAAATAAGCAAAATGACAACGTTAGGCGTAGGAGAAATGGGCTATGCGATACACAGAGTTTCGAGATAGAATCCAGCACCAATTACAGCGCACGCCGACAGGGATGACATGGTCGGAGTTGCGCGAGACTCTTAACCTTCCGTACCGCCGTCCTTGTCCTTCCTGGGTTGCACGCCTTGAGAAGGAGATTGGACTAACGCGGACGAAGGGACATGGGCGTGCTTTGGTGTGGAAGGTGCCGCTCGAATCTGAATAAAGGTTGCCTCGCAGACCGCGCTTTTCATTCCGGCTGTCCTGGTTGCGTGGCGCGGTCAGGCGCGGTTTCATTTGCTCGAGGCGGTTGGGCCGCGACGCGGTCGGTCCGTGGGCGTGGCGTAAGCAGGCTTCCGGTCGGCGGTGGCAACCTTTCGCGTGGTCAGGGGACCGGTGGTGCGGTAGTGGTCTGAACAGGCACAAGGCGGTTGCAAAGAGCCGCAGCCTGGGCTAAACTGAAGGTGACTTTGGCAGGCTTGGGGCTGGTGCAATCGTAAGCGATTGGTCGGTCAAGTTCCTGTTTTGTGCAGAGCCGTGCCGTTGATGCCCACGTTAGTAACGTTATCATTCCGTTATTAAGATGTGTTTCTCTGGATTAACTTCACTAAAAGCGGGTATAATTGGCGGCGTTACATTGAAGCCCGGCGATACTACCTTACGAGGAGAGATAGTACAGTGGCGACAACGACCAGTTCCATATCGGGCGGGGCATCTCCCAGGAAGCGCCGCCGCATCCGCTGGATGGATGTTCAGGAGCAATTGACGGCTTACCTCTTCATCCTGCCAGCGTTTCTCGTCATCACCATGTTCGGTTTGTTCCCCATCGGGTACGCGGTGTACATGAGCACCTTCCGATGGCGGGTACGCAAGGGGTCTTTCATCGGTCTGGAGAACTACACCAAGACCGTAGGAGACTGGAAGGGCGTGGCGATTTTCATCGGGGGATTTCTTCTCATCGGCCTTGCCTATTGGATTTGGCAAAATGCATTTCGCTCCCTCAGTAACCGCAAACTAATCATCGGCACCCTTGCAGCCCTTATCCTGATGGCCGGAGGCTGGGTCATCTCTTCTGGATGGGGGTTGATGATTGCCAACGGCGATGAGGATTTTCTCGGTTCGCTGCCCCGCACGCTGTACTACGCTATCGGCACCGTCCCGGCGGAAATCGCGATTGCGCTGGTGCTGGCTTATCTCCTGTATCAAAAAATCCAGGGGCAGGAGTTCTTCCGCATGTTGTACTTCCTGCCTTACATCACACCGGTGGTCGCCACGGCGGTAGTCTTCCGCACGATTTTCAACTCCCGCCCCACCTCGCTTGCCAACCAATTCCTGGCGTTTTTCGGCAAGGAACCGCAAAAATGGCTCTTTGAACCGCGGCCTTTCAACAACGTGATGTTCGGGCTGAACCTGGAAGGCTTTTGGGCCGGGCCGAGCATGGCCCTGGTTTCGATTGTCTTCTTCGGCATCTGGACCTACGTGGGCTACAACACGGTCATCTTCCTGGCAGGGTTAGGCTCCATCCCCCACGAACTGTACGAGGCCGCCGAGATTGACGGGGCCAACAAGTGGCACGCCTTCCGGCACATCACCCTGCCGCTGCTCTCTCCGGTGACCTTCTACCTGGCGTTGATTGCCTTCATCGGGACCTTCAAGGCATTCAACCACATTTACGTGATGCGCGTCCCATCTGCGCTAGGTACCGTGGATGTCACCAGTGTGACCATCTTTGATACGTTTTACAAGGCCAATCAGTACGGCTACGCCACGGCGCAGGCCATCATCCTGTTCTTCATCATTCTGGCGCTGACTCTCATCCAAAACAAAGTCTTCGGGGAGCGTGTGTTCTATGGCTAATCCATCCCAAACTCTGCAAGCGAGTTCTGCCATTTCCACGGAAGCATCCGGGCCGCGTTTCAACCTGAGCCTGGGCAAGGCGCTGATTTACCTCATTCTCATCGTGGGAGGCATCCTTGCCATCCTGCCCTTTTTCTGGATGGTTTCCACCTCCCTGATGACCCTGGGCGAGACCATCAACAAGCAATGGCTGCCCAAGGTGCCTCAGTTCAGCAACTACGTGGAAGCCTGGACGGAGGCCAAATTCGGCAAATACTTCCTCAACAGCGTCATCATCACCACGGTAACGCTGGCGGGGCTGCTGACCACCTCCATCCTGGCCGGATATGCTTTCGGGCGCATCAAGTTCTTCGGGAGCAGCGTCCTGTTTGCCATCCTGCTCAGCACGATGATGATTCCCGAATCGGTGACGATGATTCCGAACTTCCTGATGATTCGCGGAGACATCATCCCCTTACCCGGCCTGCCCGGTTGGGGCGGTTCGTGGCTCAACCACCTGCCGGCGCTGACCGTGCCATTCATGGCAAACGCTTTCAGCATCTTCCTCTTACGACAATTTTTCATCCAGATACCGGATGAACTCTGGGATGCCGCCCGTATCGACGGCGCGGGGCACCTGCGCTTCCTGCTCCAGGTGGTGCTGCCCATCAGTAAAGCCCCCGTGATGACCGTGCTCCTCTTCTCCTTCATCGGGTCGTGGAACGCTTTCCTGTGGCCTTTGCTGGTGACCACCAAACCCACCTGGCGGCCTCTGATGGTCGGTCTGTGGACTTTCGTCACCGAGGCGGGGCCGGAGACCCAGTTATTGATGGCAGGTGCAGTTATCACCATCATCCCCATCTTGATTTTGTATTTTGCCACTCAAAAGCAATTTACCGAAGGCATTGCAACCACCGGCCTGAAAGGCTGATAGCCCCCACACCCGCTGTCTTGCTCCGAGGAGCAGAACAGCGGGTGTGCCGTGCGGGGCACACCTTGTTCAACCCCTTTTCACAATCCTTTTCAGGAGGAGAAACGTTTATGTATAGCAAAAAGTTTTGGTCAAGTCTCCTGGCAGTCCTCGTGATTGCCTCCTTCATCTTGGCCGCCTGCTCCCCTGCCGCGACTCCCACCGCGGAGCCTTCCACCGGCGGCGAGAGCGGCGGCGCTGCCGCTCAGCCCACCGCAGCCCCCAGCACCGGTGGCGAGACTGGCGGCGAAACCCAACCTCAGCCTCAGGGCAACTTCCCGTACGAGGATGTTGACCCCAGCGGGCAGACCATCGTCTTCTGGCACCAGCACAGCCGCGCCCGTGAAGAGGCCTTGCAGGAAATCGTCGACGAATTTAACAAGACCAACGAGTGGGGCATCACCGTGCAGGCCGAATATCAGGGTCACTATGGTGACATCTTCAACAAGATGCTCACCTTCATGAACACCCCTGATGTGCCCAACATCGTGGTGGCCTACCAGAACCAGGCCGCGACCTATCAGTTGGCCGACGCGTTGGTGGACATGAACGGCATGGTGGACAGCCCCAAATGGGGTCTGAGCGACGAAGACAAGGCCGATTTCTTCCAGGGTTTCTACAACCAGGATATCTTCCCCACCTTCGGTGGCGCCCGCCTGGGCTTCCCCCCCAACCGCTCCATGGAAGTGATGTACTACAACATGGACTGGCTGAAGGAACTCGGCTACGATGCGCCCCCCGCCACCCCCGAAGAGTTCAAAGAAATGGCCTGCAAGGCCGCCCAGCAGCCTTACAGCAAGGCCACTGCTGAGGGCAGCCGCGGCTACGAACTGAGCATCGATGCCTCCCGCTTCGCCTCCTGGACCTTCGCCTTCGGCGGCGATGTCTTCGACTACGACACCAAGCAGTACTCCTACGACAGCGACGCGGCCAAGAGCG
>JANTFR010000105.1 GCA_024763355.1 Anaerolineales bacterium
CTGCGGGATTGGCGGGCGCGCAGCAGCCGCAGGGCTTCATCCCCCAGAACGAAGAGGTAGCGGTACATGAAGGCACTCACGGCGACGATGAGCCGAGGAAAGCGCAAGTGATGGAGGGCATGGATGACTTCCGGGAAAGGGGTGATGGCGGCCAGCAGGACGGCGGCCTGCACCGAGAGCCAGGAGCGCAGTAGGATGCTGAGAAAACGCACCGCACCGCTTTCCGTAGCCGTCAGGAGCCAGGGGCCGAGGGACAGTTGGAAAAGCGGTTTTCCCGGCAGGGTGAAGAGTACGCTTGCAGCAGGCAAGAGAAACGGCAGGGCTATCAGCGAGCGTTTCAACAGGTACCCCATTCCGACGCGGCCCGCTGCGGCGGCGGCGAGCAGCAATCCCCAGGCAAACAGGAAACCTGCCCAGGCGCCCTCGGGGAGAAAGACCACGGAGAGCGCAAAGAGCAGGGTGGCGACTACTTTGGGGCGCGCTTCCAGGGCATGGAGACGGCTCTCCAGCGGCAAGTAGTGGTCGAAGGGGCTGAGGTGCATGGAAGGGGATGAGATGGGGGTTAGGGGAGGTCGGTGCGGTCCGGGGCTTCCGCAATCTGGCGGCGGGGGGAGGCGGCCAGGAGACGGCTCACGCCCCAGGCCACGGCAGCAACGACCAGAGCGCCCAGCGCGCCGGCCAGGATGACGGAGAGGGGGGTATCGCCCAGTTGGGGAATGGCGTAGTCACCGAGAACGTGAATGGAGGGCGCCGCGGTGCGGCTTGCAAAACCCAGGTCTTCGGCGACGCGCTCCAACCCGTCGGGGTAGGCGGAAGCCAGCGGGGAGAGGAGAACCACCAAAAGGGAGGCCAGCGCGCCGCCCCAAATCCAGCCGCGGCCTCCGCGAGGCGAGGCCGCCCCTTCCAGCACGTCGGGACGCGCCCGGCTGACAAAAGTCACCGCGCCGACGGTAATCAGGGCCTCTCCAATCCCAATCAAAGCGTGGACGCCCAGCATGGCGGGCAGCACCACCCGCAAGGGAGATGTACCGCTCAACCACAGTTCCAGCGAGGTCGCCAACGCCCCTGCCAGGACGGAAAGCCAGGCAGCCAAACCGATGACGCTCAACTGCACCCGGCGGCTGCGTCCCAGCACGCCGCGGTACAGGCCGTAGCCAATCAGGGCGGTAAGAATGCCCATGTTGAAGATGTTGGCTCCCATCACCAGCAGACCGCCGTCCTGAAAGAGAAGGGCCTGTACGCCGATGACGCTTGCCATCACCAGCATCCCGGCCCACGGCCCCAGCATGACCGCCGCCAGCACGCCGCCGAGCAAGTGCCCGGAAGTGCCTCCCGCTACGGGGAAGTTAATCATCTGGGCAGCGAAGATGAAGGCTGCCATGACGCCCATGAGGGGCACCTGCCGCTCTCCGAGAGTACGTCGCGTTCGGCGAGCGGCCACCCACAACAAAAGGGCGCTCAAGACCCAGCAAAAAACTGCCACGCCCGGCGAGAGAAAACCATCCGGAATGTGCATGCGTACGGGACTGAGAAGCAAATCGGGGAACATGGTACCTCCTTGTCAGATACAGAATTGGGAGTCAGAGCACCAACATTTGCACAATCAGACGCCGCAGGGCAGATTGGCAGGCGTTGGTGCAGATTCATCGAAGCAGAGACCAGTCAGGTATGTTTTACCACAAATCCCCCTCCGTGGTCAGGCAAGCAGTGGACAAATTTCCCGGCGGCTCTCCCCATGCAGATACGGCGGGAAAGAGGTCATTCCCCCTTCTGGCTCACCAGATGACACACGCACGCTTTGCCGGTAACGTCGTCTTTCGGGAAGGTCAAGCCGAGGGCATGGAGTTCCCGCAGGGTTTTTTCCAGTTCCTGCAACTCGCGCACGCGGGCGGCGATTTCATCGGCTTTCTCTTGCAGGCGTACCAGGAGGGTAGAACACGGCGCTTCGCCGCGCTCGCGCATAGCGATGACTTCCCTGATTTCGTCCAGCGACAAATCCAGCCGCCGCGCTCCCACCACCAGCCGCAGACGCGCCACGTCGCGCGCATCGTAAATGCGATAGCCGTTGGCGGCGCGTCTGGGGGGCGGCAGGACGCCGATTTGTTCGTAATAGCGGATGGTTTTTGCAGAGATACCCACGCTATCGGCAAGTTCGCGAATGCGCATGAGGATGTTGTACCACAAATCAGGCGGGATTGCCCCCTTCTTCATTCACCATTAACCCAAACCGCCCCTTGACGACTGCACGGGAGCACTACAAACGTGTTGGAGGGCACACTCCAGCCTGTCGAGCAGCAGAACGCTGATGACGCTGATGCACGCTGATTCTCGCCGATTTTCGACGCTTCGTTTGCCTGCGCTGCGGGTATCCGCGTGAAATCTGCGCAATCTGCGTTCTTTCGTCCAGGTCGGGCGGATTTCCTCCAATGACCTTTTCGTACTTCCCTTCGCCTTCCTCGTTTGACGTTCCCCGCGTTTGCGGGTATAGTCTCCCGCATGAAACGCATTCTCCCCCTGCTCATCCTGGGATTGCTGGCCGCGGGCTGCATCCTGCCGCAGCGCTCCCCCGCTCCGGAAAATCCCTTCAGCGTCCCCATCACCGCCCTGCCTCCCGGCGTGACCCCGCCCGCGGCGGAGACCGCCCTCCCCGCGCCCAGCCCAACCATCGCGCCCACCCCCATCCCGGCGGCGCGCATCGCCGGCGGTGACCACGCCCTCTTCAACGGCGATTGGGATGCCGCCCTGGATGCCTACCAGACCGCCCTTGAAACCAGCGCCGAGGCCGACATTCGCGCTGCTGCCCTGCTGGGCATCGCCCGCGTCCAGTACAACCGCGGCCAGTACGCCGTCGCCCTGGATACCCTCCGCACCCTGAGCGACACCTACCCCGAAGATTCCCGCCGGGCGGAAGCCTGCTTCCATCTGGCGCGCACCTACGCCGCCCTGGAACGCTACCCCGAGGCCGCCGAAACCTACGCCCGCTGCGCCGACCTGATGCCCGAAATCGCCGCCTACCTGCACGCCTGGCGCGGCGAGGCCCTCATGGCCGCCGAAGATTACCCCCAGGCCGTCGCCGCTTACCAGGCCGCCCTGCGCTTCGAGCGGGCCGGCACGCGGGAGGCCGAACGCCTGCAACTGGCCGCCGCCTACACCGCCAACGCCCAATATACCGACGCCCTGACCCTCTACGACCAGATTTACTCCCAAACCGGCAACGATTACACCAAAGCACAGACCCTCTTCCTGAGCGGCAGCATCTACCGCACCCTGGGCAACACCGACGAAGCCTTCTCCCGCTACCTGCAAGCCGTGGAGAACTACCCCCAATCTTACGATTCCTACTCCGCCCTCGTCGAACTGGTCAACGCCGGCTACGCCGTGGAGGAGGCCCAGCGCGGCCTCGTGGACTACTACGCCGGGCAGGAGGGCGTCGCCCTGGCCGCCTTCGACCGCTACATCACCGCCCCTGGCGATTTGGAGCGCAAGGCGCTGGCGCGTTACTACCGCGGCCTGATACTGCGCGAGCGCGGCGCGTATCAGGAAGCCATCACCTCCTGGCAGTGGATACTCGACAACACCCCCGACAGTCCCTACCTGCCCGACGCCTGGGAACAGATTGGCTATACGCAATGGGCGTATCTGGATGATTACGAGGGGGCGATTGCCACCTTTCTGGATTTCGTCGAAAAGAACCCCGCCGATTCCCGCGCCCCCCAATTTTTGGATGACGCCGCCCGAGTGGCCGAGCGCTCCGGAGATTTGACCAGGGCAGGCTCCCTTTGGGGTGACCTCGCTGCCCAATATCCCCTCAGCCCCCAAATGCCCCGCGCCTTGCTCCTCTCAGGGGTCTCCTACTACCGCGTCGGACAATTCCCCCAGGCGCAGGCCGCCTTCCTGAAACTCTCCAACACCGCCGACGCCCCCGGCGACCGGGCCGCCGCCCTCTTGTGGCTCGGCAAAGTGCAGCAGGCTGCCGGCGACCCCCAGGGAGCGCGCACCTACTGGGAACAGGCCGCCCAGGTCGACCCCACCGGCTATTACAGCGAACGCGCCGGCGACCTGCTGGAAGGCCGCCCCCCCTTCTCCCCTCCCCAGGCTTACGACCTGAGTTTCGATCGCGCCGCCGAGCGCGCCGAGGCCGAAGACTGGCTCATCCGCACCTTCGGCCTGCCGCCCGATACCGACCTGAGCGGTCTCGGCGACCTTGCCGCCGACCCGCGCTGGCAGCGCGGCGCGCTCCTGTGGCGCCTGGGAGCGTACGAGGCAGCCCGCTCCGAACTGGAGGCCCTGCGCCGCGCCGTGCAGGACGACCCCGCCGCCTCCTACCGCCTGGCAAATGCCCTCATCGAACTGGGGATGTACCGCTCCGGCATCTACGCCGCCCGGCAGGTGCTCGACCTGGCCGGAATGGACGACGCCGCCACGATGGACGCCCCGCGCTACTTCAACCGTCTGCGCTTCGGCACCTACTACGCCGATTTGCTCATCCCCGCCGCCCAGGAGAACGATTTTCATCCCCTCTTTTTGTTCGCTCTGACGCGGCAAGAGAGTTTGTTCGAGGGCTTTGTGCGCTCCGCGGCGGGGGCGCGCGGCCTGATGCAGATTGTTCCCTCCACGGGAGCGTACATCGCCGAACTGCTGGGCTGGCCCCCCGATTACACCGCCGACGACCTGTACCGTCCCCTGGTGAACGTGCGCTTCGGGGCGGCTTATCTGGCGCGGCAGCGCGAAGCCTTCGACGGCGACCTGTACGCCGCGCTGGCGGCCTACAACGCCGGGCCGGGCAACGCCAGCGTGTGGCACGACCTCTCAGGCGGCGACCCCGACCTGTTCGTGGAACTCATCCGCTACCCCGAGACGCGCGACTACGTGCGCGGCATCTACGAGATGTACGCGATTTACTATCGGCTGTACGACCGCAGTCCATAGACCACGAATGTCCACGAATGGGCACGAATGGACACGAATGAGCACGAATAGACACAGGCAGGGCGTCCGTTTCTTGGACGCCCTGCCTGTTTTTTTTTACGCCACCCGTATTCGCACCGGTTCGCCGCGCAAGGCCACGCGCGGCAGCCAGGCGGCATCGAGGCGGAACGTCCGGTTAGGCGTCAGGTAACGGAAAGATTGACGGTACAAAACATCATTCCCCTGGCTGACCTGCACGACGGCGTTCTCGACAAAATCCGCCGTGCGGAAGGTGAGCGGCTGTTCCCCCCGCAGGGTATCGGCGCTCAAGGCGTTGGGAAAGACCCATTTGATGGGAGGCTCCGCCACCACGGGCAGGCGGACTTTCGGCCAGGGTGCGCCCTGCAAAAAGCGGGCAATCCACCCGGCGGCGCGACGGCCTTCTGCGGCGCTGGTGGCGGCGGTCTCCGCGCCGCGCAGCAGGTTCCCAGCGGCGAAGATGCCCGCCCGCGAGGTGCGGAAAGCGAAATCCACCTGGGGGCCGCGCGTACCTGCATCCATGCGTAATTCGCCGCTGCGGGCGACTTCGTGTTCCGGTATCCAATCGCCGGTGAAGACGACGGTATCGCAGGGGATGACGCGCCGCTCCCCGCCTGCTACGGGGGACACTTCCACCCCTTCCACGCGGAAACGCCCCAAAATCCGTTCCACGCGGGCAGCAGTCAACACGGGGACGCGATGGAGCATATCCACCAGCAGCCACTTGACGGGGGCGTACGGGAAGTAATTCATCTGATGGCGGGGGAGTTCCGTCACGATGGCAGCCACCTCCAGGCCCGCGCCGGTCAGGGTCATAAAAGCCGAAAGGCTGACTTCCTCCGCGCCGACAATGACGGCGCGTTTGCCCACAGGGAGATGCCGCTCATCCACAAAGCGCTGCAAGGAGCCGGTGGTAAACACGCCGCGCGGGCGGTAGCCAGGGGTGAGACGCGCCGAGCGGGGGCGTTCCCGGACGCCGGTTGCCAGCAGAATCGCGTCAGATTGCAAGACGCCCGTCCCGGCGGGGCTGGTGAGGGTCAGGGCATGGTCATCCGCCCAGCCGGTGACGGTGGTTTCGGTGCGGATTTCCACCCCGGCGGCCTCCGCCAGACGCACGTAGCGGCGGGCGTATTGCGGGCCGCTCAACATGCGGTGGAAATCCCAGACCCCAAAACCGGTGTGATGGCACAGGCGCGGCATCCCGCCGGGCTGCGGTTCGCGGTCTACAACCGTGACCCGGGGCACGCCAAGCCGCTTCAGTTCCAGGGCAGCAGAGAGACCGGCAGGGCCGGCACCCACAATGAGGACATCGGTACGTTCGGCGGTCATGATTGGCCTCCATCATCGGCGGGGTCGGCAGGGAATTTCTCCAGGGCAAGGAGGACGCGGGGGTCCTGACCGGTTTCGCGGGCCAGGATGTCCACGATGTGCGCCTGACAGTTGAAGCCCTGACAGCGCCCCTGCATGGCGCGGGTGCGGCGGCGCAGACCGTCCAGCGTGCGGGCGGGGATGGGAGCGTGAATGGCATCCAGAATTTCCCCTAGCGAGACCTTCTCGCAATGGCAGACGATGCGCCCATAATCGGGGTTTTGGGCGATGCGCTCCGGCTGCTGGTAAGGGCGGGGAGCGGCCTGGCCGATATTGGGCATGTGTACGGGGAGGAAGTTGTCTTTCGGACGCAATTCCAGGCCGGCCTCGGAGAGCAGGCCCCCGATGTAGTCGGCAATCCCCATCGCCGCAGAAACCCCCGTGGAGCGGATGCCGCCCGCGCAGACGTAACGCTGCCCGGCGTGCAGCCGAATCTGGTAATCCTTGTGTTCGGTAGCCGCCCGCAGCCCGGCGTAGGTGGCGGTCACTTCCTCCTTCATCAGGTCGGGGAGAATGGCGCGCCCTTTCTCCAGGAGCATCTCCAGCCCCTGGCGGCTGGTGGCGGTGTTGGTCTTGTCGTCCAGGTCTTCCGCCGTAGGGCCGAGCAGGATGTTGCCGTACACGGTGGGACTGATAAGGACGCCTTTGGTGATGGGCGTGGGAACGGGCAAGATGATGTGGTTGATGAGGGTGCGGGCAAACTTGTCGTAAACAATCAACTCGCCGCGGCGGGGGGTGACGGTGAAATCGTGATGCCCCAGCATCCGGTCAATCTCGTCGGAGTACAGTCCGGCGGCATTGACGAGATAACGGGCGGCGACGGTCTGCCCATCCTCGGAGACAATGCGGGTAATGCCGTCTTCCAGGGCGATTCCCTGCACCCGGAAGTTGAGGCGCAGTTCCGCCCCGTTGATGACGGCCTGGGTAGCGAAGGCCAGCGGCAGGGTAAAGGGGCACAGCAGCGATTCCCCGGGGACGAAGAGGCCGCCCCAGGCTCCGGCGTTGAGACGGGGTTCCAGGCGGTAAACATCCTCGGCGGAGATGATACGCACATCCGTGACTCCGTTGGTGTGGGCACGCTCCAGCAGGGAAGGCAGCGTGTGGTACTGGTCTTCCGTCCAGGCGACCAGCAGCCCCCCCAGGGGTTCGGTGGGGATACCGGCCTCAGGGACGAATTTTTCCATCAGCGCGTAAGAGCGCCGCAACAAGCGCGCTTCCAGTGTGCCGGGTTTGGCATCGAAGCCGGTATGCCAGATAGCGGTGTTGGCTTTGGTGGTTCCCATGCCGACATCGGCCTTGGCCTCCAGCAAGATGATTTTGAGATGATAGCGAGAAAGTTCGCGGGCAACGGCCGTTCCTACGGCTCCCGCGCCAATGATGGCAACGTCGTAGACAGGGTGCATGAGAGGAGGGGGAGTTAGGAGGTTAGGGGTTAGGGGGAGACTGGCGGAGTTGGGAGGGGAAGAGAGTATCCGGGCCTACGGTGCGGGCGGTGAAAATGAGGCGGTCGCCGCGATAAATATCGTGGGCGTACTCGAAGGGGGTGTTGTCGGCGGTAACGGCGCAGCGCCGAATTTCCAGGGTGGGCAAATCGACGGGGACCTCCATAATCTCCGCCCATTCCGCGTCCAGCAAGGAAATCTCCAGTTCTTGCAGCGAACCAGCCGGTTCGACCGAAAAATACTTCTTCAGGATGCCGTAAATCGAATCGGTGAGGTGGAAATCGAGCAGGTCGGGGAAAAGGCGCTCCGGGAAGTAGGAATCTTCCACGGCGATGGGTTCATCATTGGCCGTGCGCAGGCGGACGATGTGGAAAACGGCCTCCGCCGGGGTAAGTTTCAGCGCATCCACCACTTTGGGTTCCAGCGCATCGAAGGGCAGTTTTTCAGCCACGATGATTTTCGCCCCCGGACGTACGCCGGCTTTGCGAAGTTGCTCGTGCAAGCCGCCCGGCGAACTGAGGTCGAAGCGGAACTTGGGCTGCGCCACATAGGCGCGGGAGCGGTTGCGCCGCACGAGGATGCCGCGCTGGACGAGGATGTTGATGGCCGCCCGCGCGGTCATGCGCGAGATGCCGAACATCTCGGCCAACTCCCGCTCGGAGGCGATGGGCGCTTCGGCAGGGAGTTCTCCCGATTCGATTTCTTCGGCGATTTGTTCGGCGATTTGCCGGTAAATGGGGAGCGTGGAAGGTTCGGTCATGTCGGGGTTTCGGACGCGAAGGGGTGCAAAACTTCCGGTTCCTGCACACGCACCGTGTGGGTGACCAGACGCATCTCCGGAGTCCAGTAGTGCAACTGGTAGGCGGGCACATCCAGAAGGTAGGCGGAGCGTTTCAGGGTCAGGTCAACGTAAAGGTGCATCCCGGTAGAGGGGGCGGTGCTGACCACGGTTCCGCCCCAGCGCGCCAGCGAAGCCAGGTGAATGTGCCCGGCGAGGAGGCGAATGACGTTGGAGCGCTCCCGGATGATGCCCTCCAGACGGGATGCGCCGATGAAGCCATCCAGGTCGGTCTCGATGAGGCCCATCCGGAGGGGCGGATGGTGCATGAAGAGCACCGTGGGGGTGCGGAGGTCTTCATCCAGGCGGGTTTTCAGCCAGGCGGCCCGCGCCGCACAGATTTCGCCGCCCGGCGCGCCGGGGATGGTGGTATCCAGGGCAATCAGGCGCAGCGGATAGCCTTCAATGACGTAGTGCAGGAACTCGCCGTCCTGGGCGGGACAATGGTCATCGGCGAAAGCCGCCCGCAGCGTGGCGCGAGAATCGTGATTGCCGGGGATGACGTAAAACGGGACGCGCAAATCGCCCAAAAGGGAGGCGGCGCGGGCGGCTTCCTCGGGAAGAGCGTTGTTGGTCAGGTCGCCGGTCACCAGGACGAGGTCGGGCTGCGGCTCGAGGCGGTTGATGTGGCGCACACAGCGGGCGAGATTTTCACCCATAGGAGCCACGCCAAAGGTACGCCGGCCCCATCCGGCCAGGTGCATGTCGCTGATTTGGGCAATGAGCATGGCGGTGTTGCGCGGCGGGTCAGGCCAGGCCCTCCTCCTTCTGGAAGGCAGAGGCCGCCAGCCCCAAAAGACCGGTTGTAACCATCATCAGCACGCTGACGGCGTTGATTTCGGGCGAGATGCCGAAGCGCAGACGGGAATACAGGATGATGGGCACGGTCGGGTCGGGGCCGCTGAGAAAGTAGGTGGTGTTGAAGTTCTCGAAGGAGAACAAAAAAGCAATGATGGCCGCGCCGAAGATGGCCGGGCCGAGAAAGCGCAGGGTGACGTTGAGGATGGCGGCGGGGCGCGTGGCGCCCAGGTCCATAGCGGCTTCTTCCAGGGCCAGGTCAAAGCGCTTCAGGCGGGCGGTAAT
>JANTFR010000106.1 GCA_024763355.1 Anaerolineales bacterium
GGGCAAGTGCCTATTTGCCGGGCCGGGAAGTCCGGCCTGCAAGCCGTTTGATGCCGTAACCGGCCATGAACAGGCCGTAGAAGGCGAAGACCAGCAGATACTCGATGGCCGGGATGCGCACCACTTCGTTCAGGCGGACCAGGTCGCCGCTCAGGCCGTAATACAGACCGACGCCGAGTACGAAGGCCCCCGCCACCAGCCAGCGGACGCGGCGGTTCAGCCCCAGGCCGTGCATCTGCGTCAGCACGATGATGGCGGCGAAGCCGAAGAAGAACATCGGCCACAGGTCGTTGCCCTGATAGATGGCCACCAGCGTGCCGTGTATCAGCACCAGTGCTTCCAGTGAAAAAGTCCACCACTTGTTCAGATGGGCGCGGTTGAAGAGCAGCACCGATTGTGAGAGCAGGGCGAACATGTAGAAGAAACCGGCCAGGTGCCCGAAAGTGTTCTCCATCGGGTGATACCAGAAGGTGTAAATCAGCGCCCAGGAGAACAGGTAGCCGTGATAGCGGCGCACCGCGTCCAGGAAGGCTTTGTGAAATTTGACTTTCTTGCCCGCAAACAGGCCGCGCCGCGGCGCTTCCAGGATGAGCACGAAGACCAGCATCAGGATGACCGACCCCTGCGAGGTGACTTCCGGCACGGCAATCGCCAGCCCGTCATACCAGAGTTGGGTCTGTGCCCAGTGGAAAGCGAAACCGGCCAGGTTGACGGCCACCATCGCCCAGTTGAACCAGCGGAAATCGCGGCTGTACTTCGGCTTCTGGCGCTGCGCCGCCCAGATGACGCTCCAGGCGGCCACCTGATGCAGGGCGTAGCCCAGCCAGGTGGTGACGTAGGCCATCATGGACGGGTCCCGCGTCTGCCAGGGGTAGAAGAAGGCAAAGTATTTCTCGTTGACCACATCGAAACGGGCCTGCAGGCCGCCAGCGGTCAGGCCGATGACCGCGGTCAGCGCGGCGGCAGCCGCCCACAGGGATAGATAGGGTTGGAAGCGGGAAAGGGATTGTTTTTGCATCGGTTTGTTTCCTGTCATTAATTTCAGAAAAGGCTCACACGGAGACACGGAGAACACAAAGGTTTTCAACCCGTCCGGACGGGCTGGAACACCCTACGGGTGCAGGCGCCCGCCCTACATCATTTCAGAAACGCCAGAATCGGGGCGGCGTCCGGGCCGAGATGTTCGGCCACGGCCCCCCGCCAGGCCTGCCAGTAGGCAGCCAGGCGGCCGTCGTCCATATCGCGGGCCTGTAACATACCGGTCACCCAGTTCATTTCGGCATGCAGAGGCTCCAGGTCGCCCAGCAGCAAGGCGGCACGCCACTGCTCCAGGGTGAAGTGCAGCGCATCGCGCAGGCTGGTCGGCGAAATCTGTGGCAAAGCGGCCTGCACCTGGGCCGCGATGACGGCGGCTTTCAGCGCCAGGGCTGCGGCAGCCCGCCGGTAGGCAGGCTGCGGTTCCGGGATGGATGTCTCCGCAGCGGGGGCCTGCATCAGCACGTCCACCGCGTCCAGCGCGAGGGGGAAGGTCTCGCCCAGGAAGGCGCCGGGGATGCGCGCCCGCAAAGACGGCTGCCGGTTCAGGATGCGCCCGCCATAGCCAAAGGGGATGCCGGCTGCGCCCAGCGCCTGCCCGACCGTCTGGAGGGCCGGCAGGCTGGTCAACAACTGCGCCGAAAACAGCACCGCCGCCGGGCGGGTCAACCGCAAGGCGTGCTCCAGCTGCTCCAGCGGCAGGTCAACGCCCAGGTAACGCACCGGCCAGCCGCGTCCGCGCAGCAAGACCGCCAGCAGCAAGGCCGGGAAGGCATGCCGCTCGCCGGACGGCGTGCCGATCAGCAGCAAGCCGTCCCGTTCAGGGGGCGGCGCGGCCGCCATCAGACGGTGCAGGCGGCGCATGGCCAGTTCGGCAGCGAAATGCTCCTGCTGCACGCTGGCCTGGGCGCGATACCACATCTCGCCGATGTCGTGCAGGCCGGACAGCAGCACGTCCAGGCAGACGGCTTCGACCGGATGGGCGGCCAGGGCTTCATCCAGCACGGCTTCGGCGCGGCGTTCATCGAAATCCAGACAGGCCGAAAGCCAGGCGCTGCGGATGGCGTCCAGCGGGGAAGCGGCTTCGGGCGCATCGGCTGTCAGCGGGTCCAGCCCGGAGGCTTCCAGTTCGCGCCAGCGGCGCACCGCTTTGGAGATGCGCATACCGGCGTCCACGCGGGCCTGCAGCCATTGCAAGGTGCGGATGTCGCTCCGCGAGTACAGGCGGTGTCCGCCGGGACTGCGCCGCGGCGCGGGCAGCCCGTAGCGCTTCTCCCAGACGCGCACCACGTCGGCGCTCAGGCCGGTTTCGGCCAGCACGTCGCTCAGTTTGTAGGCGGGGGTGTCCTGTAAGTCGAACATGATGCCACCAGTATGGCATATTTTGTCTGTTTTGTCAAGTTTTTGTGGTAAAAACCTGGACAAAATAGAGCGTTCAAAGCAAACAGCCCCTTGAGAAAATTATTTTCTGGTATGCATTTCCCCCTTTGCATTCTGGCATCTTTGGGTTACACTCAAAACGATTTTCAAAACGCCTTTTCGCTTTCTTCTGCTACGGAGTGATGCCCATGACAACTATCCCGTTCAGCCGTAAGAAACGTAAGCGCACCCCGGAGGAGCGCGCCCGCCTGTGGAGAGAGACGCGGCGCGCCTGGCTGTACATCGCTCCGGCGGGCGTGGTGATGCTCATCATCTCTTTCTTCCCGCAAATCTTCCAGTTGTGGATGGCTTTCACCGATTACCGCATCAAAAACCTGCGCTTCAATCTCTTCGACCCCTCTACCTGGGAGAAATATGCCCCGCCTTTTGTAGGCTTCGATAACTTCGTCAAAATCATCACCAGTTCGCTGGCCCTGGAAAACTACAACTTTGCCCGCCTGCTGACCTTCAACGTGGTGTGGACGGTCGCCAACGTCTTCTTCCACGTGGTTATCGGGGTGGCTATTGCCATGGCGCTCAATGAGAAATTCCTGATTGGCCGCCGCCTGTACCGCGCCCTCTTCGTGCTGCCCTGGGCGATTCCCGGCCTGATTACCGCCGTGGTGTGGCACAACATGTACGACGACCGCTTCGGGGCGGTCAATCAACTCCTGGCGGTGCTCAATCAGCACATCGGCACGCATTTCCCCACCGACATCAAATGGCTGATAGACGCCACCCCGCCCATCGGGGGGCCGCTCTCCTTCCTGCCTCTGGCTTTCTACGCCGTCCTGATAGCCAACATCTGGCTGGGATGGCCCTTCATGAGCGTGGTAGCCACCGGCGCGCTGCAATCCATCCCCTCGGAACTCTACGAAGCGGCGGCGATTGATGGGGCCAACGGCTGGCAGAAGTTCTGGAAAGTCACCGTGCCGCTCATCCGCCCGGCTATGGTGCCCGCCATCATGCTGGGGACCATCTGGACGTTCAATAATTTCAATGTCATCTACTTCATCAGCGGCGGCGGCCCCTTCGGACGGACCGAAATCCTGGTTACGCAGGCCTTCAAACTGGTCTATGAGCAGCGCCTGTACGGGGTCGGGGCAGCCTTCAGCATTGTCGTCTTCTTCATCCTGCTCTTCATCACCCTGCTTCAAAACCGCCTGACGCGCGCCACGGAGGCCTACAATGCCTGAAAAACTCAAGTGGAAAGATATTTTCAAGCAGATTCTCCTGCAAATCTTCCTTCTGGCCGTCACCGCCACCGTGATGTTCCCCATCCTGTGGGTTTTCTCGATTGCTCTCGACCCGCGCAACATCGATAAACCCCTCGAATTGGAACTCATTCCGCCGGGCGCATCGTTTGCGGCCTTTCACCGCGTCCTCTTCGAGCCGTACAAACTGCTGTGCAAGAACCCCACCGACCTGTCCACCTGCATGACCTTCCCCCTCCTGCTCAAGAACAGCCTCTACGTTTCGCTGGGGACGGCGCTTTTCACGGTCATCCTGGGCGCTTCGGCGGCCTACGCCTTCTCGCGCTTCAAATTCATCGGGCGGGAAGCGGGCATGATTGGCTTCGTCGCCATGCTGATGCTGCCCGCCACCGGCACGATTGCCCCTCTCTACGTCCTGCTCAGCCAGATAAAACTGCCCGGCACGGGAGAGGCCCTGCGTACCACCTTGCTGGGGTTGATGATTGCCTACACTGCGGGGGCCTTACCCTTCTCCATCTGGAACCTGAAGGGCTATTTCGATACCGTCCCCAAAGAGTTGGAAGAAGCCGCCCTGATTGACGGGGCTACCCCTACGCAGACCTTCCTGCGCATCGTTTTGCCCCTCTCCCTCCCTGCCCTGGCCGTCACCGTCCTCCTGGGCTTCATGAGCGGCTGGACGGAATTCGTCCTTGCCTGGCTGCTGCTGGAAAACCCCTCCCGTTTCACTCTCCCGATGGCGCTGCGCTCCATGCAGGGGCAGTTTTCCACCCCCTGGTCGGATTTCTTTGCCCTGGCGATTGTGATGAGCATCCCGCCGGTGCTGCTTTTCTTTGCCTTGCAACGCTACATCGTCTCCGGCCTGACCGTCGGCGGCGTGAAAGGTTAACGGGAAACCTGCGGGATTCCGCCCCCTTTGTTTTGTATGCGCCCCCGCGGGCGGGTTCGTTCCCCCGAGATTCTCTATGGGGACAGACCTGCTTTGTGGGGGCTGCCGTTTCCTCTAAAGTTGCCTCCCCCTCCGGATTCTCCCTTATGACCGTTCCCGACTGGATTCAAGACGCCGTTTTCTACCAGATTTTCCCCGACCGTTTCGCCAACGGAGACCCTGCCAACGACCCGCCCAATGTGGAGCCGTGGGGCGCGCCGCCTACCCTGTGGGGCTTTCAGGGCGGCGATTTGCGCGGCGTGATGCAGCGCTTCGAGTACCTGCTCGATTTGGGTGTGACTGCGTTGTACTTCAACCCCATTTTTCTGTCTTCCTCCAACCACCGTTACAACACCTACGATTACTTCCGGATTGACCCCAAACTGGGTACGATGGATGACTTCCGTGCTTTGCTCAACCTGGCGCATCGTCACGGCGTGCGGGTGATACTGGACGGCGTTTTCAACCACTGCGGGCGCGGTTTCTTTGCCTTTGCCGACGTGCTGGAAAATCAGGAGCATTCCCCCTACCGCGATTGGTTCCACATTCACCGCTTCCCGGTGGATGCCTTTTCTCCCGGCAAAGCACAGGATTACGAGGCCTGGTGGGGCTTCAAGTCGCTCCCCAAGTTCAACACCGACACCCAGGCCGTGCGCGAGTACATTTTCTCGGTGGCGCGCTACTGGCTGGAGCAGGGCATTGACGGCTGGCGGCTGGACGTGCCCAACGAGATTGACGACGATGCTTTCTGGGCGCAGTTCCGCCGGCTGGTCAAGATGACCAACCCGCGGGCCGCGCTGATTGGGGAAATCTGGGAGATAGACCCACGCTGGGCTAACGACACCCACTTCGACGGCCTGATGAATTATCCCGTGCGGGAGGCCCTCCTGGCCTACCTCAACGGGACAATGGGGTCGCAGCGTTTTGCGGATGCCATCGAGGCGGTGGTACGCGCCTATCCGCCCGACATCTTGCGCTCCATGTACCTGCCCCTCGGTTCCCACGATACGCCCCGCTTGTGGACGCTCCTGGGCGGCGACCTGGACAAAGTGAAGTTGGCCTTTGCCTTCCAGTTTGCCTTCCCCGGCGCGCCGGCGGTTTACTACGGCGACGAAATCGGCCTGCCGGGCGACAAAGACCCCGACTCGCGCCGCGCCTTTCCGTGGGAGGAAAGCCGATGGAACGCCGAATTGCGCTCCTGGGTGCAGCGTTTGATTGCTGTGCGCAAGGAATCCGTAGCCCTGCGGCGGGGGAACTACCGTCAGGTGCTGGCCGATGACCGCCGCCGCTGCTTCGCTTTTGTGCGCCAGCATCCGGCAGAAAGCGTCCTGGTGGTGCTCAACCCCGGTCGTTGTGCGCGCCGCATCTGCATTCCGGCGCGTTCCCTGGGGTGGGAGGATGGCCGGGAGTTGTACGACCTGCTGGGGCGCGGTGAACGCCGCTTCGTCGTGCGGGATGACTGCGTGGAAGTGCCCGCCGGGGCCAACGAGGTACTCTGGCTGAGGTGACGGTTTAAAGTGACAGTCACTTGCGAAGTGACTGTCACTTTACCGGTCGCGC
Organism: Anaerolineales bacterium; assembly: GCA_024763355.1. Taxonomy (GTDB): domain Bacteria; phylum Chloroflexota; class Anaerolineae; order Anaerolineales; family DRKV01; genus DRKV01. The sequence continues at coordinate 6,154 of JANTFR010000106.1, forward strand.
TCACTTGTACGCTTCGGCCAGCGCCTCCTGCACGGCGGTGAACTTTTCGGGGGAAAGCCTCTCGCGTTTGGCCTCCTTGCGGATGGCCTCCTTCAACCCCTTGAGCGTCACGGTGGGGATGGGGGCGTTATCGGCCTTGACTTCGGTGTTCGGGTTGGTGAACACCAGGGCGGCCTTGACGGGGGGAATGTCTTCTTCCGGCAGGTGCTTTTTGAGAAACGAATGTACGGCTTCCACCTCGGTGGCGATTTCCAGGTCGGGGCGGCCCAGGCCCTCCTGGGCCATCAATTTGAGGTAGGCCAGCCAGATACCCCCGCCGCGCTGCTTCCAGCGGTTCTTCTCGTAGGTGATGGTGCCGCGCTGATATTTGGGCAGCAGCACCCACACGCCTGAGGGGCCGACCAGCAGGTGCGAAGCGGGACTGCTGTAGTGGTAGAGGATGTGGCGCTTGTCGAAGCCTTTGAGCGCCTGGGTGAGCAGTTTGTCCGGGGCGCGTACCCGCCCCCAGCGGTTGGTGAAGTACAGGCCGATTTGGACGACGAAGAAGCCCAGTATCAACCCGGCGAAAGTGTAGGTATACAGTTCTGGCTTGGCGAGGCCCAGGTAGGCATCCACCGCCAGCAAGACGGCCCCTGCGATGCTCAGGTACAGGCCGATTTTGCTGTTGCGCTCTATCAGTTTTTCGTTGCTTATGACTTGCATGGGATAACAATTGTCCTTTCGGGGGTGAAGTGTGTCGGTTTTTCAGACGTCTTTACCGGCGGTTCGACCCGGTGACCTTCGTGCTCATTCGTGCTCATTCGTGTCCATTCGTGTTCATTCGTGTTCATTCGTGTCCCTTCGTGGACTTTCGTGCTCATTCGTGTCCTTTCGTGTCCATTCGTGGACCTTCGTGGTTCAAGGTCTGCAACTGCTCCTGAATGGCTGCGCTGACCCGCTCCAAAAGATGGCTTTGCACGGCCTGGCGCGCTGCGCCGATGCCGTTGACCAGGGCGCGGGCGTCGGAACGCCCGTGGCCGATGAAGACCAGTCCGTTCACGCCCAGGAGGGGGGCGGCGCCCACTTCGTGGGGGTCTAGGCTTTTCTTGAGAGCATCAAAGGCCGGTTTTGCCAGCAGTGCCCCAATTTTGGTGCGCGCGCTGCTCATCAGGTTTTCTTTGAGCAGGTCGGTCAGGAGTTTGGCGACCGCCTCGCTGCTTTTGAGCACCACATTGCCGGTGAATCCGTCGGTGACGGCTACATCGGCCTGCCCGCCGAAAAGTTCTTTCCCCTCCACATTGCCGATGAAATTCAGTCCGCTGGCCTCCAGCAGGGGGTACGTCCCTTTGACCAGTTCGTTGCCTTTCCCGGCCTCTTCGCCGTTGGAAATCAGGCCGACGCGGGGCCTTTCCTTCCCCAGGGCGATGTGGGCATAGACGCTTCCCATGGCGGCAAATTGCAGCAGGTGCTCCGGTTTGCACTCCGGGTTGGCGCCGATATCCAGCACCACGCAGTAGCCGCCGTGGACGGGGAAGAGCGCCGTCAGGCCGGGGCGTTCCACTCCCTCCAGCAGCCCCAGGCGGAAGTAGGCCGTGCTCAACGCCCCGCCGGTGTTCCCCGCGGTGACGAAGGCCTCCGCCCGGCCCTCCTTGACCAAATCCATGCCGATAGCCATGGAAGTCTGCGAGTTCTTGCGTTTGGCCTTGAGGGCCAGTTTCATGCCCTTGTCCTGCATGGTGATGGCGTCCGCGGCGTGGACGAGTTCCACGCGGGGGTGCGCGCCGCCAAACCGGGGCAGGAGCGCTTTCAAGCGGGGTTCGTCTCCCACCAGCAAGATGCGGGTATCTTCCCATTTGCGGGCCGCCTGCAAAGCGGCTTCCACCTCAGGCAGCGGATTGTCGTCACTGCCCATGGCATCCAGCACGATTTTCATACACGCCTCCGAATCGTTGTTCGCAGATTTGCGGGTAACGGTCATTACCGAAGCGACTGTCACCTGCCGATGTTTCGGTGCGAATTTTGCTCCTTGACAGAAAAACGCGAGTGATTATAATACCACTGCTTTTGCGCTGGTGCTGGAACTGGCAGACAGGCATGGTTGAGGGCCATGTGCCCCTAGGGCGTGCGGGTTCAACTCCCGCCCAGCGCACCAAAAAAGCCGCCGAATTTCGGCGGCTTTTTGCGTAGGATGCGGGGTATCGAAAAAGAAGCCGCCTGTAGGGGCGGCTCCCGGATGGCGTTTGGAGGAGAAAGGGGGATTAACGATGCTCTCCCGCTTGCATGCGGCGCTCCAGCAGTTGCACCAGTAGGGAAAGAATCACCGTCATGGTCAGGTACATGATGGAGATGGTCACGTAGGCCTCGCGGAAGCGGAAGGTGCTGCCGGCATACAGGCGGGCGGTCTGGGTGATGTCACGCACGGCCAGCACGGAGACCAGGGAGGAGTCCTTGACCATGGCGACGAAATCGTTCGCCAGGGCGGGCAGCACGTTGCGGACGGCTTGCGGAAGGACGATAAAACGCATGGCCTGGAAGCCGTTCATCCCCAGGGAGTAGGCCGCCTCCACCTGCCCGTGCCCGATGGATTGGATGCCCGCCCGGAAAATCTCGGCCAGGAATGCGCCGTAGGTGACCGCCAGAGCGATGACGGCCCGGTTTTCCATGGAGACGGCTTGAATGTCCAGATTGCCTATCCCCATACCGTTGACCAAATCAATTACAATCGGGACGCCCACGAAAGCGATGAAGAAAATCAACACCAACATGGGGATACCGCGCACGAATTCGATGTAAAGCCGCGCCAGGTTGTTGAAAAAGACGTTCTTGGAAAGCCGTCCCAGGCCGGCGAACAGTCCCAGCACCAGAGAGAGGGCGTAAGAAACCAGCGAAATGTTGATGGTGGTTTTGATGCCTGGTTTGATGAAAAGGAACGCTTCGCGGTAGTTCTCTTTGGTGACGATGATGTAGATTGCCCCGAGGCCAATCAATATCAGCCCGACGAACCACCAGGGAACGCGGCCGAGACGGGCGCCGAACTGGTTCCCCTCGCTCGGCGGGGAGAGGATATCCATGGTTTGCAGGGAAGGGGGTTGTTCCATGTTTGCTCCAATCCAGACGGGGAAAAAGGGAACGGGACGCCCTTCCAAAAGGGCGTCCCGTCGTTGGACGCGTGAGACGTTTTATCCGCCCAGGTCGTCGTAAGTGATGTCGAAGTCCGGGCCGAAGTACTTCTTGTTGACGGCCTCGAGGAAGCCGTCCTGCATCATGGATTTGAGGGCCGCGTTGACGGGTTCCACGAGTTCGCTGCCTTTGGGGAAGATGAAGCCGAGTTGGTCGCTGGAGAGCGAATCGCCGACCAGTTTGAGTTTGTCGGCGTTCTCGCCCACGTAGCCTTGCCCGGCGACTTCGTCCATGATGACGGCGTCGATGTCCCCGGCGATGAGGGCCTGTACGGCGAAGGGGAACTGCTCGAAGGCCTGGATGCGGTCTT
>JANTFR010000107.1 GCA_024763355.1 Anaerolineales bacterium
ATCGAAGCCCAACGGCAGACCGACCAGTTGCTGGCCGAGCAGAACAGCCAGTTGGGACGTCTGAACGCCATCCTGGACACGATTTCCGAGGGCATTTTGGTGTGGAATGCGGAGGGCGTGGTGATTCATGCCAACCCGGCGGCCACCGAATTGCTGGGCATCAACCGCGCCCGCCTGATGGGCGACCCGCTGGAGACGCACATCCGCCTGCCGGAGTTCGTTCAGGAGGCCATCCAGACGCAAGAACCGCTCACCGACGTAGAGGTGGAACTTGTCTCGGCAGGCAAACCCCTGCACTGCGTACTGAGTTTGCGTTTTGTGCGCTCCAAAGAGCAGACTCAGGCCGTGGTCGCCATCCTGCGCGGGGCGGCCACCGTGCGCCGTCTGATTCAACGCCAGACCAGCGCGCAGACCGATTTCACACTCACGGATTTCACGGGGACCTCCCCTGTCATCAAGAAGGTGCAGCGCCTGGCCCAAAACGCCGCCGCAGCGCGGGCGCCCATCTTGCTGCGCGGCGAGGCGGGGACGGGAAAGAACTTGCTGGCGCGCGCCATCCACAATCAGAGTCCCTGGCGAGACGGGCCGTTTCTGGTATACGCCTGCCGCTCGGTGCCTGCGGAACTTTCTCTGGCCGAACTCTCCGGCTATGCCCAGGATTTCTTCCACGACCATCCGGAAGGACGCCCCAGCAAATTCGAATTAGCGGAAGGAGGCACGCTCTACTTCCAAAACGTGGATGCCCTGCCGTTGGAGGCACAAAATGTCCTGCTCAACTATCTGGAGTTAGGCATCGTGCAACGGATGGGCAGTTCCCGCCCCCTGGAAGTGGACGTGCGCATCATCGCTTCCAGCGCCGTCCCCCTGGAAAAGCACGTCGCGGAGGGTAGTTTTTTGGCCGATTTGTTCTACCGCCTGAGCGCCTTCGAAATCCGCCTGCCGCCCTTGCGGGAGCACAAGGAAGACCTCCCCGCGCTTATCCAGCAAATCTTGCAGCGTCTGGAACGGCAATACCGCCATCCTTTCCATTTGCATCCTGAAACGCTGGAATTGCTCCAGCGCTATCCATGGCCCGGCAACGTGCGCGAACTGGAGACAGTGCTCACCCGCGCCGCCGTCCAGGTCACACCGCAAGAGGAAATCGCTCCCCATCACGTCCCGGCCCACATCCGCCATAACCAGAGTCAGATTGTGGCACGGAACGGAGAGCAAGTGGTTTCTTTAGAGCAGGCCAAGCGGGAGGCTTTTTTGCGGGCTGCCCAGGCATCGCGGGGAAATCTGACCCAGATGGCGAAGATTCTCGGCATAGGACGCACTACCGTATGGCGGCAAGTCAAACGCTACAATATCCCGCTGGACAAATTCCATAAGAATTGAAGGAGATGGTGACGGACAAAGGGGGATTAGGCAATTGGCAGATTGAGGATTCCGGCCGACTTGGTTCCAATATGGAACAACAAAGCGCCAAAAGCGTTTCACCTTGAAACACTTTTGGCGCTTTTCTTGACTGCGCTAGTAAAACATGTAGAATGATGGTTGTATGTGCATTTCCAAACACGCGTCCCCCTATTGGCAGAAAGGTTTCCTTCCCGTCATGCCCAACGGGAAACGCGTCGCGGAAAGGCCTCATCCACAAAGAGATACCGCCTGAAGAAATTTTTTCGGCGGTATTTTCTTTTCCCCAGAAAATGCGGTCTTGACCGCTTGACAAACTCTCATCCAATTACAAGGAGGTAGACAGGCAGAGATTCCAGCCCTAACGAGGAACCGCTTCCAAGTATCATCATTCACCGTCCCTGGCTGCGCCTGGAGGAGAGGCCAGCCGTCCAATCAACCTCAATTTCTGTTTGATAAGGAGAAGCAAAATCATGAAATCCAAAGGCTTGACTGGCGAATTCATCGCCGAACTGTTTGGTACTTTCGTGCTGATTCTTTTAGGTGATGGCGTGGTTGCCAACGTTGGACTGGCCCCCCGCCTGGCTGCACCGGCCTACAACTGGAACACGATAACCCTGGGATGGGCCTTCGCGGTCATCGTGGCGGTTTACATCGCCGGCGGCGTTACCGGAGCACACATCAATCCGGCTGTCACGCTGGCTATGGCTGCCAAGCGCGATTTCCCGTGGTCGAAGGTTCTGCCCTACATCGTGGCGCAGGTCATCGGCGCTTTCTTGGGCGCTTTTGCCGTGTACTTGATTTACCGCGACGGTCTGGTTTCTGCCGGGATGCCCAACGTCTGGTGCACCGGCCCCGGCTCTGTCTTCGGGAATGCCTATTGGGGCGGCACAGGCGAAGCGGCTGTCGGTTCCTACTCCATGTTGACCGCCAGCATCGCCGAGTTCTTCGGCACCATGACGCTGTTGTGGGGTGTGCTTGCCGCCTTCGATGAGAAGAACCTGGGACTGAAACACAACCTGGGGCCCTTCCTGGTAGGTTTCACCGTACTGGCGGTTGGTCTCTCCCTCGGCGGCCCCAGCGGGTACTCCATCAACCCGGCCCGTGACCTTGGCCCCCGCATCTTTGGCGCCATTGTCGGCACCAAGGGCCTTTTCGACGGACTGTACTGGCTGATTCCGCCGGTGCTCATCCCCGCCATCTCCGGCCCGATTGGCGTATACGTTTACGACTGGCTGATTTCCCCCTTCTTGCCTGAGTAGACGGACAGCAGCAAGCATCGTCGCGGGGGCGGGGACCCCGCCCCCGCGAACTACCGTTTTCCTCCTGGGACGCAATCTCGCACAGGAGACCGCATTTTCTGGAGTAATGTTCGTTTGTGTTGCGCGCTTTCGGCGCGGAAGGATGACAAAGAAATGAAAAAATTAATCAACAACCCTGAGAATGTCGTTCGAGAGGAACTGGAGGGCATTGCCATAGCGCATCCCGACCTGGTCAAAGTTCACTTCGAACCGAACTACATCGTGCGCGCCGATGCCCCCATTAAGGGCAAGGTTGGCATCATCTCTGGCGGCGGCTCGGGACACGAACCGATGCATGGCGGCTTTGTCGGCATGGGGATGCTGGACGCGGCCTGCCCTGGAGCGGTGTTCACCTCCCCCACCCCCGACCAGATGCTGGAAGCCACCAAAGCCGTGGATGGCGGGGCAGGCGTGCTCCACATCGTCAAGAACTACACCGGCGACGTGATGAACTTCGAGATGGCCGCCGACCTGGCGCGTGCAGAGGGCATCGAAGTGGAGAGCGTAGTCATTGACGACGACGTGGCCGTGCAAGACAGTTTATACACCGCCGGACGCCGCGGCGTAGGCAGCACCGTGCTGGCCGAGAAACTGTGCGGCGCGGCCGCCGAAGAGGGACGCTCCCTCAAGGAAGTGGCCGATGTGTGCCGCAAGGTCAAGAACTGGGGGCGCAGCATGGGCATGGCGCTCACCTCCTGCACCGTCCCCCACGTCGGCAAGCCCACCTTTGACCTGCCCGAAGACGAAATGGAAATTGGCATCGGCATCCACGGCGAACCCGGACGCACCCGCATGAAGGTGAAACCCGCCGATGAAATCGTCGAGATGCTGATGGAACCCATCATCAACGATATTCCCTACAAGGCGGGCGACGAGGTGCTCCTGTTCGTCAATGGCATGGGCGGCACACCGCTCATCGAACTGTACATCGTCTACCGCAAAGCCTACGAAATTGCCACGAAGCACGGCCTGAAGGTCGTCCGCAATCTGGTTGGCCCCTACATCACCAGCCTGGAGATGGCCGGGACATCCATCACCATGCTCAAGATGGATGAGGACATGCTCAAACTGTGGGATGCCCCCGTCAAGACTCCGGCATTGCGCTGGGGTGTATGAGCACGTTGAAAATATCGGTTTCCCACCTTGAGACACGGAGAGATTCCTCATGCAAATCCACCGAGACCAAATTGTGGCATGGCTGAAAGCCTATGCCAACCTGCTTTCCGAGAAGAAAGAGTATCTTACCGAACTGGACGCGGCCATCGGCGACGCCGACCACGGCGCTAACATGGACCGGGGTTTCCAGGCTGTGATGAAGAAGATGGACGAATTATCCAACCAGGATATCGGCACCATCTTCAAAACGGTCGGGATGACCCTGCTCTCCACCGTCGGCGGCGCGGGCGGACCGCTCTACGCCACGTTCTTTCTGCAGGCTGGCATGAAAGCAACCGGCAAAATGGAACTCTCCCTGGCCGAATGGAGCGCTGCGCTGGAAGCCGCCGTCAACGGCGTCAAGATGCGCGGCAAAGCAGAACTGGGCGACAAAACCATGATTGACGCCCTTGTGCCTGCCGTCCAGGCGCTCAAAACCGCCCAGGAAAACGGTACTTCCCTGAGCGAAGCCTTACAACAATGCGCCCATGCTGCCGAGGAGGGCATGAAAGCCACTATCCCACTGGTAGCCCGCAAAGGCCGCGCCAGTTACCTGGGCGAGCGCAGCGCGGGGCATCAAGACCCTGGAGCCACCTCGTCCTACTACCTCCTCCAGACCGCTGCGGACGTCTGGAGCGCTTGATATCTTTCTTGTTACCCACCAGGGAACCGGGCAGACAGTTCCCGCCCGGCCTCTCTGTGAGGGCATAGAGTCACCCAATTCTTGGTTCAAGTTGTCAGGAGAGAAAGACATGACGAAGAAATATGCAGCAGCAGTTGACCAGGGTACTACCAGTACCCGCTTTATGATTTTCGACCACAAGGGACAGGTGGTCGGCCTCCACCAGAAAGAACATGAGCAGATTTATCCCAAACCCGGCTGGGTCGAGCACGACCCGATGGAAATCTGGGAACGCACCCAGGAAGTGATTGCCGGGGCGCTGGAGAAGAGCGGCGTCAAGGCCGAAGAGATTGCCGCCGTTGGCGTGACCAACCAGCGCGAAACCACCGTGGTGTGGGAGAAAGCCACCGGCAAGCCGATTCACAACGCCATCGTCTGGCAGGACACCCGCACCGACAAAATCTGTAACGAACTCGCCAAAGACGGCGGGCAGGACCGCTTCCGCCCGAAGGTGGGGCTGCCGCTGGCGACCTACTTCTCCGGCCCGAAAATTCGCTGGATTCTCGAGAACGTACCCGGTGCTCGCGAAAAGGCCGAGAAGGGCGAAATCCTGTTCGGCAACATTGACACCTGGGTTATCTGGAACCTGACGGGCGGCCCCAACGGGGGCGTGCATGTCACCGATGTGACCAACGCCAGCCGCACCATGCTGATGAACCTGGAAACCCTGGATTGGGATGAGGAAATCCTGGGCATCATGGGCGTCCCCCGCGCCATGCTCCCCGAAATCCGCCCCTCCAGCCAGGTATACGGCAAAGCCGTCGGCGCACTGGCCGGCATTCCCGTAGCCGGTGACCTGGGCGACCAGCAAGCGGCCCTCTTCGGGCAGGCCTGCTACGATACCGGCGAAGCCAAGAACACCTACGGCACGGGCTGCTTCATGCTGCTCAACACCGGAACCAAGCCGGTGCAGTCCAAGAACGGGTTGCTCACCACCCTGGGCTACAAGATTGGTGACCAGCCCGCCGTGTACGCTCTGGAAGGCTCCATCGCCATCACCGGCGCACTCGTCCAGTGGCTGCGCGACAACCTGGGCATGATTAGCAAGTCTGCCGAAGTCGAAGACCTCGCCAAGACGGTGGAAGACAACGGCGGGATTTACTTCGTGCCGGCCTTCTCCGGTTTGTTCGCTCCCTACTGGCGCAGCGATGCCCGCGGCGTGATTGTCGGCCTGACCCGCTACATCAACAAGGGCCACATCGCCCGCGCCGCCCTCGAAGCCACCGCCTATCAGACTCGCGAGGTGCTGGATGCCATGAACGCCGATTCTGGCGTGGACCTCAAGGCCCTCAAGGTGGACGGCGGTATGGTCTTCAACGAAACCCTGATGCAATTCCAGTCCGACATCCTCGGCGTGCCGGTCATCCGCCCGAAGGTGGCCGAGACCACCTCGCTGGGCGCGGCCTACGCCGCCGGCCTGGCCGTCGGCTTCTGGAGCAACTTCGACGAGTTGCGCGCCAATTGGGGCAAAGACAAGGAATGGGACCCCAAGATGGACGCCGACACGCGTGCCAAACTGTACAAAGGCTGGAAGAAAGCCGTTACCCGCACCTTCGATTGGGTCGAGTAAACGACGCTGGCCTCCCCTCCTGGGCTGGGGGAGACGGGGCTTTCCCGTCTCCCCCTCTGTGGGAGGCGGCGCACCTGCCCGGTGCGCCTTCCCCTACAGAGTTTCTCTTACCCGATTTCACAAGTGATTTGGAGTACCCTTTTACTATGGGACGACGCAAAGAAAAAAAGAGACAACATACCTCCGAAGCCCCGCCCGCGGCCTCCGGCCCCTGGCTCTCGCGGCAAACCGGCATGATTGGTATGACCGCCGTGAGTCTGGTCCTGGCCGGATGGACCGCCTGGCAAATCCACGATTTCAAGCCCTGGCCTGAAAGTATCCTCTGGGGGCTGGGTTTTGGCGTCGCCATTTGGCTGGTCTTCGGGCTGGCATACGCATTCAACCGCTGGGCACGCGGAAAGTCCTAAACACGCTGCACGCACCTCACCAAGGAGAGAAAAACCTCCATGAGCAAACCCCATGCTATCGTCATCGGCGCAGGATTTACGGGCACAGCCATCGCCCACGACCTTGCCCTGCGCGGTTTCGATGTCACCGTCGTGGAACGCGGCCCGATTGCCAGCGGCACATCCGGGCGCACCCACGGCTTGTTGCACAGCGGCGGGCGCTACGCCGTCAAAGACCAGGAATCCGCCATCGAGTGCATTGAAGAGAACGTCATTCTGCGAAAAATCGTCCCCGAAGTCATCGAGCCAAACGGAGGATTGTTCGTCGCCATCACCGAAGACGACCTGGCCTACAAGGAAACCTTCATCAAGGGCTGCGAAGATTGCGGCATCCCGGTGGACGAAATCACCCCCCAGGAAGCCCTGCGCCTGGAACCCAACCTCAACCCCAAATTGCTGGCCGCCCTGATTGTCCCCGACGGGACTTTCGACCCTTTGCGGCTGGCGCTCTCCTTTGCCGCCACGGCGAAGAAGAACGGCGCCGTTTTTCACCTGTTCACCGAAGTGGTGGACATGCTCCTCGACGGCCAGGGCAACGTGACCGGCGTCAAGGTCTGGGACCGCACGAATAACACACGCTACGACATCCACAGTGATATTGTGGTCAATGCGACCGGTGCGTGGGTGGGACAAATCACCAAAATGGCGCACGCCCATGTTCCCATCAGCCCTACGCCGGGAATCATGGTCGCTTACGACCGGCGGCTGGTCAACCGGGCTATCAACCGCCTCAACCGCCCCAGCGACGGAGATATCGTCCTCCCGCAGCGGCGTCTGGCGGTGGTCGGCACGACTTCCTTCTCCATTGACGACGTGGACTACGTTCCCATTGACCGCCAGCAGGTGGAACTCATGTTGCAACGCGGTGCGGAACTCATCCCCGCCATCCGCCAGGCCAAAGAACGCGGCGTTTACATGGCTACCCGCCCTCTCATCGGGGCCAGCGGGCCGGGGCGCAGCATCTCGCGCACCTTCAAGGCCTACGACCACAAAGACCTGGACAACGTGGATGGCCTGGTAACCATCACCGGCGGCAAAGCCACCACCTGCCGCGCTATGGCCGAAAAGACCGTGGACATCGTGTGCGGAAAACTCGGCCTGAACATCCCCTGCACCACCGCCGAAGTCCCCCTGGCCTCTTACCGGGCGTTTTATGACTGAGAAGAGACGGTGGACCGTGGACGACAGACCACGGACGACAGACCAACCGACTAACCGACCAACCAACTAACCGACTAACCAACTACTCCCATGTGGAAGATAACTTACCGAATACGCCGACAAAAAGGGGATGAAGCCTCCCACTACGACACCTTCCAGGTCGAAGTAGACCCCGAAGAATACGTCCTGGATGGCATCGAGAAGATTTGGGCCTTCGAAGACCGCTCGCTGACCTTCCGGCATGCCTGCCACCACTCCACCTGTGGGGCCTGCGGGATGCGCGTCAACGGCGTGGAGAAATTGACCTGCATCACAAAAATCAAAGATGTTACCCAGGACGGCGGCACGCTCACCGTGGACCCGCTGCGCAATTTCCCCGTCGTCAGCGATTTGGTGGTGGACCTGGGGCCGCTGTACCGCAAAATGGAAGCTGTGCACGCCCCTCCGGTACACCCGCTCTCCATGACGCCGTGGGAAGGGGAGGACATCCGTCCCCCGAAGGAAGTGCCCACGCCCCCGGAAGGCGGGGAATACATCCGTCTGCCCGACTGCCTGGAATGCGGCATTTGCATCAGCGCCTGTCCCGTAGCAGCCTCTGACCCCGATTATCTCGGCCCCGCCCCCCTGGCCGCCATCCAGATTCAAGGGCTGGAAGGGCATCCCGAACTGCTGGCCCTGGCAGACAGTCAGCAAGGGGTGTGGCGCTGTCACAGCGCTTTTGAATGCAGCGCAGTTTGCCCCTCCAGCGTGGACCCCGGCTGGCGCATCATGGATTTGCGCCGACAAGTCACCGCCCGACGCCTGAAAACCATCATCGGATAACCCGCCATGAAAGCAGACAAGCACAATTCCAAAGGTTTCTGGGACTGGTTCAACCCCGCCGGACGAGATGCAGGCGGATGGGCTTTCATTCTCAATCGCCTCAGCGCCTTGGGGCTGGCCTTTTACCTGTACCTCCATCTCTTCGTCCTGGGGAAACTGGCCCAGGGGCCGGATGCTTTTGACCAGTTCGTCGCCGCGGCGAAAAGTCCGCTCTACACCGTGGGCGAATTGCTGGTTATTGCCGCTGCCCTGTATCACGGATTGAACGGTGTGCGCCTGGTTCTCAACAGTTTCAACATCGGCGTCCCCCGCCAAAAGCAGATGTTCTACACCGCCCTGCTTCTCACCGTGATTGGAACCATCATCTTTGCGGCCCGCATGTTCACTGCATCGTAAACTCGCTGCCGTCCTCCGGCTATCGTCCACCGTTTCCTCTCTGTCCTCCTTATTCTGCCTTCCGGAGTTCCCATGCAATCCACTCCCAAATCCGGCGAAAATTTCTGGTTGTGGTTTCTCAAGATTGCCAGCGGTATTTTGATTCTCTTCATCCTGGCAATCCACCTGACGGTCAACCACTTCACCGCCCCCAACGGCTTGCTTTCTCACCGCGAGGTAGTAGCCTATTTCCAAAACCCGCTGGTGCTCTTCATGGAGGGTCTCTTCCTGCTTCTGCTGGTCATTCACTCTCTTTTGGGCCTGCGCGGCATCATTCTGGACCTGAACCCGCCCGAAAGCACCCGCCGTCTCATTGACATCATCTTCCTCGTCGTCGGCACCATCGTCAGTTTGTATGGCTGGTGGCTGTTGTTTGCCGTTCGCTCCCTGACGAGTTGATTCGTTATCACCCATTCACGCATCGCATCATCGAGATTACTTTATGCTCGGACTCGTCTTTGTCTCCCACAGCAAGGTTCTCGCCCAGGCAGTGGTGGAACTGGCGCGGCAAGTCGGCAGCCCCGACATCCCAATTTCCTTTTCCGGGGGCGCAGGAGAAGACCACACGGCTTTCGGCACCGATGCCGTGGACATCGCCCGCGCTATTCAGGAGGCGGCGCATCCCAACGGGATAGTCGTGCT
>JANTFR010000108.1 GCA_024763355.1 Anaerolineales bacterium
CGCGCCCCCAGGGTGTTATCGGCTTCCATGCCGAGGTAGAGTTGCCTATCGAAGACCATGGCTTCAAAACCCTCCTCCCCGCGATAAGAGCCGTCGGGGCCGGGGGACAGCCCAAAAGCCGGGGCGCTGACGGCATCCCAGCGGGGACAAGGGAGCGGGGAAGAGGGACGCAGCCCGTTCGCGCCGAGAACGCCAAAGACAAAAGCCAGCGCGCCAAGCAATATCCCCCCTCCTGCCAGGAAAGGGCTATACCAGCGTGTCAACCAGAGTCCAGAAGGTGTCATCTTTGGGGAAGTAAAGGCGATACATCGGGACGCGTTGCAGGAGGGCGCGCCCCACCGAAAGCAAGGCGGGGACAAAAGCGGCGTTGGTGGGGAGTACCGGCAGGCAAGCCAGGAATTCTGCCTGGGCGGTTGCGCCGCGCAACGGCTCGGCATACAGACGAGGAGACTGCATCAGCCGCAGTAAAACATGAACTGGGGCATGCCCCGGAGAGGGCCGCACCTGCGTGGGGTTCCAAAAAGGCGTGGCATAGGCGTACCAGGCATCTCCGTGCGGGAGGAGGAGCACAAGGTCATCGTTGAGCACCCGGTAGGCGGAGGACAAGGCGGAGACAGTGGTCTTTCCACTCCCGGAGGGACCGAAAAAGAGAAATGCCCGCCCATCCCGCACGACGGCGGCGGCATGGAAGAGTACGCCGCCGGCGCGAAAGGCCAGCAGGGCGTACACGACCCGCAGAAAATAATCCGCCCCCTCGACAGGATTGGAGGCGGCGAGGTGCAGTCTGGCACGGCCTTCCGCCGGGGAAATCCAGCCCTGGTAGTCAGACGCGGCAAAATGCAGGTTGCCCTCCGCGTCCCAGCGCAGCGCATCCCCTGGTAGAACAGGAGCGTCCCCCTCGCTCACCTGCAAGGTAACTTCCACGCGGCAATGCGGCTCTCCAGGGGTGGCAAAATCGGCATAGCGGCGGGCCAGCGCGGCGGCCAGGGCCTCATGGCTACACGCAAGTGACACGCCCAGTCCGCCAATACGGAGATGCAAATCAGTCATGGGTACGGGAAGATGCGTTATCAGGGTCGGTGGAACGCGGGGGAGGATACCAGGACCAGGTCAACAAAGCGCCGCCCAGGAGAAGAGCGGCAGCGATAGCAGCCATCCCAACCTGCCCGCGGGCCTCGACGACAATGGGGCCATAGCGCTCCCCCTGCCCGGAGGTAGTGATGTCTTCCAATTTGTAATAGTAGGTCTGCCCGGCGCGCACGTTGTGGTCTTCGTAGCGGTAATCGCTGCCGGTGAGTGCGTCCCCTGCGGAGGGGATGACGGTCGGGTTAATCTTCGTGTACTCCCCATCGGCCTGTTCGGCGCGGTACAGGTTGAAGCCTACCGTATCCAGTTCGCTGGCGGTAGACCATTCCACCACTACCACGGCAGAACGCCAGTCCTGCCAGGCCAGGTAGGCGGCAATCAGACCTCCGAGAAGCAAAAGCACAAGGAGCGGACGGCTCCATACAGGTCGCTGCATGTTATCTCTCCCCATTCTCTCAAAAAGAGGGGTATCCAGGAACGGTGCCAAAACGGTCGAGGGGCCAGTAGACGAAGACGGCCTTGCCGATGATGTAATCCAGGGGAACCATGCCCCACACGTGGGAATCCGCGGAGCGATTACGGTTGTCGCCCAGGACGAAGATGCCGTCTTCGGGAACCTGCCAGGTTCCCATGTAAGTGGGAGGTGCACTGATGTACGGCTCTTCCAGCGGCTGTCCGTTGATGAAGACCTGCCCATCGGCAATCTCCACCGTGTCACCGGGCAGGCCAATGAGTCGTTTGATGTAGCGTTGAGAGGGGTCGTTCGGATAATAGAAGACCACCACGTCCCCGCGGTGCATCTCCCCAAAGCGGTAGGCCAATTTGTTGACAATCAGGAATTCCCCCGGCTTGAGCGTGGGTTCCATGCTGATGGATTCCACCCGGATGCGCGCCGAGACCAGATTGATGCCAACAAACAAAACCGCCGCAAGCAAGATGGTTTCCAGCAGGTCGGCAAGCCAGTTTCCGAGAGATGCGGTATTACTCTTGGTCACGACTTGCGGTTCGGATGATTCCTGGGGGGGCAATTCTTCAAAGGAAGCCATAGCGTTGTCCTTGCGCGTTCACCTGGAGGCAGCCGCATTCTCGACAGGGATGATTTCAAAATCCCGACTGATTTCCACATTCAAACTGTTCGTCACCGAACAGTATTTTTCTGCCGAGAGTTGGATGGCGCGTTCCAGTTTTTGCGGGTCTATATCACCCGTTGCCCGGTAATGCAGATGAATATGCGTAAAACGGTTGACCGGTTCGGAGGTGCGTGTTCCATCGCAAGTGACCTCCATTGCCACAAGCGGCTGCCGTTGCTTATGCAAAATTTCCACCACATCGTACATGGAGCAAGAAGCCGCTGCCAATAGCAGCAAATCGGAGGGCTTGACCCCTGCCCACTGCGGTTCGCGCTCCGGCCAATTGCTCAACACAAGAGGATGTCCGCTAGAATCCGCCCCAACCATCAGATGCGATTCAATCCATTTGACTTGCACAGAAATCATACAAAGCAACTCCTGGTGTCTCATTCCGATAAAAGTTTTTGCCATCACTACTGCGTAAGCGCGGGGCATATTGTAGCACGCAATTGTAAAGAGGATTCAGGGCCATTGCATCGGCCTTGCAATGGCGCATGCCTGCCCTCAAAACGGATAGAATGGGGGGGTGGGGAAAATACATGAAAATGCGATTACCCTGAAAGAGGATTACGCCGGAGTTGTCAAATGACAGAAAACATTCTACAATAGGGAGCATAGAATTTTCATCAATAATAGAATTTTCATCAATAGAAGTAACCAGTTTATCCTGCCCGCTTGTCCGTTTCCGAGGCAATTTACACCGCCGACAGGCAGTAACAGGGGAGTTTATGGACAAAAATACCGAACCATCCACAAACGGTGCTCACCCCCATGCCGACATAACCGCCATGTTCCGGTGGTTGTTTAGCGGCATCTTGTGGATACTCGTGACAGGGGCTACGCTCTACTTCAACGCTTCTCCGCTGGTGACTCTCAGTGCATATCTGGGAATCGTAGCCCTGAACCTTCTGCTCGAAGGATGGTGGGACATTCTGATATGGGGAGGCCTGACCGTTATCGCCTGGGTACTACACCCCTGGCTGACACGCGCAATCCCCCATCAAGAGATAGCCATCTCCAGTGAGTGGACACGTTGGGGCGGGTTGGTTGCCTTCACTGGTCTTACAGCCATCTTGTCGGCGGCGCAGTTCCTGTGGGTCAGACGCCGCACGGCGTGGATGCAGCGTCTGCAAGACAAAGAAGAGCACATCTTGAGTCTGGAACATGCGCTGGAGGAAAGCAGGCGCCTTCTGGAACGCAGCCATAATCGCCTCGAAGCCCTTTTCCGCACTTCGCCAACGGGTATCCTCATGGTTTCTGAAGACGGCAACATTTACGACGTCAATGAGACCGCCGCGCAAATTTTCGGGTATACCAGGGAAGAATTGTTCAACAAGCCGCTCAATATGCTCATCCCTGCCCGGTACCATCAACAGCACAACCATTTCTACAATGAGTTCCTGCAAGGAGAAGGGGAAAACGACTCGACAAAGGTACGTCGGGAACTTACGGGGCGCAAGAAGGACGGAACGGAGGTTCCTCTCGAAATCAGCCTGGGCAAGTTGCACATTGACGACCATCTCATCGCCATCGCCTACCTGCAAGATGTAAGCCGCCGCGTACAGGCTGCCAGAGCCTTGAAACAAGAGCGCGACCTGCTGGACAGTATCATGCAAACAGATATTGCCGGCATTCTGGTGTTGAGCGCCAGCGGACGTATTTTGTTCATCAACCAATACGCCCGCGACATCTTCGGCATCAAGGAGCATGATAGCGGCAATCTAAAACTGCCCTATGACGCGCCTTTGTGGCAACTGGCCCGTCCAGACGGCACGCTCTTGCAGCCAACGGAACAGCCTTTCCACGTTATTCTCAAAGAACGCAAACCGCTGCAAAATGCAGAATATCTGCTTTACGGGAAGAACGACACCATCCGCTACCTGACGTTGAACGGGGCTCCCTTGCTCAACGAAGATGATGAAATCAGCGGCATCGTACTGGCATTTACCGACATCACCCGCCAAAAAGAGTATGAGCAACGCTTGCGCGCCGTAGAGACTGAATTACGCGAAAGCATGGAGCGCTTCCGCCTGCTGGCAGAAAACGCCACTGATATGATTGCCAAATTTTCCCCGCAGGGTGTTTTCCTGTACGCATCGCCGGCCAGCGAAGGAATTTTAGGGTATACCCCCGACGAATTATTGGGCAAATCTATTTACGACCTGGCCCACCCGGATGACGTGGTTAATATCGTCCATACTACCGAGGAGGGATACCGCAAAGGGCAGGCCTACACTATCACGCATCGCGCCCGCCGTAAATCGGGAGAATACATCTGGTTGGAAACGACCAACAAGGTGATTCGCGACCCACAAACCCGCGCCGTCACTGAAATCGTGGCTGTCTCGCGAGACATCACTCACCACAAGGAAGCAGAGGAGGCCCTCCGTCAGGCGCGGGAAGCCGCCGAAGCCACCAATCGCGCCAAAAGCGAATTTCTGGCAAATATGAGCCACGAAATCCGCACACCGCTCAACGCCGTCATTGGAATGACCAGCCTCTTGTTGGATACAGACCTCTCCCTGGAACAGCAAGATTACATCGAGACCATCCGCACCAGCGGCAATGCACTCCTCAACGTCATCAATGATATTCTCGATTTCTCAAAAATCGAAGCGGGCAAAATGGAACTGGAAGAGCAACCTTTTGACTTGCACGAATGCATCGAATCGGCGTTGGACCTGGTTGCCCGCCAGGCGCACGAAAAGAACCTGGAACTCACTTACATCGTCTCGGAGCACGCTCCCCCGATGGTCGTCGGCGATGTCACCCGTATCCATCAGGTACTGGTGAATTTGCTCAGCAATGCGGTCAAGTTCACCCAGGAAGGCGAGGTGATTGTGACCGTCACCAGTCACCCCCAGCCCAATGACACCCACGATATCACCTTTAGCGTTCAAGACACAGGAATCGGCATCCCCGCGGAACGGCTGGAACGGATTTTCGATGCTTTCAGCCAGGCCGATGCATCCACCACGCGTCAATTCGGCGGAACCGGGCTGGGCCTCACCATCAGCAAACGTCTGGTAGAGATGATGGGAGGCCACATATGGGTGGAGAGCCAGGTCGGCATCGGTTCTACATTTTCCTTCAATTTACGAATGAAAGCCGCCTCGGCAGCGCAATCCGCTCATCGCCGCGGTACACAACCCCTTTTGCGCAACAAGAACGTGCTCATTCTGGACGACAACGCCACCAATCGCTCCGTCCTCTCCCGACAAATGGAAGCCTGGGGGATGCTCCCCGTCACAGCAGGCTCGCTGCAAGAAAGTAAGGAACTCGCCGCCCATTCTCTCTTTGACATCGTCGTGCTGGACACCTCCATCCAGGGACTTTCCGCCAACGAACTGGTCACCCAACTGGGAGATATTTTCCCCACCGAGACGGCCTTCATCGTTCTTTCCCCCATGGGAAGCCGGCAGCGTTTCCGGGCAGGCTCCCGTTACATCACCCACCTCTCCAAGCCCATCAAATCGCTGCAACTCTATAATGCCCTGATTAGCGCCGTAGACCACGACAAGCGCCCCTCCACCCGCCCCATCACCGATGTCTTCGAGCCGGATATGGGCAGCAAACATCCCTTACGCATTCTGATAGCCGAAGACCATCTCATCAATCAAAAAGTTATCCTGGGGATTCTTGACAAACTGGGGTATCGGGCGGACATCGCCGCCAACGGCATCGAAGTTACCGAAGCATTGGAACGCCAGTTGTACGACGTGGTCCTCATGGACGTACAAATGCCCGAAATGGACGGCGTAGAAACCACGCGGTACATTCGAGAGCACATCCCTACCAATCGGCAGCCGACCATCGTTGCCATGACCGCTCACGCCCTCAAAGGTGACCGGGAAAAATATCTTGCTACTGGCATGGACGCCTACATCAGCAAACCCGTACAGGTCGCCCAACTCAAGGAAATTTTGCGCCACTGCAAGCCCATCAAGGCCAGGGGGACCCGCCCCCTGCGCCCCTTCCAGCGCAAGACCTCGCCATTGCACATTTATATTCCTGCATCCGAGGAGAATACCGCCGCCCTGCCTTCTTCCGAAGTTACAATCCCGCCCGACAACGGCGATTCTCCTGCTGAAAGAAAATGGGAACATATTCACCCTCCCACCCTTGAAGACCTGCAGGCCATACTCGGCGGAGAACGCCATGCCATCAGCGAATTGATTGATGTCTTCCTGGCAGAAACCCCTCAGAAGTTCTCCAAGATGGAGGAATTAGTCTCCCTCCGCAAATTCGGAACCGCCCAGCGCATCGCACACGGAGTCAAGGGGCTGAGCGCTACCTTTGGCAGCCAGGCTCTGGCCGACATCTGCCAGGAAATTGAACATGCCTGCGAGCAGAAGGACACTCACGCCGCGCAGAAACTGCTCGCCGACGCCCGCTCCCGCTTCGAAGCCACCGCTCACGAGTTGGAGACCTGGTGCAACACCTCCTGACCATCTCCTTATGCACATTTCCCGCCGCGATTTTCTCAAAATCGGCCTACTCAGCCTTTCCACGCTGGCCTTCCGCCCTCCTTTTGGCCGCCGCCGGGAACACACCCCCCGGCTGATGGGGCGCGTTGCGATTTCCGAAATCGAGGTCTATGCCGAGCCGACCTCCGAAAGCGCCATCATCGGCAAACGCTACCGCGACCAGATAATCACCATCTACGAAGAAATCCAAAGCCCACACGGGCCAGCCTACAACCCCTTGTGGTATCGTGTCTGGGGCGGCTACGTCCACAGCGCCTATTTGCAACGCGTCACCACCACCCGTCTCAACGAACCCTTACCCGGCCTGGCCGAGGGCGGTCAGTTGTGCGAAATCACTGTTCCCTACACCGAAGCCTACACCTACGACCGCTACAACGGCTGGCAACACCGTTACCGTCTGTATTACGAGACCACCCACTGGGCTACCGACCTCATCGAGGGGCCGGATAAACAGCCCTGGTACATGCTGACCTCCGAACTGGACCGTTACTTGAACTACGCCGTCCCCGCCATCCACCTGCGGCCGATTCGGGATGAGGAAATCACGCCCCTTTCCCCGGATGTTCCGCCTCACGAGAAACGCATCCGCGTTTCAATAGCCCGCCAGGAACTGACCGCCCTTGAAGGGGATACCGTTGTTTTCAAAACGCGCATCTCCTCCGGGTTGCCCAGCAAAGACCCCATCCCCGAAGGGACGCGCACTCCCCGCGGGCAGTTCAACATCTACAACAAATCCCCATCCAAACATATGGGCGCGCTGCAATCCAGCGGCGCGCCTGGTTCTTACACCCTGCCCGGCGTCCCGTGGACCTCTTTTTTCGCCGAATACGGCGTAGCCTTTCACGGTACTTTCTGGCACAACAACTTTGGCGTCCCCATGAGCCATGGCTGCGTCAACATGAGCAACCCGGACGCCAAATGGCTCTTCCGCTGGGTAACGCCTGTGTGGGAGGTGCCTCCCAAAGACCCCACCCGCTGGGACCGACGCGGTCTCGGCACTGCTGTGACCGTGGAGTAACCTATGTCTTCCGAGAAATTCACCGACCGGGAGTATCTGCGCACCCGGCAATACGCCGATGACCGCAATCTGCAGACCCGCATCGCCCTGCACCGCCGCTTCAGCACAAACACCTACGGCTGGTTTCAATGGTATCTTGACCAGGTTTCCCTTCCCCCTGAGGCCCGCATTCTGGAGGTTGGCTGCGGCCCCGCCGCCCTGTGGCAGGATGTTCTCCCCCGCCTGCCGGAAGGCTGGCGTATCACCCTCAGCGACTTGAGCCTCGGCATGGTGCGGGCGGCCCGCGCCAACCTGCCGGCTCATCCCCCTTTGTTCCAGTTCGCGGTGAACGACGCCCAATTCCTGCCCTACCCCACGGGACACTTCGAGGCCGTTTTTGCCAACCACATGCTCTACCACGTCCCCGACCTGCCAGGGACTTTACGCGAAATCCGCCGGGTGCTCAAGCCGGGGGGATACCTGTACGCGGCCACCAACGGCGAGCGGCACATGGAAGCCATCGAGATGTTCGGGCGCGCTTTCGCCCGCGAGGCGGGCGTCCGTCTGGAGGAAGGCTTTTCTCACCGCAATCTCCGTTTCAGTTTGGAAAACGGCGCCGAACACCTGCGCCCTTATTTCGCGCACGTCGAGCGTCGCGACTATCCCGACGCGCTGGAGGTCACCGAAGCGGAACCGCTGGCCGCTTACCTGCTTTCCACCACCAGCGCAGTCGCTCGTCTGAACAGCAAACAGCGTCCCGGCATTGAGGAAGCCTTGCTGGCCTTTGCACGCCAGTACATCGCAGCGCGAGGCGGCAGTCTGTACGTCGCCAAAGCCACGGGGCTGTTCATTGCCCGAAAGTAGCGGAGGGGAATTCTCCATTCGTGCGAGGTGCGAAGTGCGACGTGCGAAGTGCATCTTCCATTCGCGCCATTCGTGTTCATTCGTGTTCATTCGTGCCCATTCGTGTTCATTCGTGGACCAGGTAGCGGTACTGCTCCACGATGCGCGCCGCTATGTGCTCCCAGGCGTAGGAACGGGCAAACGCCACTGCCTGTTGCCCCAGACGGGAACGCAGGGCGTCGTCCTTCAACAAGATTTCCAGGCGGTCGGCCAGCGCATCCGGCTCTCCGACGGGGACATGGTAACCGGTAATCCCATCCTGCACCAGAAAAGCCAGTCCACCCACCTGCGAGGCCACCACGGGAGTTCCACAAGCCATAGCCTCCAGCGCCACCATCCCGAAGGACTCGTAATGCGAGGGCACGACCACCGCATCGGCGGCAGAATAGTAGTACGGCAAGGTGTCCTGCCCTTTCTTCCCCAAAAAGAGAACAAAATCTTCCAATCCGTAGCGCAGGCGCATCTCCTGTAAACGGGACATCTCGGCGCTCATCACTTCGGGAGCCACGTGCGGGTCGCCCCCGACGACCGCCAGGCAGAAGTGCCGCTCCCGGAAGACAGGACGCTCCCGCAAGGCGGCAACCGCCTGGATGAGGATGTCCAGCCCTTTGAGCGGCTCAATGCGCCCCACGAAGAGCAGCATCCGGTCGCTGGCCGGCACGCCGACAAACTCCTTGGCCTCCTCCATCGGGATGGGGTAAAAGCGGCTGGTGTCCACCCCCGGCGGAATGGCGACAACTTTCGAGGTATCGGCGTGGTACAACCATTGGAGTTGCGCCACCTCTGCGGGCGTAGCAGCCACAATCCGGTCGGCCTGTTCCAGAACGCGGCGCTCTCCCTCCA
>JANTFR010000109.1 GCA_024763355.1 Anaerolineales bacterium
TGCTCTACCCCCCCCGCGTGGCATCCGACACCTGATACCTGACACCTCAATATCCCACCAGCGAGCCTTCGACGCGGGCGCGGCGCACGGCGTAGCGGAAGGCCGCCACCCCCAACGGCAGGGAGAGGAGCGCAAACGCGGCCAGCGCGCCCAGGTCGGGCCACAGGGCGCTCCAGGGGGCATTTTGGAGCAGCGCCAGACGCATGGCGCGCAAACTATAGGTCACGGGGAGAAAAGCCGCCGCGAATTGCAAGAGAGAAGGCAGCACCTCCACCGGATAGTACATCCCCCCCAGAAAATCGGAAACCGCCTGGAACACCCAGGTCACGGGGTTGCCGCGTTTGTAGAGCATAATGAAACTGGCCGCCAGCACCCCCAGACTGCTGTACGTCACCAGACTGAGCGCCAGCGTCAGCGCCGCCGCGCC
Source organism: Anaerolineales bacterium (assembly GCA_024763355.1). GTDB lineage: Bacteria > Chloroflexota > Anaerolineae > Anaerolineales > DRKV01 > DRKV01. The sequence goes on from JANTFR010000109.1 coordinate 428, forward strand.
CAGATTTGCCGCGCCGAGGTGCAGGCGTCCCAGGGCGACCCCCAATCCCAGGTACAACCCCAGTTGGAGGGTGGTCATCAGGTAGGCCCATCCCGCCGCGCCGAAGACGAGGCTTTCCAGGCGGGCCGGGGTGGTCAGCATAGCCTCCAGCGTGCCGGTGGTCTGCTCGGTGCGGATGCTCTGCGAAAAACCGTTCAGGGCGGTGCTGAAGTAGCCGCGCATCGCCAGCCCGATGAGCACGAAGGCAAAGTAATCCCCGCCATAGGCGCGCAGGCCGCGCAGGTTGAGGCCGTTGACCAGTTCGCCCAGGAAGTAGAACACCCCGGCGCTGAAAAGCATCTGTCCCAACTGAAGCAGGAAGGCCAGCCGGTAACTGCGCTCTATCCGCCAGTCGCGCTGGAGGAAGGCGAGGAGGAGGGGGGTTAGGGGCTGCGGGTTGGGAGGTTGCGGGTTAGGGGGTTGTGGGTTAGGGGGTTGCGAGGTTAGGGGTTGCGGGTCAGGAGGTTGCGAGGTTGTGCCGGCTGCCTCTTGTACGCCGTACTCCGTACCAGGTACACCGTACTCCGTACCACGTACGTCGTACTCCGCATCCGTGAAGCGGGCGAAAATCTCCTCCAGGGAGGGACGCGCCGGGATGAGGGCACGCAATCGGGGGGCAGGGATGTGTGCCAGGGCCAGGGAGAGAGCAGATTCGCCATCCAGGGTGAAATCCGTTTCGGGAGGGGCATCCCCCGCGGGGCGCAGCGTTCCCAGGCGGGCTTCGAGGGTGCGCCGCGTCGCATCGGGGAGGGCATCCACCTGAAGGTGGTAGCGCGGCTCCCAGGGAATTTCCCGGCGCAATTCCGCCACCGTGCCGACGGCGCGCAGCACGCCGCGATGCAAAATCCCCACCCGTCGGCACAGTTTTTCCGCTTCGGGCAGGTAATGGGTGCTGAGGAAAACCGTCTTGCCGCTCTCCGCCAGATGCAGGATGAGGGCGTGCAGCGCCAGGGCCGCCTGGGGGTCGAGGCCGCTGGTCGGCTCGTCGAAAAACAGGAGGGCCGGACGGTGGAGCAAGGCGCGGGCAATCGCCAGGCGTTTGTGCATCCCGGTGGAATACTCACTCACCCGCCGGCCGGCAGATTGCGCCAGCCCCACCTGCTCCAGGGCGGAGAGGGCGCGTTCCCGGCGTTCCGCGGGCGGGATGCCGTGCAAGGCGGCGAAAAACTCCAGATTTTGCAGGCCGTTCAGCCGCCAGTAGAAACTGCGCTCCCCGGCAGTCACCAGCCCGATGGAGGCCTTGATACCCCGCTCGGCGCGCAAATCGTACCCGTTGACGCGGGCCTCGCCGCCAGTGGGCAGGATTAGGGTGGTGAGCATCTTGATGAGGGTGGTCTTCCCGGCCCCGTTCGGCCCCAGCAAGCCGAAAATCTCCCCCTGCGGCACGCACAGCGACACATCCCGCACGGCAGCAACCGGCGGCGAGGCCGGCGCTCCCAGGCGCAGCAACGCGCGGTGCGGCGGGTAAATCTTCGTCAGGCGGTGCGTTTCGATGGCGTAGGGCATGACGCGGCGATTGTATCACGGCCAGCCTCAGACCTCAGCATCAGACCTCACAGGTCTGTGAGACCTGTGAGGTCTTGACGCGTGAGTGAGGTCTTGCATGCGTGGTAAAATTTGAGAAATCAGATTTTGAGTTTTCCAGGAGACATCCTATGAGCAAGACAGTCCTGCAAATTCGCAGCAACGGGCAAATCACCCTGCCCACCGTCATTCGCCGTCAGGCCCACTTGAAAGAAGGTGACCTGCTGGAAGTAGTGGTCGAAGCCGACGGTTCCCTGCGCTTGATTCCCAAAGTAGCAGTCGACCGCTCCCAGGCCTATTTTTGGAGCAAACGCTGGCAGGAGGGAGAAAAAGAAGCGGAAGAGGACATTCGAGTTGGACGTCTCCATCGCTTCGACGACATAGACGAGGCCCTGGAGTTTCTGGATGAAGGGGTTTCGGAATGAGCATCGTTCTCACGGAACGTTTTCGGCGGGCATACGCTCAATTACCTCCCGACATTCGCAAGAAGGTCAAAAAAACACTGTGCCTGTTGGACTCTTCGCCCCGTCACCCATCTCTGCGCGTTCACCAGGTACGGGGAACCAATGGTATCTACGAGGCCCGCGTCGACCTCCAGTATCGTTTGACGTTCACTTTTGCAGGAGACGACCTGATTCTACGCAATGTGGATAATCACGATGAATGTCTGAAAAATCCCTGAAGTGCGCGACAAGCCAGAACTGTGGTACAGTTGGGAACACCCAAAAGGAGTACCGCGACCATGACCAGACCCAAAATTTTCGTCACCCGCCGCATCCCCGAAGAGGGATTGCACCTGCTGGAGGCCGCCTGCACGGTTGACCTGTGGCCGGAAGACCGGCCTCCCTCCCGCGAGGCGCTGCTGGCCCGCGTCCGCGGCGTGGAGGGGATTCTCTCCATGCTCACCGACCGCATTGACGCCGCCGTGATGGACGCCGCCGGCCCGCAGCTCAAGGTCATCAGCAATTACGCCGTGGGCTACGATAACATCGATATCCCCGCCGCGACCGCCCGCGGCATCCCGGTGGGACACACTCCCGGCGTGCTGACCGAGACCACCGCCGATTTCGCCTTTGCCCTCCTGATGGCCGCCGCCCGCCGGCTGATAGAAGCCGATGCCTTCGTGCGCGCCGGGCGCTGGAAGACCTGGGAGCCGCAGCGCTTGCTGGGAGTGGACGTTTACGGAAGCACGCTCGGCCTCATCGGCCTGGGACGCATCGGGAGGGCCGTCGCCCGCCGCGCCCTGGGGTTCGGGATGCGCGTCCTGTATCACGACCTCGCCGTGCCCCCGGAGGCCGCCCCCGAACGCTGCACCCCCGCAGACCTGGACACTCTCCTGCGGCAGGCGGATTTCATCTCCCTGCACGTGCCTCTCACCCCGAAGACGCGCCACCTGATTGACGCCGCCGCCTTCGCGAAGATGAAGCCCTCCGCCGTCCTGGTCAACACGGCCCGCGGCCCGGTGGTGGACCCCCAGGCCTTGTACGACGCCCTTTCCAAGCGCCGCATCTTCGCCGCCGCCCTGGACGTGACCGAACCCGAACCCATCCCAGCCGACTCGCCCCTCCTGCAACTGGACAACCTCGTGATTGCCCCCCACATCGGCAGCGCCAGCCGCGCCACCCGCGGGAAAATGGCCCGCATGGCCGCCGAGAACCTCCTGGCCGGCCTGCGGGGAGAGCCATTGCCGCATCGGGTAGAGGGCTGACAACGAACGGCAGACCACGGACGACAGACCGCAGACGACGGACGACAGACCACAGACGACGGACCACCCGACCACCCGACTATTTGACCACCCGACTACCCGACCAGGCGACTACCTGACCACCCGACTACCGGACTACCTGACTACCCCTCATGCACCATCTCATCGCCCAAACCCTCGACCTCAAACCCTCCCAGGTGGCCGCCGCGCTGGAACTGCTGGACGACGGCAACACCGTGCCCTTCATCGCCCGCTATCGCAAGGAGGCCACCGGAAGCTTGGACGAGGAACAACTGCGCGCCATCCAGGCCGAGGCGGCCCGCCTGCGCGCCCTCGACGCCCGCCGCGAGACCGTCCTGAAGACGATTGCCGCCCAGGGCAAACTCACTCCTGAACTGGAGAAGAAAATCCGGGCTGCGGCCACGCTGACCGAACTGGAAGACCTCTACCAGCCCTACAAGCCCAAACGCCGCACCCGCGCCGCTCTCGCCCGCAAGCGCGGTTTGCAGCCCCTGGCCGACCTCATCCTCCGGCAAGCCCGCCCCGCCGAGAGTCTGGAGGCCCTGGCGCAACCGTACCTGAGCGAAGAAGTCCCCGATGCGGAGGCCGCCTGGGCCGGGGCGCGTGACATCGTGGCCGAGACCATCAGCGACCACGCCGAAGTACGTCAGCGCGCCCGCCAAAAAGCGCTGGAGTGGGCGCTTCTCCAGGCGGAAAAAATCTCCGGGGCCGACGACCCCAGAAAGGTATACGCCGATTACTACGAATTCGAGGCCCGCGTCAACCGCCTGCGTCCCCATCAAATCCTGGCGCTAAACCGCGGCGAGCGGGAGGGCATCCTGCGCCTGCACGTGGACATCGCCGAGCGCGACTGGCGCGACGCCATCCAGCGGCACTTCCGCCCCGACCCGGGTTCTCCGCTGCGCGGCCAACTGCAAGAGGCCATCGAGGAGGCCGCCAAACGCCTGCTGCTGCCCGCCATCGCCCGCGACGTGCGCCGCGCCCTTACCGACGGGGCCGAGAACCACGCCATCCGGGTATTCGCCGACAACCTGCGCGCCCTGCTCTTGCAGCCGCCCCTCAGCGAGCACACCGTCCTGGGGCTGGACCCCGGCTTCCGCACCGGCTGCAAGGCCGCCGTGGTGGACCCCACCGGCAAAGTGCTGGATACCGGCGTCATCTACGTGGGGCGCGACGACCGGCGCGCCTTCGCTGCCCTGCACCGCTGGGTGCAAACCCACGGCGTCACCCTGATTGCCATCGGCAACGGCACCGCCTCCCGCGAAACCGAGCGCCTGGTAGCCGCCTTCCTGAAGACGCTGGAGGGCAATGCTCCCCGCTACCTGATTGTCAACGAAGCCGGAGCCAGCGTCTATTCCGCTTCGCCTTTGGCGCGCGCCGAACTGCCCGATTTGGATGTCTCCCTGCGCGGCGCGGTCTCGATTGCCCGCCGCGTCCTCGACCCGCTGGCCGAACTGGTCAAAATTCCCCCGCAATCCATCGGCGTGGGGATGTACCAGCACGATGTAGACCAAAAAGCGCTGGCCGAGGCCCTGCACGCCGTGGTGGAGAGCGTCGTCAACGGGGTGGGCGTGGACCTCAACACCGCCTCCCCCGCCCTGCTGACCTACGTCTCCGGCATCGGCCCCAAACTGGCGGAGAAAATTGTCGCCTATCGGGACGAACACGGCCCCTTCCGGGAACGCGCCGCCTTGATGGATGTGCCCGGCCTCGGCCCCAAAGCATTTCAGCAATCCGCGGGATTTTTGCGCATTCGGGACGGCGCCAACCCCCTGGATGCTTCCGCCATCCACCCGGAGAGTTACCCCATCGCCGAACGGCTGCTCTCCCTGGCGGGAATCTCGCCCCACACGCCCCCGCAAGAACGCGCCGCCCCCCTGGATGCCCTGCGGCAGCGCTACTCCCTGCCCGACCTGGCCGACGAACTGGGATGCGGCCTGCCCACCCTGGCCGACATCTTCCGCCAACTGCTGCGCCCCGGCCGCGACCCCCGCGAGGACGTCCCGCCCCCCATCTTGCGGAGCGACGTGCTCAGCATGGACGACCTCCAGCCCGGCATGGCGCTCAAGGGCACGGTGCGCAACGTGGTGGATTTCGGCGCTTTCGTGGACATCGGCGTCAAACGGGACGGGCTGCTGCACCGCTCACAAATCCCGCGCGGCACCCGCCTGCGCGTCGGACAGGTCATCGCGGTCACGATTGCCCAGGTGGACCGCGACCGCGGCCGGATTTCGCTGGGATGGGGAGGGGAGTGAGTACCACGTATCACGTATCACGTGCCAAGTATCACGTGCCAAGTGCCAAGTGCCAAGTGTCAGGTGCCACGTACCAGGTGCGAGGTGCAGGGTACGTGCCAACCGATGAACCGATGCAACGCTTCGACACGCTCAGCGCGACGCCAATGCAACCAATGCAACCAATGCAACCGATGAACTAATGAACTGATGAACCAATGAACCTCCTCAAACGCCTCTTCAGCAAGACCCCCATGTCACGCAGCAGCCGCGCCTACGATTTCGCCCTGGAACACGTCCTGAACCTGCCGGCAGAGGCCCGCATTCTGGAAATCGGGACGGGGCAGGGTTTCAGCGCGGCCTACCTGAGCCGCCGCCTGCCGCAGGCGCGCATCACCGCCCTGGATGTGACGTACGAATGTTTCAAGGGCGACGAATTGGGATTCGGCTCCCGCAAGCCGGATTTCGTCCAGGCCAGCGCGCCCCAATTGCCTCTGGCAGCAGAATCCTTCGATGCCGTCCTGCTGGTGATGACCTTCCATTGCCTGCCGGAGCCGCAGGCGGTGATTCGGGAGGCGGCGCGGGTGCTCAAGCCCGGCGGCTCCCTGCTGATTGCGGATGTCAACGGCCACCACTGGATGAAGCGCCCCTTCGAGTGGGTCGAGCACCTGGGCATCAGCCCTCTGACGCACGCCTACACGCCGGAGGAACTGCGCGCCCTGACGGAGGAGGCCGGTTTGCGGGATTTTCGCGTCCACTGGCGGCCCGGCAAGGAGAACGGCTTCATGCTCTGGGCGCGGGCTGCGAAGGCCGGGTAACTTCAAACCGCCTCACCAGCCTCCTTTAGCGGAAGCAGCCGCAAGGGGGCTGTTTTCTTTTGACAATTCCAGACTTCTGGATACAATAAAGTTGACGCACATTGCCCGGCTACCGGGCTTTCCCCCATACACCACATCCAAATCCACCGTTTTGTTCGTACAGTCAGCAAGGAGGAACAAGATGGAAAGGAAAAAAGTACTGTTCTCTTTAGGGCTTGTCGTCGCGCTGGCCCTGCTGTGGGCATCCGGCAGCGGGATGGCACAACCGCTGCGCCAGACTCCAGGCAGGGAGGCGGCAGACCTCGCCGCTTACGACCCGTCTCTTTATCCCCAACTGCCCCGCCAGATGAATTACCAGGGCGTGCTGAGAGATGAGGGTGGAAATCTGCTGAACGGTTCTTACGAGATGACTTTTACCATCTATGCGAACTTGCTCAGTGGAGGATGGCCCCCGACCTATTCCTGGACAGCGGTTTACAGCGAAACCCAAACCGTTCAGGTAACGGACGGCTTGTTCAACGTCGTCATCGGCAGCCAAACACCGCTGGACCCTGGCATCTTCGAGGGCATTAATCTATTCAACTACGGCCTCCAACTCGGCGTTCAGGTGGAGGGGGAACCCGAACTGTCGCCGCGAGTGGAACTCCTGCCCGTTCCTTACGCCTTTCGCGCAGAATACGTCAACCGCTTCCCCGCGCCACACTACGATAGCGGGTGGTACGTGATAGAGGCCCCGCCTCCGGACCCGACTGCGATACAGTTCACGCACTCTCTGGGAGGCGATACGGACAATTACGTGGTAGACCTGGAATGCAAATTCAACAGCGGGGACGTCTCTCAGTGCGGATACGACAATGCCCATTGGCAAGACCTGACCACCTCCGACGTCAATGTGGTGATAAGCAACAATCCCAATCTCGCCGGTATCCGCATCCGCATCTGGCGCACAGACTAGCAAAAGGAGGCACACCATGAGCAGCCGGAAAGCACTCATTCTGGCAGGGATTCTGGTGGGCAGTTTGCTGTTGGGCGCCGCCGCGGGGCGGGCGGAGGTCTCAAGGGCGGGATACAATATCCGTTGGAGCGTTCTCGGCGGAGGCGGCGGCCCCACCATGAGCGGGGGCGGTTACACCATCAATTCCACCCTCGGCCAGACGGGAATCGGCGCAGCCTCCGGTAGCGGATATCAGGCCGGTTCGGGTTTCTGGTACGGCGTGGAGAGGGCGTATGCCATCTATCTCCCCATCACGATGAGAGATTTTTCCCCGTGAAACTGTCCCCACCGAAAACAGAAAGGTGGCAGTCGAGAGTGACTGCCACCTTTGCGTTTCAGGGCAGCGCCTCGTACTGTGCGATGCGTTCTGCTACCATTTGCAGACTGGCATCCCAAAAGGCGCGGTCGCGGATGTCGATTCCGAAACGGGCGGCCAGGTCGGCGGCCTTGCCTTCGCCGGTGCTGGCAAGGAGATTCTGGTAATCCTCGATGAAAGATGCGCCGCGCTGGCGGTAGATGGCGTACAATCCCAATCCGAAGAGCAGCCCGAAAGCGTAGGGGTAATTGTAGAAGGAAAAACCGGCGTAGTAGTAATGCGGCTTCCAGGTCCACATGTAAGGGTGGAGGGCATTCTCATCCAGCGCCTCGCCGTAGGTGGCCTGCTGCGCCCGCGCCATGATGTCGCACAGGTCGGCAGCGGAGAGTTCGGCCTGAGCGCGGCGCTCAAAGACTTCCTTCTCGAACAGGAAACGGGAGTAAATGTCCACGATGACCTGCGAATCGCTGATGAGGGAGGTTTCAAGAATGGCGAGACGCTCCTGCGGCTCCTCGGCCTGCGCCAGGACGGCGTTGGTGACAATCGTCTCACACATGATAGAGGCCGTTTCCGCCAGGGTCATGGGCGTATCGGACTGCAAGGGGGTCTTGCCGGCGCGGTAGAGGCAATGATTGTGATAGCCGTGCCCCAGTTCGTGGGCGATGGTAAAAACCTGGTCCAGCGAACCGTCGAAATTGCACAGGACGCGGGACTCTTTCACTCCCGGTACGCCCATGCAGAACGCCCCGCCGCGTTTGCCGGAACGCTGCTCGGCATCAATCCAGTGGTTATCGAACGCGGTGCGGGCAAAATCCGCCAGGTCGGGGGAGAAGGCATCGAAATGCTCCAGAATGAATTCCCGCGCCTGCGGAAACGTGAAGGTAGTGTCGGTCTTGCCGAGGGGGGCGAAGAGGTCCCACCAGGGAAGTTTCTCCTTACCCAGACGCCGGGCTTTGGCGCGGAAATAGCGCCGGAAGGCTGGGAAAGAATCCCGCATGGCGGAGAGCAGGGCATCGAGGGTGGCGCGGTCAATCCGGGAGGCATCCAGCGAGGCGTGAAGGGCGTCTTCGCGTCCGCGGCGGCGGTCGAGAACAACCACCGCCCCTTTGACGCCGTTGAGGGCGGCGGCCAGAGGTTCTTCTGCCTTCTTCCAGGCTTCCAGTTCGGCCTGGTAGGCGCGGCGGCGCACTTCCCCGTCGGGATGGGAGCGCAGGTTGATGAGCGCCGGCATCGGCAG
>JANTFR010000110.1 GCA_024763355.1 Anaerolineales bacterium
TATTCGGGATTCCCAAAACACAATACACATTTTCGCTATCGGCATCGGCGACCCAGACGATACCCGACGGATTTTGCACATCCAACAAGATGCGAACGGGGACTGGCCCGAACCGCAGGTCCTGCTCACCAGCACCGGACAGCCGGTTCTGAAGCATGTTTTTGCTCTTTCCGATGGTACTTTGCGGGTGTTGGTGCAAGACACCTCTTCGGCCAAGTGGTTCCTGATTGACCGCGCTTTGGATGGCCATGTTACTTCAGGCGTTATCGATGTGCCCTCATCAGCGAGTTTAACAACCGTGCAGGAGGGGGATACGATTCACGGGGTCTATGATGTGTACGACAACACGGTGGGGCGTTATGTGTACCGCTGGGTACGTATTTTGCCGGATGGAAATCTCAGCCCCTCGGAAATGGTTCCTTTGCCCTCTGACGGCAACTCGATTTCTCATTCTGCGGCGTTGTTTGTTGCTCCGAATGGAGATGTCTATGTCGCTTTCAGTTATTATCACGCACGTGCAATTTATGTTGCCGTCAGGTCAGCGGCTACCGGCTTGTGGGGTGACCCCGAATGTGTTTTTGATGTAAATGGAGGATATTTAACGTCGCTGGCATCCTGGCTGGATGAGCAAGGGGGGTACCACGTCATCATACAAAAGGGAGACAAACTGTACGACTTGCAAAAAAAGAATAACGAGTGGCAACCCCCTTACCTTGTCTATGAATCATCTGGGAACATGTACCCCAAAGTCTCCATAGACCCATCGGGATATATTCATATCTTTGGGAAAGATGGTAATGACATCTTTTATCGTCAGGGTACCCCGAGCGGCGAATGGATGTCGGCAGAAATCGTCCCACAAATTTCTGTGGTGAACCAAGCAGGCGCCAGAAGACTGCCTGATGGCGATGTGTACGCCTACGTCGGCGGTGGTGTTTTTTTCAAACGTGATGCCCAAACTGGGGAATGGACTGTTATTGCAGCCTCCCATGGCGCTTTTACCCCTCATTTCTCGGCGTTCATTGACGCCCACGGCATTCTCCATGAAGCGATGGTTGATAACGCCCACTCGCCGTTTCTTTTCTATGTCACGCCCCATCTGATTTCAAACGATTCATCCGTGAATCTGACGCAAAGTATTGATATTCCCTCAACTGCAACAAACCCGACCTTGAGTTTCCTGGCCAAACCGGTAAATGTCTGGGAGAGTGCATTTCCTCTCTCGGTGAACGTCTCGGCTCCCGGAGAGAGTACCTTCTCTCTTCCCTTGCATGCTCGCCTCATGGATGACGGCTGGACACACTACCGGGCGGATGTATCCGCCTGGAAGGGGCAGACCATTACGCTGGCTTTTGAGATATCCCGTCAGCCCGGAGATATGGATGCTTTGGTGTTGTTAGACCAGGTTCATCTGGGTTCGGTATATCCGGATGTGTGGACGCGAATAAACGCCCCCCGCGGGGCCTCTCCGGGACGAGTAATTCCCATTCGCATACAATACGGTAACCGCGGTTCCTATGATGCCCATGGCGTGGAATTGAGCGTGACACTTTCTGATACTTTGCACATGGTCTCCTCTACGCTGACGCCCACTCTTGTATCCCAAAACACTCTGACGTGGACGCTGGGGACGTTGAACGGTGGGGAACAAGGGAGTATAGTGTTGTGGCTGGAGGTGGGAACACCCCCCGCCGCGCAGGATATGATGGGAGTGCAGGCGGAAGTGTTGGCTGATGAGCCAGATGATGCCAATCCTGCAAACAATCAGGCCGCGGAGATGATGGACTTTCAGGAGTGGGTTTTCCTGCCGTTGCTTAGCCGGTGATTTTTCCATCCGATTTGAGCAAAGGTTGGCAAAAGGGCGGGCCTGCCTTACAATCCCTGCATCGAAGCCGACCGACCGCAAGGCGAAACTCCCGTGTCCGAAAAACGTGCTTTCCCGTGGATGCTTCTCCCTCTTCTGGCTGCCGCAGGTCTGCGCGGCGCGCTGGCCGCCGCCGGGGTAGTGCCCTTTAACAGCGACGAGGCCGTCGTTGCCCTGATGGCGCGGCACATCACTCAGGGGGCGCGCCCGATTTTCTTCTACGGGCAGGCTTATATGGGCAGTCTGGACGCCTTCCTCGTGGCGGCGGGCTTCCGGCTCTTCGGAGAGCACGTCTGGGTGATTCGCGCCGTGCAGATTGCGCTGGCCTGCGCTCTGGTCTGGACGGGCGCTCAACTGGCGGAGGGCGTCTTCCGTTCCCGGCGGGCGGGCCTCCTGGCGGCCTGGCTGCTGGCCCTCCCGGCGGTCAATCTGGTGCTGTACACGACCGTCTCGCTGGGGGGCTACGGCGAGGCGCTGCTGCTGGGGAATTTGATGCTGTTGGCAGGTTTGCAAGCGGGGAAGCGGGGAAGTGGGCAAGTGGGCAAGTGGGCAAGTGGGCAGGTTTGCAAGTGGATAAGTTGGCGGGCGGTGTATGTGGGTTTCCTGGCGGGGCTGGGGGCGTGGGCCTTCGGGCTTTCGCTGGCGTACGCCCTCCCGGCGGCGGCAGCGGTGCTGACTGCGGACGACGGTCTACCGTCCACCGTCCACCGTCTCCGGTCTTCCGTTCTCGGTCTCCTCTTCGGCGGCCTGGCCGGGGCCTTTCCGCTGTGGATTTTCGCTGCCCGGCACGGTTTCGGGGTGCTGCTGCGCGAGTTCACCGGCGGGGCGATTGCCGGGGTGAGCGGCGCGCCGGCCTGGGCGGAGCCTTTCGTGCACGCCTTCAGTTTGCTGCTTCTGGGGAGCACGGTCACTTTCGGGCTGCGGCCTCCGTGGGGGGTGACGTGGCTGATGCTCCCCCTCCTGCCCTTCGCCCTGGGCTTTTGGGTGCTGACGATTGCCTGGGGGGGGCGCGCCGCCCGTCGGGGTACGGGAGCAACCGCAAAGGGAGTCCGTACCTTGTGGGGCGTGGTCGGGATGGTGGTCCTGGGGTTCCTCTTCACCCCTTTCGGGAACGACCCTTCGGGCCGCTACTTCCTGCCCATCATGGTTGCGCTCTCGATTTTCGCCGCCGGCATGTTGGATGATGGAATCCGCCGCTGGCCGCGCTGGGGATGGGCGGTCTTCGGGCTGCTGCTGGTCTACAACCTGGGAGGGGTGGTGCAGTCGGCGCGGCGTTATCCGCCCGGCCTGACGACTCAGTTCGACGCCGTGACGCAGGTGGACCACCGTTACCTGCCGGCATTGATGGATTTCCTGCGGGAGCAGGGCGAGACGCGGGGCTACACGAATTACTGGGTGGCCTATCCGCTGGCCTTCCGCTCGCAAGAGGGTTTGATTTTCGTGCCGCGTCTGCCGTACCACGAGGATTTCCGCTACACGCCCCGCGATGACCGCTACCTGCCCTACGATGCCCTGGTCACGGATGCGGAGCGCGCCGCCTACATCACCACCAACCATCCGGCGCTGGATGCCCGTCTGCGGGCGTACTTCGCCGCCCAGGGGGTGACATGGCAGGAGACACAAATTGGCGATTATCACGTTTTTTATGCCCTTTCGCGCAAAGTCGCCCCGCCGGAGTGGGAAAGGTAGAATGATGAAGGCGGAAGGGGGAGGGTGTCCAGTTACGCAATGAACCAATGCACCGATGCACTGATGCAACGCTTCGACACGCTCAGCGCGACGCCAATGCAACCAATGCAACCGATGAACTGATGAACCAATGCAACTAACCTCTTATGTGCTTCCCAAACTTCGCGACGTGTTCTTCATGGCGCTCTTCTTCGCCGTGATTGGCTTCGGGCCGCGCCTGCTCAACGTGGACGGCGACCTGGGGCGGCATATCACCATCGGAAATTACATTCTGGATAACGGCCGCATCCCGACGCGGGATGTTTTCTCGCACACGATGCGCGGCCAGCCCCTCACCCCTCACGAGTGGCTGGCGGATGTCTTTTTTGCGCTGGCGCATCGCCTGGCGGGGCTGGAGGGAGTTGTGTGGCTGTGCGCCCTCCTGGTGGCGCTGACCTTCACGCTGGTGATGGCGCAAGCCTACGAGCGCAGCGGGCTGATTCTGCTCTCCCTGGGGATGGCCCTGTGGGCCGCGGCGGCTTCCAGTTTGCATTTTTTGGCGCGTCCGCATTTGTGGACGATGCTTTTCCTGGCCTTGTGGACCTGCGGCCTGGAGACCATGCGGCGGGGAAAGCCGTTCCGCTGGTACCTGCTGCCGCTCCTGATGCTGGTGTGGGCCAATATGCACGGGGCTTTCATCGCCGGTTTCGTGGTCTGGGGGGCGTATGTGGCGGGGAAGTGGGCAAGTGGAAAGTTTGCAAGTATGGAAGCGGCAGAGTGGGAGCGCGGGAATGGCTGGGGGGCGCTGTCGGCCGTAGGAGCACTCTCACTGGGGGCTACGTTTCTCAATCCCGCCGGGTGGCATTTGTGGGAGACGACCTTCGGCTTTTTGCGCAACCGCTATCTGGTCAGTCATACGGCCGAGTATCTGCCGCCCAATTTCCACGACTCCAGCACGTGGCCTTTTCTGGGATTGGTGGCGTTTTCCGTTCTGTTGCTGGCGTGGGCGCGGCGCAGGCTGCCCCTCTCCCATGCCTTCTTGCTTTCCGGCTGGACGGCGATGGGGCTGTACAGCACGCGTAATATCCCGTTGTACGCCATTGTGTCCATCCCGATTTTGACGGAGGCGGGGAAGTATGCAGGTAGCAAGTGGGCAAGTAGCAAGTTTGCAAGTGAGGAAAGTCTGCAAGTGGCAAGTGGGCAAGTGGCAGGTTTGCAGGCGCGGCTGGGGGCGACGGAGGACGCTTTGAAGGGGGCGGTGTGGCCCGCGGTTTTCGCGCTCCTGATGGGGGTCGCGTTGCTCTCCGGGGCGCGCCTGGATTTCGGCGGGCGCGGCAACATCTTCCTGCCCGAAGTCTTTCCGGTGCAGGCCGCCGACTGGCTGGAGACGCATCCGCAGGAGGGGAACGTCTTCAACTATTTCCCGTGGGGGGGCTATTTGCTGTACCGCTTCGAGGGACAGTTGCTGGTCTTCATCGACGGGCAGACCGATTTCTACGGCGAACACTTGACGCGGCAATACGAGCAGGTCATCACGTTGTCGGACGGCTGGGAGGACGTGCTGGCGGAGTACGATGTCACCTGGGCACTTGTCCCCGAAGATTCTCGCCTGGTGAAGGCGTTGGAGGAACGGGGGTGGCAGGTGCTCTACGCAGATGAAACAGCCGTCATTGTCCACGAATAAGTCCACGAATTTGCACGAAATCCACGAATTTGCACGAAATCCACGAATTTGCACGAAATCCACGAATTTGCACGAATGGACACGAAGAACACGGAAGAACACGAAATGAGGAGGGCATTATGCGTACCAGAAACCCCATCCCGTTTGCGGAGGAAGTTTATGCTATCATCGGGGCGGCGATGGAAGTGTACAACCAGTTGGGCCCCGGCTTCACGGAGGCCATCTACCAGGAAGCGTTGGAACTGGAACTGACGCTGCGCGAGATTCCCTTTCGCCCTCAGGAGCATCTTTCCGTGGACTACAAAGGGCGCACGCTGCGCCATCATTTCGTGGCCGACGTGCTGTGTTACGAAACCGTGCTGGTGGAACTCAAGGCTTTGAACGAACTGGGCGGGCATGAGCGCGCCCAGATACTCAATTATCTCAAAGCCAGCGGTCTGAAGGTCGGTCTGCTGGTCAATTTCGGCCACAAAGACAAACTGGAGTGGGAGCGCTTCGTCTTCTAACCTCAGTTGCGGATAAAGTATGGCCTTCCGCGTTGAGCGGAGATTGTCCATCAATCGTAGTCGAAACGCCCGGAATCTGCGCTTCGACTGCGCTCCCCTTCACAGGTTCAGGGTCGCTCCGCTCTGCGCGGTGGGCTGCAATGGCTTATCCGCAATTCAGGTTTTTCTAGTCTCTCCCCCATTCGTGGACATTCGTGTTTATTCGTGGACTCGTTCGTGTCAATTCGTGGATTTTTCTTCGCCCTCACCCTGACCTTCGTGCTGGCGATGGCCGCCCGCACGCCGGTAGATAGCGACTTGTTCTGGCATCTGCGCGCCGGAGAGCAGACCCTGGCCGATGGCCGTCCCCTGACCGTGGATGTCTTCTCGCATACTCGCGCCGGCGAAGGCTGGGTCAATCACTCCTGGCTGGGGCAGGTCACGCTTGCTCTGGCGTGGCGCGCCGGAGGCTGGCTGGCGCTCTCCCTGTGGGTGGCCGTGCTGGCCGCGCTGGGGATGGCTTTCGTGTGGCACAGCATGGATGCCTCCCCTCTCCTGCGCCCCTTCGTCATCGTCCTGGCGGCCACCGTCGCCTCGCCCGTCTGGACGCCGCGCCCGCAACTCCTGTCGCTGACCCTGTTCGCGGCGCTGTACTGGTATCTGTGGCGCTGGCGGAAGGAGCCGGAACGTCCCTTGTGGCCGCTTGTCCCGTATTTTGTCCTGTGGGGCAATCTGCACGGCGGTTACCCGCTGGGGTTGCTGCTCATCGGAGCGTACCTTGTGGGTGGATTGGCCGATTTCCTCCTGGGGCGTGAGACTCTCCCGTGGGCGCGGTGGCGGGCGCTGGCCGGCTGGAGCGTCCTTGCCGGGATGGCGGTGGCGCTCAACCCCAACGGATGGCGCATGTGGCTGATACCCTTCCAGACCGTCGGCGTGGGCGTCTTGCAGGAAGTCATCTCCGAGTGGGCTTCGCCCGATTTCCACCAGTTTGCCCAGCAGCCCTTCATCTGGCTACTGCTGGCGACGCTGGGGGCGCTGGCCTTTTCGAGAAAACGAGTGACGGGTTTCGAAGTCGTTTCGGTGGCGCTGTTTGCCTGGATGGGGTTGACCGCCCGCCGGAATTTTGGCCCCTTTGCGCTGACATCTGCGCCGGTGTTGGCGCGCCATCTGGAGGATGTCATCGCCCAAATGGGGACGCGGCTCCCTGAGGGGGTGCGGACGCGCTTCGAAAAGGAGATGCGCACCCTGGAGGCCCCGCCCACCCGAAGGGAGTCCCGCTTCCGCCTGGGGGTGGTCATCCTGCTTATGGGGCTTGCCCTGCTCAAAGGGTACGCGGTCACCCGCCCGGCTTTCGTCCAATCCGTCATCCGGGCGCAATTTCCGGCAGATGCGGTCGCCTGGATAGAGAAAAACCACCCCCAGGGGAACCTGTTCAACGAGTACAATTGGGGCGGCTACCTGATTTGGGCGCTGCCGGAATACCCCGTGGCCGTGGACGGGCGCACCGACCTGTTCGGCGACGCGGTCTTAAGGCGCTACCTGGATGCGCGCGCCGCCCGTCCGGGTTGGGAGACCACCCTGCGGGATTGGGGCGTGCGTGTGGCGCTGCTCTCCCCCGATGCGCCCCTGGGCGCGGCGCTGCGTGAGGCCGGTTGGCAGGAGGTGTATAGGGATGATGTGGCGGTAGTGTATGAGAGATAAGAGGCAGGAGGCCGAATAGATGAATTTTCCGAATGGCAGGAAGCGGCAAATTTTTTCGCTTCCCTGGGTTTTGCTTCTCATAGTACTCCTTATAGCCATTGCTCTGCGTTTTGCAGAACTTGATATCTCTCCAGGGTGGTATTCTGATGAGGGAACTATGCTGGAACTTGCCCGACACCTCAGCAATGGGAATGTCGAGTATCTTGGTATCAACCGGTCGTTCTTGTTGGCAGGCCGTATGCCTCTCTTTGTAGTCTTATTAGCGATTGCAGTTAAACTGTGGGGTGTCAAAATGCTGACATTGCGCATGTTGACCGCATCGCTGGCTGTTATTTCGGAAGTTTTGCTATACTGGTTGATATGGAAACAGTCAAAAGATGCTTGGTGGGCGTTTAGTGTGGCTTTTGTATATGCAATTTTGCCGCGTATAGTGTTCTATCAGCGGTTGGGTTTTAGTTATCATCTCGGAGGATTGTTGGTCCTCATTGGCGTTAACTTGTTATGGCTTTATTGGAATGAGGGGAAGAGAAAATACGCGCTATTCGCTGCTGTTGTTTTGGGGCTGGCTACGCTTAGCGACCTTGCTTTGCTGGTGTTTTTCCTTCCTTTGATAGCGGTAGTACTACTCAAGCGGTGGCAAGATGTGTTTTGGGGTGGAATCTTATTTATGACGCCCTTTGTTCTCTATGTCCTTGGAATGCATATAGGGGTGGGCGAGGCGTTTTGGTATGACTGGCAATTTACTTGGAGCAGAGTTGCTACTTCTCTTCCTGCGCAAATTGCTACTAGTGTATTGAATTTTACATTTTTGAGTCTCTTGGACCCATGGTGGGAACTTGCATGGCTTGGCTTATTGTTTATACCAGGTAAGAAAGAACGAGGTTTCCATTTGTTATTTTGGGGACTATCTTGGCTGGGAATAGCCCGCAGTGCTCTTATCTTTGGCGTAGGATATTACTACCAGATACCGGTCTTCCCTTTGTGGGCAATTGGCGTTGGTAGTCTGTTGCGCTTTGGGTTGCCGATTGCTGAAAACAGGCTTCGAGCCTCGATGATAGCGCTTATTGCCGTTATTAAATCAAGACGTTCAATTCTGGATAATTTTGTGACACATTTGGCAGTGTTTGGTACAGCCCTGATTATATTTGCTCTCTTGCTGCCGCTTGTGGTGCTGCCGCTTGCGATTTTTGTTGGGCAGCCGATGGCGCGAATCATGGATTTGCCTGTTAATAATGTGCTGGTTGATGTCAATGATTCACAGAGAACAGTGACTTACATAAATCAGCAGGTACATCCATGTGACTTGGTTATTACATCTCCTGCATTAGCATGGGCCATAGACTCTCGCACCACAGATTTTCAGGTTTCCCAGGCTTTTCTGCATAATCCCACCCAACATTTTCCATCAGATATACCACGCGAACGTTTTGCCTATAATGTAGATTATCACACGGCGCGATACGCTATCATTGACCCCGTATGGCGTAATTGGGGAATGCCCAACATGCCATCGGTGGTAGAAATGACACAAGAGATTCAGTCTCGCTGGAAGTTAGATAGGCGCATAGGAACGATTGCGATTTATCAGAACCCTACCCCTCCCGCGTGTCCTTGAGTACGAACAGGAATAGACGTATCTATTCAACTGGACTTTACCCAAATGGGACCTGTCAAGTTGAATAACACACTGCTGCAGATAGGTTTTTGAGCAAAATGTTTTTGTGCATGTTGGGTTGCGGTGATGATATGCAAAAATCCCAGTGAAACCAATTAATTCAGCCTGAGGTTGGGCGTCTTGTTTCTGGGGTTTGTGCCGTTCAAAGGGAATGTCGTCACCCGTGCGGCCTTCGTCGAACCCGTGATTTGGGCGCAATTCCAGGT
>JANTFR010000111.1 GCA_024763355.1 Anaerolineales bacterium
CCCCCGAGAGCCTCCCCCACCCCTGCAGGCCCCGTCATCCTGACCCTGTGGGTGACGCCCTCCTTCGACCCGCAAGCCGATACGCCCGCCGCGGCCCTGCTGCGCGCCCGCCTGACGGAATACGAACAGCGCCGCCCCAACGTGCGCGTCCGGGTGCGCGTCAAGGCCGCGGAGGGGACGGGCGGGATACTCAACGCCCTGGCGACCACTGCCGCGGCAGCCCCTGCAGCCCTCCCCGACCTGACCCTCGTCTCGCAGGACATGCTGGAAGCGGGCGTGCTCAAAGGACTGTTCTACCCCTTCGATACCCTCCTGCCCCTCTCCGACGGCGATTGGCTCGATTTTGCCGTGGCGCTGGGAAAGATGCAGGGCGGACAGTTCGGCGTGCCCTTCGCGGGCGATGTCCTGGCAATGGCCTATCGCCAGGCGCAAATTTCCGTGCCTCCGGCGGATTGGGCTGCTTTGCAGGAGACTCCCTCTCCCTTGCTCTTCCCTGCCGGAGAAGAGATGGGCGCTTATCCCGTTTTGCTCTATCTGGCGGAGGGCGGCGCGCTACAAGACGAAGCCTTGAGACCCATCCTGCAGGAAAAACCCCTGACTGCCATGCTCACCCGCACCGCCGAGATGCACCAGGTCGGGCGTTTTCCCTCCTATCTGACGGAATACACCGATGAGCCGACCGTCTGGGAGGCATATCAGGCGGGAACCTCGGCAATGGCGATTGTGTGGGCTGCGGATTACCTGCAAAATCTCCCTGCCGATACCTCCCTGGCGCTGCCCCCCCTCCCTGACGGCGAACCGCGTTCCCTGGGGCGCGCCTGGCTCTGGGCGCTGACCACCTCTCACCCGGAGAAGCAGACTTTGGCCGCCGAACTGGTCATGTACCTTACCGCCCCGGATTTTCTGGCGCAGTGGAGCGAATCTGCCGGATATATCCCCGCCCGTCTCAACGCCCTGGAAGCCTGGAACGATTCTGCCCAGCGCGCCCTGCTCACGCCGCTTGTCGCTGCGGCGCGCCCGCTGCCCCCCGACGGAATCCGCACCGTGCTGGCTCCCTTGCTGCAAAATGGCGTGGAGCAGGTGCTTCAGGAGCAGGGGACGCCGGACGAAATTGCCGCCGAGGTGCTGGAGCGGCTGCCTTGACGCCTCCTCCCGGCGGTGTTATCATCCGCCGCGGAGCAGGTAAACATGAGTAATTCACTCCATAATTCCGATTCGGAACCGCACCCGCAGCGCGGCCCTTCCGCCTCAGGTTTTGCCCGTGCCTGGGCCAGCCTGTGGGCCGATTTGACGCATCTCGGCCTGGATGAGCCCCTGCGTCGCCTGGGAACGCACCTGGCAGCCCTGCTCCTGATTGCCGTTACCGCCTGGGGGATGGGGAAAATCCCTGCCCGCAAGGATGTTTCCCCTGCCCCGATACAGGCCGCTCAAGCCGCGGCTTTGCCCGCCACCCCTGAAGCGGTTGCCCCTCCCCCCCTGCCCGACATCTCCGCCGACGCCCCGCCCGACGGCCTGCGCCGTCAGGTCACGCTGGATACCACCATCCCCAGCCGCCCGCGGGTGGACGTGATTACCTACACCGTCCAGACGGGCGACACGCTTTTCGGGATTGCCGACAAATTCGGCCTCAAGCCGGAAAGCATCCTGTGGGCCAACTACGACACCCTGGCCGACGACCCCCACCGCCTTTTACCGGGACAGGTGCTCAACATTCTGCCCGTGGACGGGGCCTACTACCAGTGGCACGCCGGGGATGGCTTGAACGGCGTGGCGCAGTTCTACGGTGTGAAACCCGAAGACATCCTCAACTGGCCGGGCAACCATCTCGACCCCGCCGCAATCGGCGATTACAGCGACCCGAACATCCCGGCGGGCACGCGGCTCATCATCCCCGGCGGACATCGCGCCTTCACCTCTTGGAGCGCACCCATCATCCCGCGCAGCGACCCCGCGGTGGCGAAAGTGCTCGGCCCCGGCTTTTGTGGAGCAATCGACAGCGGCCCCGTAGGGAGCGGCGCGTTCATCTGGCCCGCCGACCATCACTATCTTTCCGGCTACGATTACAGCCCTCAGGCCAATCACCCCGCCATCGACATCGATGGCGAAACCGGCGACCCCGTGTATGCCGTGGACAGCGGCGTGGTGGTGTACGCCGGCTGGAACGACTGGGGTTACGGCAACCTGATTGTCATTGACCACGGCAACGGCTGGCAGTCCCTGTACGCCCATCTCTCCGCCCTCAACGTGGAATGCGGCAGTTACGTTTTCCAGGGCGACGTGATTGGGGCTATCGGCAGCACCGGCAATTCCACCGGCTCGCACCTGCACTTCGAGTTGATGCACGCCGAATACGGCAAAGTCAACCCCTGGGATTTCCTCCCCTAACCTCGCAACCCCCTAACCCCACAACCCCTAACCCCGCAACTTCCTACCTATGACCACTCCCTCCCCCTCTCTCCCCGAACGTCTGTGGCGCGCCCTGACCTACTTACTGGTTGCCATCCTGTTGGGCGTGACCGCCCTGCTGGGCTGGGACCAGTTCAGCAAGGCGCAGGCACGCGCCCAGGTTGCTCCCTCGCCTACCGCGTCTGCCAGTACGGCGGGGGGCAAACCGATTGCCCTCAATCTGCCTCCCTTGCGTCCCGCCCTGGATACGCCCGACATCCGTCCCCGCGCCGACCTGCACACGGCATTTCCCAGCCGCCCGCGGGTGGATGTGATTACCTACACGGTGCAAACGGGCGATAATCTGTTCGCTATTGCCGACAAGTTCGGCCTCAAACCCCAGACGGTACTGTGGGGCAACTACGAGGAACTCAACGGCAACTTCCGCTTCATCAATCCCGGTCAGGTGCTCAACATTCTGCCGGTAGACGGGGTGTATTACCAATGGCAGGAAGGCGACGACCTGCAAACGGTGGCGAAGTTCTTTGGCGTTTCGCCCGAAGCCATTTTGCAGTACCCCGGCAACCACTTCGATTTGCTGGACCTGAAAGAGCATCCTGACGACATCACCATTGAAGCGGGGCGCTGGCTCATCATCCCCGGCGGCAAGCGCGAACTGGTGGACTGGGGGCCGCCGGCCATCACCCGGAGCAATCCCGCCGTGGCGCGTTACTACGGCCCCGGCGCGTGCGGCGCGGTCTATCAGGGAGCAGTCGGCACGTACACCTTCGTCTGGCCGACAAATTCCCACTTTATCTCCGGATACCACTATGTGCCCGGTATCCATCCGGCTATTGACTTGGGCGGCTCCATCGGAGACCCCATCTATGCCGCCGACAGCGGTGTGGTAGTCTACGCCGGGTGGAGCAATTACGGTTATGGCAACCTGATTGTGCTCGACCACGGCAACGGCTGGCAGACGGCCTATGCCCACCTGAGCGCCATCTACGTCGGTTGTGGGCAGAGCGTCTATCAGGGCGACGTAATCGGGGCGTTGGGCAGCACCGGTAATTCCACCGGCCCGCACCTGCACTTCGAGATGAGTTACATGGGCAGCAAGCCCAATCCCCTGGATTTCCTCCCCTGAGGCCGCCATGCTCCGAAAGATTTTCTCTGCCTTTCGCAATCCCGCTCAGTACAAGACGCCCTTCTACCCCATCGAGGTACGCTGTAACCGTTGTGGAGAGACCATCTCCGCCCGCGTCAACCTGCACCACGACCTCAGTTTGCTGGACGAACCCGGCCCGGGCAAGAGCGCTTACCTGAGCCGCAAGACGCTGGTCGGCAGCGGGCGTTGCTTCCAGCGCATTGAAGTGACGCTGTACTTCAATGGCGACCGCCGTCTGGTGCATCACGAAATCAGCGGCGGGGAATTAATTTCCCACGGATGAAAAAAGGCGGGGTTTGGAGCGCACTTCGTATGCTCCAAACCCCGCCAATTCACGTTCAATCTGTGCCTGGGGGATTTTGACTCTTACACCCGGAACTGCCCGTTCTTGTAGAACAATTCCCCGTCCACCCAGATTTCGCTGTCGTCGCGCATATCGCAGATGAAATCCCAGTGGATGCTGGATTTGTTTTTGCTTCCGGTTTCGGGGTAGCCCGCGCCCACTGCCATGTGGATGCTGCCGCCGATTTTCTCGTCGAAGAGGATGCTCTTGGTGAAACGGGTAATGCCGTAGTTGGTGCCGACGGCGAACTCGCCCAGGTAACGCGCGCCGGGGTCGCTGTCCAACTGGCTGAGGAGGTACTCTTCGTTCTTGCGGGCGTGCGCCTCCACCACCTTGCCGTTCTCGAAGCGCAGTTCCACGCCTTCCACCTCGCGCCCGCCGCTGATGGCCGGATAGGTGAAGCGCACCCAGCCGTTGACGGAATCTTCCACCGGGCCGGTGAAAATTTCTCCGCTGGGCATGTTGTGGTGTCCGTCCGAGTTGATGAAGGTGCGTCCTTCGATGGACAGGCGCAAATCGGCGTTGGGGCCTTTGACGACCACTTCCTTCTTGCCTTTCAGCCAGTCCACCAGGCGCTGCTGTTCCTCGTGGACGCGGTTCCATTCGGCGACGGGGTCATCCTTGTCGCAAAACGTCGCGCCATAGACGAAATCCTCGTACTCTTCCAGCGACATATCCGCTTCCTGGGCGTAGGCCGCGCAAGGGAACTGCGCGCCCACCCAGCGCAGCGTCCCTTCGGCGGAGCGGCGCATGTAGGTTTCCATCAATTCACGGCGGGCGACCTGGGCGGTGCGCTGTTTGGTAGGGTCTACGCCGCTCAGGGCGCGGGTGTTTTCCACGGCGCGCACGCTGATGAGGGCATCCATCTCGTTGAACATCAGTTTTTCCACCGGGGAAACCCATTGTAACTGCGCCTCGCTGGCTTCTTTGAGAAAAACTTCGCTGAAGGCATCGTGAGTCAACTGGATGGTGGCGTGCCCTCCGGCGCGCGTCACCTGGCGCACAACCTCCTGTAGCAGCGGCAGGGCGGGGATACCGCCGCGCACCAGCACCCAGTCACCGGGCTGAATGGCGACGGAATAATTGACCAGCACATCGGCCAGTTTGATAACACGGGGGTCTGACATGGTTTTCTCCTCTCAGTCGTGTAGACATTTTGCATTCTGCATTCGTCATTCTGCGGTATTATACTCCCTCACCGTTTTGGAAGGCGGCAGGGCTATTTCCGTGGAGAAGGCCTTACCTGCCGCCGCCGATGGCTGGAACCCATCAACTTGCCCAACCGGAAGTGCGCCGAAAGCGCACTCCGTGAGACGCTTCTCCACTTGAATACTTTCCCCCTCCCCATGTCCCGCCTCCTCCGCAATTCCCTCACCGTCGCCGTCTTCTTCGGCCTGGATAAAATTCTGGCGCTGGGAAGGCAAATCCTGGTGGCGCGGCAGTTCGGTCTCTCTTACGAGATGGATGCCTTCAACGCTGCCAACAACATCCCCGACCTGCTTTCCGCCCTCATCTCCGGCGGGGCGTTGGGCGTGGCGCTCATTCCCGTCCTTTCGGAATACCTGGAGAAGCGCGGCCGCTCCGATTTGTGGGAACTCTTTTCTTACGTCCTCAACTTGGCGTTCCTGGTGACCGGCGGGTTGTCCATCCTGCTGGCGCTCTTTGCCCGTCCCCTGATTGCCCGTCTGATTGCGCCCGGTTTTCCCCCCGCCCAGCAAGCCCTGGCCGTCTCGCTGATGCGCCTGGATTTGCTCGCCATCCTGGTTTTCTCGCTCAGCGGGCTGGTCATGGCCGGATTGCAGGCCAACCAGCACTTTTTACTGCCCGCGGTAGCCCCCGCCATGTACAACGGGGGGCAGATTTTCGGGATACTCCTTCTCGCTCCCCGCTTCGGGATTTTCGGGCTGGTGTACGGCGTGATTTTGGGGGCGCTGCTCCATCTGGGGGTGCAGATACCCGCTTTGGGGCGCTACCGCTTCCACTGGAGGCCGCGGCTCACCCTGCGGGACGCGGGAGTCCGTAAGGTGCTAGCCCTCATGGGGCCGCGCGTCGCCACCATGTTCTTCATCCAGTTCTTCTTCCTGGTGCGCGACAATCTCGCTTCTCGCCTGGGAGAGGGCGCTGTCTCCGCCCTGAATTACGGCTGGTTCATCATGCAGGTGCCGGAGACGCTCCTCGGTTCGGCGCTGGCGATTGTGCTGCTGCCCACCCTGGCGGAGTACGCCGCCCTGGGAGAGTGGTGCGCTTTCGGGAAGACCTTCAACAAGGCGGCGCGCTTCCTGACCGCTGCCGCCCTGCCCGCCGCGGTGGTGCTGGCTGTCGGGTTGGAGCCGTTGATTGGGGTGCTGGGTTTCGACGCCGCGGGTGTGCAGATGGTGCTGTGGGCGGCGCGCGCCTATCTCCTGGGGATGCTGAGCCACGCCGTGCTGGAAATCACCTCCCGCGCTTTCTACGCTCGCCAGAATGCCCGCACGCCGCTGGGGGCTGCTGCCCTGAATGCCGTGCTCTACCTGCTCTTTGCGCTAACTTTCGCGCGCCGGGCGGGACACGTGGGCATCGCCCTGGCAAATACGCTGGCTTTCACCACCGAAGCCATCCTGCTGCTCTACCTCCTGCGGCGGCACGTCCCCGGCATCCTCCGCCTGGACGGGACTCTGGGCCGCACGCTGGGCGGGATGCTGTTGGGAGGCGGCTTCACGTTGGGCGTTGGCCTTTTGCTGCCCTCCGGCCTGTTCGCCGGCGCCCTGGCACTGGGAGTGGGCGCGCTTGCCGCCCTGCCCTTCCTGTGGCCCGAGGGCCGCGCTCTCGGAGAGACGTGAAACCCAAAACGCCCGCCGATACCGGCGGGCGTTCCTGTGAGCGCGGAGAGACTCGAACTCTCAACCAATGGCTTAAAAGGCCACTGCTCTGCCAATTGAGCTACGCGCCCAGAGCGCCCGCATTTTATCATGCCCCCATGGAAACGTCAACGAGAAAAGCGGGGTATAATCACCCCTGCACGAGGTAACCTATGCGACCGATTTTTCCCTTTACCGCCATCGTTGGACAGGAGCGCATGAAGCGCGCTCTCATCCTCAACGCCATCGACCAGCGCATCGGAGGCGTACTCATCCGCGGCGAACGCGGCACGGCCAAATCCACCGCCGCCCGAGCCATGGCCGCCCTGCTCCCCGAAATCGAGGTCTTCGCCGACTCCCCCTTTAACGACGACCCCAACGACCCGCACACCTGGTCCGATTGGGCGCGGGAGCGCATCGCCCGCGGCGAAACCCTCGAAGTGACCACCCGCCGCATCCGCTTCGTGGACCTGCCCGTCAGCGCCACCGAAGACCGCGTCGTCGGTACGCTGGACATCGAAAAAGCCATCCAGACCGGCGAGAAACACTTCGAGCCGGGCGTCCTGGCCGCCGCCAACCGCGGCCTGCTCTACATCGACGAGGTCAACCTGCTGGACGACCACGTGGTAGACCTTCTTCTGGATGCCGCCGCCATGGGCGTCAACATCGTCGAGCGCGAGGGGATTTCCTTTGCCCATCCGGCCCGCTTCATCCTGGTTGGCACAATGAACCCCGAAGAAGGCGACCTGCGTCCCCAACTTCTCGACCGTTTCGGCCTTTCCGTGGAACTGCGCGGCTTGCAAGACCCCCGCGAACGCGTCCTCATCATGCAGCGCAACCTGGCTTTCGAGGATGACCCCGACGGCTTCATCGAAGAATGGCGTCCCCGGGAGCAGGAACTCTCCGAGCGCATCGCCCGCGCCCGCCGCCTGGTGGAGACCGTTTCCTACACCACCCGCGATTTGCTTCTGATTGCCTCTCTGAGCGCCGACCTGCACGTGGACGGTCACCGCGCCGACCTGGTGGTGCTCAAAGCCGCCCGCGCCCATGCCGCCTTCGAGGGCCGCACCGTCATCACCCAGCGCGATATCGCCCTGGCCGCCGAACTGGCCTACCCGCACCGCATCAAGCACGGCCCCTTCCACCAGAGCGACATCACCAGCGAGCAATTGCAGGAGCGGATTGAGGAACTGCGCGGCCGCACCTCCCAGTTGGACGCGCCCGAAGAGCAGGAATCCTCCCCATCGAAAGAATCCGATAAAAAAAAACGCACGGCAAACTAGAAACTGAGACCGCCGAAGATACCGCCACACCTCCCGCCGAACCCTCTTCTCAAGACGTTTTTCAGAGCCTGGACGCTAACTGGTGGGAGGGCGGTCAGAAGGTCAAAATCGGGAACGCCTTCCAGACCCGCAAACTGGATACCCCCATCGACAAGATGACGCGTCGCAAAAGCGGACGCCGCTCCACGACGCGCACCGACCGCAAACGCGGGCGCTACATCCAGGCCCGCCCCGCCAACGGCAACCTCAACGACATCGCCTTCGACGCCACCCTGCGCGCCGCCGCTCCCTACCAGCAGCGCCGCGGCGAACAGCGCAAACGGGTGGCGTTTGCCATTCAACCCCAGGATTTGCAACGCAAGGTGCGCGTCAAAAAGGTCGCCAACCTGGTGCTCTTCGTGGTGGATGCCTCCTGGTCTATGGCCGTCGCCGAGCGCATGGCCGCCACTAAAGGGGCGATTCTCTCCCTTCTCACTGATGCCTATCAGCGCCGCGACCGCGTCGGCCTGATTGTCTTCCAGAAAGACCGCGCTACCCTCGTTCTCCCGCCCACCAATTCGGTGCAACTGGCCGAGCGCGCCCTGGAAAACATCCCCGTGGGGGGCAAAACTCCGCTTTCCGCCGGCCTGTACATGGCCTATCAGGTCATCCAGCGCGAAAAAATCAGCCATCCGGATGTCGAACCCCTCCTGATTATCCTTACCGACGGAGCGGGCAACGTCTCTATGGGCGGCGGGTCCCCGATGGAGGAGGCCCACCGCCTGGCCGAGCAGATTGCCGCCGAGGACATCCGCAGCGTGGTAGTCAACATGGAACACGCCGCCTTCGACCAGGGGCTGGCGCAATCCCTGGCCGACCATCTCCAGGCCCCCTGCTACACCCTTCACGACCTCAAAGCGGAGACCCTCTACCACGCCGTCCGCCGGGAGATGTCCTGAATCCACGAATGGGCACGAATACCACGAATGGTACGCATTTCTCCCCCTCCCCCTTAGGGGGAGGGGCCAGGGGTGGGGGAAAATTTGGGGGATTGGGAAAACTCCTCCTCGTCGCGCTTCTCCTGACCCTCACAGCCTGCGGCACAGACCTCCTTCCGGTTGCTACCGTTACCCCGAAGCCTCC
The DNA here is from genome assembly GCA_024763355.1 of Anaerolineales bacterium. Taxonomy (GTDB): domain Bacteria; phylum Chloroflexota; class Anaerolineae; order Anaerolineales; family DRKV01; genus DRKV01. The sequence continues at coordinate 9,139 of JANTFR010000111.1, forward strand.
TCCCCC
>JANTFR010000112.1 GCA_024763355.1 Anaerolineales bacterium
AGATTGTGCTGAATCATGCGGAAGGGGGCTTCGAGCAGCCAGTTCTTGCAATGCAGTTGCGTTCCCCGAGGGGGGTGAACAACACGAGGGCCAGACATAGGTACCTCCTTTTGAAGGTTGTAAAGGGCAGGAGTGACGGCTGAGGCGAATCAAAAAACGTCTCCGATAAAATTATATCCCTCCGGAGACGTTTGGACACGTGTTTTGGGGAAAATGTGTTTATGCCGCAGCATGTTCTGGTACGAAACGCCCAAAAGTGACGCTCTGCAGACGATTGACCAGGTCCCTTTGGGCTTCAACCCAAATTTCCTGTAAGGGGCAGTTATCTTTGAAAGGACAGGTGCCGTTTTCGCTAACGCATTCGTTCAATAGAATAGGGCCATCTATGGCTTCGACGACCTCCAGCAAGGTGATGTCATCCGGCTTTCTGGCTAGAGCGACTCCGCCGCGAGCACCTCGCGAAGTTATCAATAACCCTGCTACAGAAAGTTGTGAGACGATTTTGGCCAAGAACGAAGGCGGAATGTGCTCTTCTTCGGCAATGTGGCTGGTAGCTGCCCGCTGTCCGGGCCCCAAGCGGGATAAGTACAGGATGGCGCGGATGGCATAGTCGGCTTGCCGGGTAATTTGCATGGTGTGTTGCTCCCTATGCGTTTTGGTGTTTTGTGAATTTAGCACCACAAAGACAAAAAAAGTCGGAAATATTGGGCTTATTTTAGGCTTTCTTTGTCCGAATTGCCAGTGACAGAGGTCATTCTCTCTCGATGACCTTTCGCGCCGACTTGACGGATTTTATTTTGCCGTACTTGGAAATTTGTTAGGATTTGTTTTTGGGAAGACATGGTAAGATTGCAATACTTTTCCGGAAAACAAGGCGGCAGTTTGCCGTTCATTTTCGAGTTTTAGGAGGCTGTAATCCATGAAAGACATTGCTGTTATTGGTGTGGGATATGTTGGGCTGGTCACGGCGGCTTGCTTCTCAGACCTGGGCAATCGCGTTACCGCGCTCGACATCAACGAAGAACGTATTGAGCGATTGAAACAGGGCATCATGCCCATCTACGAACCGGGTCTGGAAGAATTAGTCGAGCGTAATGTCCAGGCGGAGCGATTGTTCTTCACCACATCTTACGAAGAGGCTTTGAAGGATGCGGAATTCGTTTTCATTGCTGTGGGTACGCCCTCCGGTGTGGATGGAGAGGCCGATTTGCGCTACGTGGCCGCCGCAGCGCGTTCCATTGCCGAGACGATGGACCATGAGTTAATCATCATCAACAAATCCACTGTTCCCGTGGGAACCGGCGACTGGGTGGCTGAGATTGTCAGGCGCTACCAGCCGGAAAGGATTCCATTCTCCGTGGTTTCCTGCCCTGAGTTCCTGCGGGAAGGCTCGGCCATCAGCGATTTCATGCACCCCCACCGCACGGTGCTTGGTTCGCTGGACAAAGATGCGGCGGAGAAGGTGGCCCAAATTCACCTCCCCCTGCGCGCTCCCATCGTGATTACCGACCTGCGCACCGCGGAAATGATTAAGTACGCTTCCAATGCTTTCCTGGCGACGAAGATTTCCTTCATCAACGAAATTGCCAACATTTGCGAAGCATTGGGGGCGGATGTCAAGGAAGTTGCCGTAGGAATGGGCTACGACCAGCGTATCGGCCCCTTCTTCCTGGATGCCGGCCTGGGGTACGGCGGTTCCTGTTTCCCCAAAGATGTCCTTGCTTTGGCGCACATGGCTGCCGAAAAGGGCAAGCATCCCCAGTTGTTGCACGCGGTGATGGAAATCAACGCTGACCGCCGCAAGATGGCGGTGGAAAAAGTGCGCGAACTGGTGGGTGACCTGATGGGCAAAACCATTGGCCTCTTGGGGTTGGCTTTCAAGCCCAACACCGACGATATGCGCGAAGCCCCCTCGATTGATATCGCCAACGACTTGATAGCGGCTGGGGCACGCGTTCGGGCCTATGACCCAGTCGCCATGGAAAACGCAGCCTCCATTTTGCCGCAGGTGGAGATGAAACCTAGTGCCTATGCCGTTGCTGAAGGCGCGGATGCTCTCGTGGTGGTTACCGAGTGGAACGAATTCAAATCATTGGATTTGGAGCGCGTGCGCGGCTTGATGAGTTCCCCGAATTTGTTGGATGGACGCAACATCTACGACCCGGAAACGGTGCGTTCGCTGGGATTCAATTATCTTGCTCTGGGGCGCGGTTATGATGGCAACGGCGTTTTCCCTGCCGGCGTGGAAAAGTTGATTGCTTCTGCGGATTGACCTCCCCCTTCCCGCTGAATCCAATCGCCCTCCGGAAACTCTGGAGGGCGATTGTTTTTTGTGACTAAGGTTCCATCCGAAAGATGGTGAAAAGGGATGTTTTTGGCGGGCTTTCCCCGCTAAAAACATCCCCTATTGGCATGGGTTGCATTCAGCCTTTGAACGGCAGGGCTATTTCAAAAGAAGCGCCTTTCTCTCCGCGTTTTGCGGCGCGAATTTCTCCTCCATGCAAGGCGACGATGCGTTCTGCAATGTACCCCCACATGCTCAGTTTCATTTCGGGGGCGGCGATGTCTTTCTCCCCGCGGCTGTGGATGTTCAGCAGGCATACGCCGGATGACGGCCTGGCCTGTACCGTGATTTCCGAAGGGGCTTTGACCCATGCGGCCGCGTACGCCAAAACGTTCCTCATGGCCTGACGGAACAAGGCGGCGTCCGCTTGCAGCGTGCAGACTTCCGGGGGAAGGTCCATCTTCATGGTAACGCGCTCCTCCGGAAAATCCGCGCGCCACGCCTTGACGGCTTCGGCCAACAGGGTATCCAGGGCGTATTCTCCCATCTCCGGCGTCTTTTCTCCCCGGCTCAGGCGGGCCATATCAATCAGGTTGCTCACAAAGGCCATCGCCTGGCGGCTGTTTTCGTACACCGTGGTCAGGTCTTCCCGCTGCAAGTCGGTTAACGGGCCGTCCATGCCCTTCAGGACCATGCGGGTAAAGCCCAGAATGCGGTTGAAGGGCGATTTCAGGTCGTGCGCTTCCCGGGAAATAAAAGCGGTCAAGTCAATGTTTTCGGGTATGGGGATGTTTTCTTCGGGCATATTCCCATTGTATCGCAAAATTGTCTTTGGGGTATACTTGCCTTCTGTCGAGACCGGCAGAGATTTTACGACCGGAGAAACATGTATGCCACCAGATACCCTGCCCCCTGTGTGCGACTACGAAGGTTCGGATTATCAGACCTCCTTTTGGGAGCGCGGCGGGCGCGCCTATGAAGACAGCGCCGAAGCGGTAGCCCTGCGCCGCCTGCTGCCCTCCGAGGGAGGCCGCCTGCTGCTCGAAATTGGCGCTGGCGCGGGACGCAACACCCCTCGTTACCGCGGCTACGAGCGCATCGTGCTGACGGATTACTCTCTCACTCAGTTGCAGCAAGCCAAAGCGCGGCTGGGGGAGAGCGAGCGGTACATCTACGCGGCGGCCAATGTGTACCGTTTGCCCTTCGTGGACGGCCTCTTTGATGCGGCCACGATGATTCGTGTCCTGCACCACATGGCCGATGCTCCCCTGGCCTTACGGGAAATCCGGCGGGTGATGGAGCCGGGCGGCGTCTTCATTCTGGAATATGCGAACAAGCAAAACCTGAAGGCCATTCTCCGCTATTTGCTCAAGCAGCAGTCCTGGTCGCCGTTCACGCCGGAGCCGGTGGAATTTGTTTCTCTCAATTTCGATTTTCACCCCCGTATGGTGCGCGCTGCGCTGAAAGAGAGCGGATTTGCGTTGCAGCGGCAGTTGACGGTGTCTCATTTTCGGATTGCCCCGCTCAAGCGATTGCTGCCCACTCGTTTGCTGGTCTGGATGGATTCCGTGGCGCAGTTGACCGGTGACTGGTGGCAATTGTCCCCCAGCGTTTTTACGCGTTCCATTGCCGCGGGGGAGACGCCCTTGGCGACTGAAGGAACATTCTTCCGCTGCCCGGCGTGCGGGGGAACGGACTGGCACGAAACGTCCGCCGCGATGGAATGCCAATCCTGCGGGCGGGTATGGCCCGTTGTGGACGGCATCTACGATTTTCGGGTGGCCTCGTAAGGAAGTTTCTCCACCACCCAAAAGTGGGAAAGCCCCAGAACGCGCAAAGGCGTTTTTTCCAATGTCTGCAGGAAGCCTCGCAGGGATTTCCCCAGGCGGGGCAGCCGTGCGATGATGTTGTCGTAAGCCCCGAAGATGACCGTGCGGGTGATGTAGCGCACCGGCAGGCCCTCGAAAAGGGCCTCCAGGTCGCCGCGGGTATAGATGCGCACGTGGGGAGCGAGTTTATCGCGCAGGGGACGCGGCAGGTAATTGACCAGCGGTTTGTTCCCGAAATGGTATTTCCCCCGCCAGTAGATGCCGTGGGTCTCGAAAGGATAACCGCGGTTGGGGCAGAAGAGCACCAGTCGGCCTCCGGGTTTGAGAGTTCGCACCATCTCTTGCACGGCCAGGCGGTCATCCTGTACGTGCTCGATGACCTCATGGCTGAGAATCAGGTCGAAGCGTCCATCGGGGAAGGGCAGGTATTCGCCCGCGGCGCACAGCACGTGCGGAGAGCGGCGGTGGGCTTCTGCGGCGCGCTCGAAATCGTATTCCATCCCGATGATAGTGCCCCCGTAAGGCTGCATGTGTTCCATGTACATCCCCACACCGCAGCCGTCCTCCAGAATGTCGCCGCGAATGCGCTCCTCTGCGGCCTCGGCAATCATCTGCAAGCGGCGTTCCTGCCCCGCCCGCCACACGTAGGAAGGTTCGCCGCGCAAAGCGGCCTTGTCCAAATCTCGTTGGCTCATATCTCCGTAACCGGGGTGAGTGTAGTAAAATGAATGGGATATTTTTCATCCCTGAAAGCATCCGGTAATCAGGAATCCCGATTTCTCGGATGCAGGCCTTATTCTACCCTCTTTTATTTGTATGGACTGGCACGTTGGAGCATATAACGTGTCGGGAGGACTTATTGTGAGTACGGAATTCATTGCTCGTTTACTTGGGATGGTCGCATTTTCTATAGGCGGCGTTTTCCTGGGGGCTTCCATTGGACAAATAGTGCTGGAGCCGGAGTTGTACGCCATTGTGTTTGGTCTGGTAGGCGCGTTGACCGGTCTCATCATTACCCCCTGGCTCACCGTTCGGCCAATTCGGGCCATTCGCTCTCGTTTGCTCAATATTTCCGCTCGGAAATTGGTTGTGGGTACGGGCGGATTGATGGCGGGACTGCTCGTCTCCGCTCTGGTGACGTTTCCCCTGGTACAACTGCCTTCGCCCTTGCGGGATTATCTGCCCGCTCTGGTAGCGGTGTTTTTCGGTTATCTCGGGATTGTTGTCTTCTCCATGCGGACGGACGATATTTTCAACGCCGTTTCAACGCTCTTTTCCGGGCGCGATGTCCCCTCCAATGGGAAGAATGGCGAATCCGAACCGGCCTTGCAGCCCATCTTGATGGATACCAGCGTTATCATTGATGGGCGCATTGCCGACATCGCCAAAACGGGCTTCATCTTTGGGGAGTTGCTCATCCCCCGTTTTGTGCTCAACGAATTGCAATACGTGGCCGATTCCGCTGATGGCCTGCGGCGGCAGCGCGGACGCCGCGGGCTGGAAGTGTTGAGCGAGTTACAGAAAATCCCTGATGTGCCCGTGCGCATCACCGATATGGACGTCAAAGGGACGCGGGAAGTGGATGCCAAACTGGTTGTGCTGGCGCGGCAGTTGAACTGTCCCATCCTGACCAATGATTACAACCTCAACCGCGTCGCCGAATTACAGGGCGTCACGGTGCTGAACATCAACGACCTGGCAAATGCTGTCAAGGTGGTCTTCCTGCCTGGAGAAACGCTGGATGTGGAAATCATACAGGCTGGTAAGGAACCGGGGCAGGGCGTGGGCTATCTCGAAGACGGCACGATGGTCGTCGTGGAAGACGGCGAACCGTTCATCGGACTGAACACGCACGTGATAGTGACAAAAGTCTTGCAAACTTCCGCCGGACGGATGATTTTCGCCCGCGTGACCGCAAAGGAGAGAGAGACATGACCTTGCGTATCTACAACACACTGACCCGCAGGAAAGAACCCTTTGAAACGCTGGAACCCGGCGTGGTGCGCATGTACGTCTGCGGCCCTACCGTGTACGATAAAGCCCATGTGGGGCACGCCATGTCGGTGCTGGTCTTCGATATCATCCGCCGCTATTTGGAATACAAGGGCTATACCGTGCTCCACGTGATGAACTACACCGACGTGGACGATAAAATCATCCAGCGCGCCAACGCTCAGGGACGCGAACCTCTCGAACTGGCCGAAGAGTACATGCACGAATTCGACCAGCATTTACGCGACCTGAACGTTCTGCCAGCCACCATCAACCCGCGCGCTACCCAGGAGATAGGTCAGATTATCCAAATGGTGCAGGGTTTGATTGACAAGGGCTATGCCTACCCCGCGCCCAACGGGGACGTGTACTTTCGGGTGCGCCGTGACAAGGATTACGGCAAACTTTCCGGACGCAAACTGGATGATATGCGCGCCGGAGCGCGCATCGAAGTGGACGAAAACAAGGAAGACCCCATGGATTTTGCCCTGTGGAAGGCATCCAAACCCGGAGAGCCTGCCTGGGACAGCCCCTGGGGGCCGGGACGCCCCGGCTGGCACATCGAATGCTCTGCCATGAACCTGGCGCACCTCGGCGAGCAAATTGACATCCATGGCGGCGGCAACGACCTGATTTTCCCCCATCACGAGAACGAAATCGCCCAGACGGAAAGTTACACCGGCAAGCCTTTCGCCCGTTACTGGGTGCACAACGGGATGCTGCAACTCTCCGGCGAGAAGATGTCCAAGTCCATCGGCAATCTGGTCACCATCGAGGATTTCCTCGCGGAACACGATGGCGATGTACTGCGGATGATGGTGCTCAATTCCAGTTACCGCAACCCGCTCACCTTTAACGATGAGGTCATTGCTCAGGCCGAGAAGGCCCTGGAGCGTCTGCGCGGGGCGCTCAAGCCCGCCCTCCCCGGCGCATCCCTGACGGAAGGCGAGGCGGTGGAGGCCCTCAAGCAGCAGACCGAAGCCGCCAAACAAGGCTTCGAAGCGGCAATGGACGACGACTTCAACACCGCCGGGGCGTTGGGAGAACTTTTCGCCCTTGTGAAAGCCATCAACCAGGCGCGGGATGCCGGGGCAACCGATGCGGTGCTATCTCCCGCCCAGCAAACTCTCGCGGAACTGGCCGGCGTTCTGGGGCTGCGTCTGCGCCCCGCCGCGCAGCCAGCGGGAAAGGCCGCCGAGCCGTTTATCGAACTCCTGCTGGAAGTGCGCTCCGAACTGCGCCGTCAAAAACTGTGGGCGCTCTCCGACCTCATTCGCGACCGCCTGAAGGACCTGGGCGTCGCTCTGGAGGACAGCAAGGGCGGCACCACCTGGCACTGGGAGTAAGATGCGCGAGTGGATTGTCGGTCGTCAACCGGTTTACGAAACCCTGCGCGCTGCCCGGCGGCAGGGTTTTTCGCTCTGGCTGGCGGAGGGCATCAAGCCCAAAGGACGCCTGGCGGAGAGCCTGCGCCTGGCCTCCCAACGCCGCATCCCCGTCCGCAAGGTGGAGCGCCGCCGCCTGGATGCTCTCTCCCCCATCGCCCACCAGGGGATTGCCCTGGAAGCGAGCGCTTACCCTTACGTTCCCCTGCCCGACGTGGTGGAAGGCGCTCTTTCCAGAGACGAGCCGCCTTTCCTGCTGCTTTTAGATGCCGTACAGGACCCCCAAAACCTGGGGACGCTGCTGCGTACCGCCGAGGCGGTGGGAATTCACGGGGTTCTGCTGCCCCTCCGAAGGGCGGCAGGTATCACCCCCGCGGTGGTTACCGCTTCCTCGGGGGCCAGCGAACACCTTTGGGTGGCGCGCGCTAACCTGGCGCAGGCCATCCAAACCTTGCAGGAGCGGGATATCTGGGTTATCGGACTGGATGAAGGTGCGGACTCCCGCGCCCTGGGTGAGGTCCGCCTGGATGGGGCAATAGCCCTGGTGGTGGGCAACGAAGGGCAGGGGCTGCGCCCTCTGGTGCGGAAGAATTGCGATTTGCTCTTGCGTCTGCCTATGCGGGGAGCGATTGCCTCCCTCAACGCGGCCACGGCGGGGTCGGTGGCCTTGTATTTCGCCTGGCAGGCGCGCAATTTTTCACGAACCCGCTGAAAAAGTATTGACTCGTACTGGAGAAACTGATAAACTTCTGCCCCGTTGGCAAATTGATGGTATAAGCCTTGCCGCCGCAAAATGCCTCTGGTATAATGCGATGCGCTTGTTACCAAAACGTGCCGACGTAGCTCAATTCGGCAGAGCAACCGCCTTGTAAGCGGTAGGTTATGGGTTCAAGTCCCATCGTCGGCTTGTTGGCCGCTCAGCCGGTGCGCCCGTTCGCTGTAGTGAGGGGCCTACCGGCCGGTTGACCAACTGGCACCCTGGGCAGGTACCGAAGTGGACAAACGGGGCTGACTGTAAATCAGCTGGCAGACGCCTTCGGCGGTTCGAATCCGTCCCTGCCCACCTCCCCGGCTATCGGGGAACAAACGCTGTGTTGCGCTGATGGGTGAGCGGCTTACCTATCGGCGCTTCGGTGTGTCAAACGCCCTCATAGCTCAGTCGGCAGAGCGCACCCTTGGTAAGGGTGAGGTCATGGGTTCAAATCCCATTGAGGGCTCTCGTCACCGAAGAAAATTTCAAACGTGACTATATTTGTGAGGAGATAACGTTCCATGGGAAAGCAGAAATTTGAGCGTACGAAACCGCATCTGAACGTGGGGACGATGGGGCACATCGACCACGGGAAGACGACGTTGACGGCGGCCATCACGAAAGTGGCGGCGATGATGGGGAAGGCGGAGTACAAAGCCTACGACCAGATTGACAATGCGCCGGAAGAGAAAGAGCGCGG
>JANTFR010000113.1 GCA_024763355.1 Anaerolineales bacterium
CCAACCATAGGGAGCGCATAGCGCGATTCGTGCAGACGGTAGGCGTTCCCCGCCGCCGCCCCGCGCAGGGAAGCCGCCCGTATCGGTTCACGCTTGCCCTTGACTTTCAGGGAACGCTCCGAATTCCACAAAAAAGGGCGGCGGGCCGCCTGGCGAGTGTACTCTGAAACGAGGATTTCGTTTGGGCCGGAAGCCTGCATCAAGCGGGCCGCCAGGTTGACGGCATCGCCCATCACGGTGTATTCCTGCCGTAAAGGAGAGCCGACCTGGCCGCAGAAGGCATAGCCGGTGTTGATGCCGATATGTGCGTTAGCGTGAGGCAAATCGCGGATATCCAGTGCACAGCGCAGGGCGCGGTCGGGGTCGTCCTCGTGAGCAATGGGCGCGCCGAACAAGATGATAGCCTTACTGCCCTTGTCCCCCATATCAATTTTATTCAGGTAGCCGCCGTAACGCTCCACGATGTTGATGATATGGGCAAAATAGGTTTGCAAACGCGCACCCACTAATGGTTCCGCATAGGAGAAACCGTCGAAACGCAAGAAAAGTATCGTTACCTTACGGTGTTCGTTGATAAAGGCGGTCTGTTCCTGTGCCAGGCGGCTGGCAATACTGGGATGGATGAAGGCGGCCAGGGTGGGAATCAGTTCTGGAGGAGGTTCAGTTAAGGGGGGGACGGCGTGTTCCGGCGGGCATTCCGGCCTTTGGGTGACGAGAAAGAAATCCCCCCGTTGTTGACCGAGGGGTATGCCCCCGTCTGCGGCCTGTGCCAGGCTGCGGTGAACGACGACTTCCCCGCGGCTGGCGTGGTGCTCCGCTTCGGCGCACAGGTCTAATGCCTCTCCGGCCAGGAGGTGCTCCAGGCGCACGGCGGCGTCGCCCACCACGGTGCGAAAGAGCGGACCACAGGCCAGCCCCGCCTTCATTGCCAGCCCATAGTCGCCTGCGCTGGTAGAGATGGAAATGTAGGACCCCATGCTCTCCTGCATCTCCAGCGCGCAGACGACCGCTTCGCGAGCAGTTTGCGTCTTCTTTTCGGCAGGACAGGGAAAAACGGCAGTGAGGGCATCGCCCCCGAATTTGGCTATCATTCCCCCGTGGCGGCGAATGATGCTTATCATATCGCCAAAATAGGTGTTCAAGATGCCGGTCAATTCCTCCGCCCCGTGTTTCCCGCTTTTGCTCAACGCTTCGCTGATGGCGGTGAAACCAGAGACATCGGCGAACAGCGTTACGCCATCGAAGCGCTCCTCTTTTCCGATGGGGCTACGTCTCGGATGGTTTATCAGGTCCTGGGCCAGATAATGGGGGAGGAAAGAGAGCCAGGGAGAGGGCATGATGTTGTGTAAATATGATGTAGAGATAATCTGTGGAGGTATTGTACCGCAGTCGCGCAGGTGGGGGCGGACAACTGTCCACCCCCACCTGCGAGTAAGAAACCCTCGACGCAACGGTTTGAGTTATCGGAGAGCAATCGGCAGATAAATGGTGTACAAGGTGTCCGGCACGTTCTCTAACCCAGTGTTAGAAGACGGCTCCTCACTTACCGAAAGGAGTGGACGACTGCGCCCGCGCAAGGGCTTTTGGGGCACCTGTCCACTGGCAGGAGAAGGGGCCCTCGTGGTCGCGCCGGGCAAGAACTCCAGCGTGTAGGTGCTGCTGGCGGCGAAGCCTTCCACCTCCACCTGATAGACACCGGTTTGGGTTGCCGTAAAGGCCACCTCATCCACTGGCGTGCTGTTTTCGCTGCTGCCAATGAAGGCATCACCTGGCCCGAAGACATACAGGTCGGCGTCGCCGACGCCGGAGGTCAGGCGTACCAGCACGCTGTCGCCGGCCTGGAGCCGCAAGCGGTACGGATGGACCTCGTATTGGCCGATGGGCGTGCCGGACTGCATCAGGTTTATCCAGGCGTGTTTCGGTGCACTGAGATTACCTGCTGCGTCGGCTACCCACGCCTGGATGTAGTGTACGCCCGGTGTGGCATGCAAAGCCCAGGGAGTAACCGTGTCGAAAGGCTGCCACCCGCTGAATTGCACCGGCCACCACGTTCCCACGACCTGTAAGTAGGCGTACTCGATGAAGTACACGTATGCCGGCGCGACGTTATCGGTAGCGCTGAGCATCAGAGAAACCTGACTGTTGGTTGTGCGCTGCGCCCCGTTGTTGATGCGGAATCCGACGATGGCGGGCGGCTGGGTATCCGCTGCTGGAGGCAGGACGGCCAGGGTGCGTGAAATGACGTTGTTCCCTTCGTCGAATTCGGGGACATTATCGGCAGGGTCTATGACGGCATACAGGTCGTAGTATCCCGGCGGAACACTGCTCAAATCCATTGGGATGGCCGCGAAGTCCATGCCGCGCGGCGGCAAGGGACCGGTTGACGCAACGTCCAGTAGTTGCCCGCCTGCCAGCGGGTCTCCCAGGAAGAAGGCCACATCCACTCCAGGCAGCGTGGTGCTCAATCCGCCTTGCCTGCGCACGGTAGCGCCCACCGTGATAACCTCGCGGGAGCGTACCGTAGTCGGGATGGTCCATAAGTCGCCGCGCCCGCCATACAAATCGGTACTGGCAGCGCTGATAGATGTGTAAGCCTGCGCCAGCCTCCCCGCGCGCCCGTCCGGGTTGGTGACTACAACATCGTAGGTGCCGGACATCACGCCGGGCGGCACAACCGCAAGCAACTCATTACCGTTGATGAAGTAATTCCCTTCTAACGGGACGGTGATAAGGGCATTCGCCTTGACCACCGGTATCGTGCCGCTCAACATGACCGTCGCGCCGGGCACGAAGTTTTCACCTGCGATAATCATCCCCACGGGGATATCGTTCGTGCTCATGTCCGGGAAAACTCCGTACACCTGGGGATTAACATCGCCATAAACGGTAAACGTCTCCGGCATGGTATCCCCCTGTCCATCGGGATTGACAACGCTAATGTCGTACGTTCCCGGCGGCAACCCTGCCGGCACAAGGGCATGTACCAAACCGCTGGACTGCCGGACGTGCGGCAAGGGGAGGGTATCAAGCGTGACGCTCAAACCTACCTGGAAGTTCATTCCCGTGATAGTGATGACGGTATCGGTAATGTTGATGCCTGCTGGAGGAAGAACTTCAAAGATGAACGGCCCTGTTACAGGCTGTTCCAAAACCTCGCTTTGCGCTACGGCGATGTTGTTGTCGCCTAGCGGGTCTGGTTCCACCGCATAAGCAATTGCCTGGTTGAAGAAAACGCCGGTAATGGAAGCAGTGGCCGATATGTCCACACGAGCCATGCCAGCGGGAGGGATGCTGCCAAGCGTGCAGGTAAAACCGCCGCCTCCCAGCGCGCAGGGGGAGAATGGCGGCAAGGTGACGGTAATACCTTGCGGCAGCCAGTCCTCCAGGGTGACGTTGGTAGCCCAGGCAGGGCCGTCGTTTCCAATCAGCAGCGTATAAGTGAATTGCTCTCCCACCGTTACAACGGGGGGCGATGCCGCTTTGGCAAGCCATACGTCGGCATCCGATGCCGCTCCGCAGGATACGAAGCGCATATGCTCCTGCACGGGGGCATCCACCAGCATACCGTTTGTCTCGTAAGGCATGCTCCCGCCTATGTGATAAATTTTTCCGGCCTGGACATCGGCAGAGCCGCGATATATCGGATAAGGCAAGGGGGCGCTTTGCGTCCACGTCAGGATATTGTTGTCCCAGACGACAACATCGGGTATCGGGTATCCCGGCCCGCCAAAGGTAGCATCCATACTGCCGCCAAGCAGCCAGATTGCATCAGGGGCCGGTTGCACGTCTGCCATGCCCCACAAGGGGACCGGGAGGTGCCCATAAGTGGCATTTTCCGCTTCCCAGGTGCCAGTCGTGAAGTTGTAGCATTGCGTAGAGGCAAGCGGTACGCCTTCTACGTCCTGTCCGCCGGCTACACACAGTTGATTGCCCGCCATCCAGGAAGCATGGTACATACGCTCGGTTGTCAATGCACCGAAAGAAAAGAAGGTGTTGGCGGCAACGTCATAGACCAAAACTTCGTTTCGCACGCCGATACTGTCGCGGCCGCTGCTCAGATAACACAAGTTGGCGCCTTGGTCGGAGACGATGGATAGGCCGTCGATTCCGCTTGAGGGGAAGGGGGGCGTGGAGGGAACCACGCTCCAAGAATCGGCCGGAAGGTTGTAGATATGCAGGTTGGAAGTGCCTGCTCCCATATCCGGGAAAAACACCACGACGGGGTCGCCCGTAGCGTTGTGACCGAAGCAGGCATCACCGGATTTGTAAGATGGCACAGGTTGGGGAGCAAGAGGGCTCCACCCTGCCGCAGGAGTGTATTTGAACGTGTCTGTTACCACACCGGGGAAGTAATACGTTTCCTCGCCGTAGGAGATAGCCGCGCCATCCATGCCGGGAGCCGGAGCGGGAAGGTCCGGCACCCAGGAATCTTCAATCCGGGTGGTCAAGGTAAGAATGCTGTAGTACCTGTCCGGAGCGGTCATCCCTTCAATGACTGCCTGGTCGTAATCTCCATACACTGCGTCCGCCGGCGCGGCAACCTCAACGGTGATGTATTCCCGCTCTCCCGAGGCAACGGGAAAGTTGTTGGCGCTCAAGAACGTCGGCCAAGTGTTGCCAGTGGGCGTTAGCGTGAAAGTTTGGGTAAAGTAGGTGCCGTTAGTGGCCTCCAGGAAAAACAAAGCGCTCTCGCCCGGACAGACGGCAGCCTCCTGACTCCATCCTACCCAGGCATGGGGACAATTTTCCACTACGGCCAGCGAGTCAATGTACCATCCGGCGTAAGAATTCGTGTTGCTGCCCATCAGGTCGAAAGTCACCGTGATGACCTGGCCTGTATAAGGGGTTACATCCAGCCCAATGAATTCCCAGCGCCGCGTGGAGCCAGTCCAATCTTGAATGGGATAAACCTCGTTGTTGATATGTACCAGTGCTTTGTCGCCGGGAGCGAGGTCCAGCCAGTTTTCCCACTGGAGAGAAATTCCCGAGGGAGTGGGAGGAATGGCGCTCAAGTCAATCGTCGTTGTGAGCATACCGCCGGATGTATAGGCCCCGTACCCGTTGGTCCCCCATACCCATGTGCCATTGAAGGCTCCTTTGGGGCCGCGAGGAACGATATCGGGGTCCGGCTGTGTCCATTCCCATTCACCGGATGCGGTAAATCCCCCCGCAGATGTCTCGAAATCCTCAGCGTAAAAGACCTGGGGAGCAAAATCCGTTCCCATGTGGTCTTCCAGCATCAATGTGCCTGTCACATTCGAGGCGTACAGGATATTCTCAATGTGGTTGCAAGGTTCATTGCTGTCCGGCGCGAGGCTAAAGGAGAGTTGTACGCTATTCCCGGCGGGGATGTTGCCTGTCCAGGTGATGCGCTGTGATGCGCCGTCATAACCGCAGACGCCATTGAAACCGCCCGCGCAGGTAAGCGTGCCGGTGAGGAAATGTGCTCCCGGCGGCATTGGATTCTCTAGCAGAATCCCGCCAGCATCCATACCACCGATATTTTGGACAGTGATGGTGTATGGGACAGTGCTGCTAACAGGAAGATATACCGGTGCATCGTGGAAAATTCGAAGGGCGGGAGCAGGTTCGGCCACAAGGACGTCGTCTACCTGCCACCAGTAATCCTGTCCAGAGGTAATGAAATGGAAGCGGATTTGCGTGTCGGGATATGACAGGTAATTTGTCAGGTCTATGTGGGAGAATGAGTTTAGAGAGGTGCCCGTCAATGTGTAAATACGCGTCCACGTTACCACACCCCCATTGATGATTTCAACCGCCCCGGTTTGTATGCCTGCGGTTTTGAAATCGGAGGCAAACTCGAGGAAGGTGCCGGTCGGAGCACCAGAGAGGTCGAAGACGGGGGAAACCAGCGAAACGTCCATAGTTGTCCCGGACCCGCAGGCATCCGAATCGGCGTCCGCAAAACCGGCCCATCCGGGGGTCAGGTTTTCCTCCGGATATGCTTCGCCGCTTTCGTCGCTCCATGCGCAGTCTCCGCCATGGTTGACAATTGTCCATCCGGCAGGCGGGAACATCCCTGCGTCAAAATGTTCTTCGAGATAGACGGCAGCAGGGGTAGAAGGCGCCTGGTCTTCCTGCGCGGAGGGAAGTATTTGTAACACAGACGTTCCTTCGTCTGCCAGGCCGGCCCGCGAGGCTGCCAGCGCGCTGCCTACCAGGGCAAAGGAAAATAAGAGTACTCCAAGAAGCATCAACCATCTTTTGTTCATCCTGCACCTCCTGCCGGATTAATGGGGGAAAATGAGACCGTTGATACCGGATATGACGAATTTTGTATTGCACTTGACGCTCATCCGGCTTTGGGGTATCTTGCAAATATGAATTTATGGAATGTGCTGGTACGTACCATGCGGACGTGGTGGCAGGCCCTGTCTTCACTGGTGTTGCTCAACACGGCCTGGATGTTGTTGCGATTCCCCCTTGTGACTGCCCCGATTGCTACCGCCGTGTTTGCCGCGCTGATACATGAACTGGTAAGCGAAGGAGACTTTAATTATGCCACAATTTGGCCGCTTGTGCAGCGTTTGTGGTCTGCCTCTTTGCGCTGGGGAGCCGTAAATTTTGTGGTGTGGGGTATCCTGATTGGAAACCTGCTCCTCTCCGCGCAAGCGGAGGGGGCAATCTGGTGGGTGCTGCGCTCCGTATGGGTTATCATGGCTGTGTTGTGGTGGAGTGTCGGTTTGTACTTCTGGCCTTTGTTTTTCGATATGCAGCATCCTAAGGTGACCACCGCCCTGCGGCGCAGCGCTGTCTTCGTTTTCACCCGTCCGGGGTTGAGCCTGGGAGGCGCGCTGCTGGCCGCCCTCCTGCTGATTTTCAGCACCCTGCTGACCTTCTTTCTGGTTGTTGCCTGGATGAGTTGGAGCGCTTTGCTGGCCGAATACGCCGTACGGGCCGAACTGGCTCGCCTGGATACCCTGAAATCCGGGGAGGGAACCCCATGACCATTCGCAAAATTGCCATCACAACCGGCGGAGGCGATGCCCCCGGTCTGAACGCCGTCATTCGCGCTGTCGTCCTGGCCGCGCACCTGCGCGGCTGGGAAACCTACGGCATTCGGGAGGGGTACGACGGCCTGCTCTTTCCGGAGCGTTACCCCGCCGGGGGGCTGGTGCGGCTTTTGCCCGATGCGGTGCGTGGTATCACCGCCCTGGGAGGCACTATCTTGGGGACGACCAACCGCGGCAACCCGCTGCATTACCCTGTGCGTCAACTGGATGGTTCTTATACCGAGACAGACCTTTCCGCCCCCCTTTTGCAGGCCTTTGCCCTCCACGAACTGGACGCCCTGGTAGCCGTTGGGGGAGACGGTTCGATGGAGATTGCCCACGCCCTGGCCCAAAAGGGATTGCGCATTGTGGGCGTCCCCAAGACGATTGACAACGACCTGGCGCAGACGGTGATTACCTTTGGTTTCGATACCGCCGTCTCGTTTGCCACCGAAGCCATAGACCGCCTGCACACCACGGCAGCCTCCCACCGCCGGGTGATGGTCGTGGAGGTCATGGGACGCTACGCGGGCTGGATTGCGCTCAACAGCGGCGTCTCCGGTTCGGCGGATGTCATCCTCATCCCGGAAATCCCTTACGACATGGAGGCCGTGGCGCAGAAAATCCGGGATTGCGAGGCCTTCGGGCAGCGGCACGCCATCGTCGTGGTGGCGGAGGGCGCGCATCCCAAAGGGGAGGGCTACACCATCAAGGAGGGCGCACACGCCGGGCACGCCCCCCGTCTGGGCGGCGTCGGGGAACACGTGGCCGCCGAGATTTCCCTCCTGACGGGCAAAGAGACGCGCACCGTGGTGCTCGGTCACCTGCTGCGCGGCGGCTCTCCCACTACGTTCGACCGCCTTGTTGCTCTGCGTTTCGGGGCTGCCGCGGTGCGCGCCCTGGCCGAAGGGCAGGAAAACGTCATGGTGGCGCTGGACCCTCCGACGGTCAAGTACGTTCCCCTGGCGGAGGCTACCCGCCGCATGAAAACCGTCCCCCTGGACTGTGATACGATGCTCACGGCCCGCGAGTTGGGGATTTGTTTTGGGGATTGAGCGGAAATGGGAACTTTTCGGGAGGATACGTCGTTTGGGCGGCTATCCGCAGATTTCACCCAATCTTTCAGGAGGTGCCGTGATGAAGAAGAAGCCCGGACGATATTTCTCCCCCATCGTACTCGTTTTGGCGGGGATGCTGCTCGGATGGTTGTTCCCCCTCCCCAGAGTGAAAGCGCTCCCCCCAGATACCCCGGCGGAGAACGCCGCCCGCGTGACGCGTACCGCCATCTTGTTTCAGCGGATGTGCGCGGAGTTGCTGCCCACCACCCCGCTCGGACGGCATTACCTCGACCTCGGATACCGCTACTACTCCGAAATGACGCCCTTGTTGTGGGCCGACCAGACCGCCAGCGACCAGACCTGGCTGGTCATCGACCTGTATTCTCCCGCCGTGGAAGCCCTGCTGAACGGAGAGGGCGAGAACGTCCGCATCACGCAAGAGATGGTGGACGAATTACTGACCTTTCTCTCCCTCATGGAAGTGCGAGCCGGCGACGAATTACGGCAAACCATTCAGGAAGAACGTGCCAGAGTACCCTGGTCGGAGATAGTCGGTCTGACGGCGTCGGAAGCATGGGAAAAACTCCAAACCGCCGCCCCCCCCGTCACCGCAACCCCCACCGCCGCGCCCCCTGCTGCATCC
>JANTFR010000114.1 GCA_024763355.1 Anaerolineales bacterium
CGCGGCTGCCGTAGGTCACGGTGTAAACCGCCGTCTGCCCCGGCTCGGCGGAGGCCGTCCCCTGCACGTCCACCCACAAGTCGGCCAGCGTCTCGGCGCGCACTGGCAGGTTAAAGGCCGTGGGCAAATCCGGCGGGCCGAAAACCAGCAGGCCTGACTGTCCCACCTGGGCAAGTTGCTGCAAGCGGGCGGTCAGTGTGTAAACCCGGCCAGACTCCAGACGAGCGGGAAGCCCGCTCAAAGCCAGGGCGCCATCATCCCCGGCAGCGTAAGAGAGCGTTTCCAACACATAGGTTCCCGAGGAAACACCGTCGGCGGCCCCCAGCTGCAGCCAGTACGTTCCGCCTCCGGATAGCGGCGGCGTCCAGGTCTCATCCGGCGTCAACCAGGGATGTCGCCCCAGGAGTTGGTCGGAGGCGTCCCACACGCCGGACTGCGCACCGCTATCGTCGTAGAGAGCCACATCCAGGGCGGGCAGGTTTTCCAGGGAGGCGAGGCGCACTTCCAGGCGGTACACATCAGGAGGCAGAGAAAGTTCTTCTACGGCTACATCGCTCCCCGCCACGCTTCCGCCGTACTCCACAGAGGAAATCCAACCCAGACCATACTGCGCCACGAGTCCGCCAGCGACGGGCACACTGGAACGCAGCGTGAAGGTCAGGGAACAATTCACGCCACATACGGAGGGGTCAAAGTACAACGGAGCGGGGTCAAAGGCGACCAACCCCAGCGCAGTAGTAAAAGGCTCTTGCGCCCCCAAGCCCCCGTAAAGCACAGCCTCCTGCGCCAAAACGTGCCAGCCATCGGCGGCAGGGACGGCTGCCCACTCCTCCGTGCCACCAGTGGCCGTCTGGAAATTCCAACGCGGTGCTCTGCCATCCCGCAGACTGCCGCCCAGGTATGCCAGCCCCCTCTCGCCGAACCACTCCGGATGCCGCGCCGAGAACGCATCCCGCCGCGGGCCAAAGAAGAGGGCATCCAGGTCGGTGGGGTAATCTTCCCAACGGGAATGCGCCAGAAGGACGCTGTGAGGCGGCGGGTTTTGCAGGTCGAAGCCGAAAAGGCGCCAGGCCCCGCTTTCCGCCGTACTCCCCCACGAGAAAGCTCCGTCCACGGCGCCGTTCTCGTAGGGCGTGCCCCGCAGGCTGCCGCCCGACTGCATGCCGGCGGCCACATCCGGCCACACCTGCCAGGTGAGGGGCAGGTAACTGACGTGTGGGCGGTAATTCGGGTTCAGGTCGGAGCGGCCGGTATCGGTGACCACCACAAAACCCTGTTCCAGCCCGGGCTCTAGCCCGGCCTGGACGCGCAGGGGCACGGTGAGCGTCTCTCCGGCGGCCAGGGCGGCCTGCGAAAAAGGCACAGAAACGGCGTTCCACGGCACGCGCCGGTAAAAGACCACTTCGAGATGCAGGGTGGTACTGTTGTCGCCCGCCGCCCGGCGGTAGTGGGCTGCGCCCGCCCAAATGCCCGCCGAACCCGCCTCCAGCGAACGAGCGTAGGGGTCGCGGACGCGGACTTCCTCCTGGGAGGCAGTCCGCCAGCCGTAATCGAAACGCAGCCACTCGTCGTCCAGGTCCAATTCACCGGGGGCGTCAATGTGCCCGTCGGCGTTGAGGTCCGTCCACCATTGCCCGTCGGCGTGGTCATCCCACCAGTTGTAAACCATCAAGCGCCAGCGGTTCTCCGAGGCCGAAGGCGTAGGCGGCAATTCATCGAAATGCTCGAAGGGCATCGTCAGGCACACGACCATCAGGTCCGCGTCGGGATGCGCCTGCACCCAGGGGGTCAGGTTGAGGGCATAATCGGGCGCGCCGCCAAAATAATTGGTGGAAGAATCCGAAAGGGTGGGGATACTGGCGGTATAGCGAGCTGTCTCGGAGAGAATCTGCGTCCCCAGGTTTATCGTGAGTGGAACTCCCCCACGGTTGGCTACCGTTATGGGAAGCGTGACCATCTCTCCGGGGGTCAAGCCGCGCCCGCAGCCCGGACAGGTCTCTCCCCGCCACTCGCCCGCCGTCAGCACCGAGGGGGAGAAAGTCACCCCGTAATCCCCGGCGGCCATCTGCACGATACGGAAGGCGTTCGGCAGCCCGGCTCCCTGCGCCATCGGGTCGTTGCGCAAGTCGTCGGCTCCGGAGCGGAGCAAATCGGCGGCCTCCCGCCAATCGGGGTAACGTCCATGTTCTTGATAAAAGGCCTGGTAAGCCAAGGCGGCAATGCCCCCCACCATCGGAGCGCTGCGGCTGGTGCCATACCAGTGGACATAGGCCAGCGTACCGTTCACCGCGCTGTTGAGAGGGTACGCCCCCGAGCCAGCCATACCGTTGGAAACCAGGTCAAGAGGACGCGCCCCGCTTGCATCCGGCCCGCGTCCCGAAAAACTGAGCAAATCGCCGTAATTGACTCGCGAGGGCAAAGTCACGG
This sequence comes from Anaerolineales bacterium, assembly GCA_024763355.1. Taxonomy (GTDB): domain Bacteria; phylum Chloroflexota; class Anaerolineae; order Anaerolineales; family DRKV01; genus DRKV01. The sequence goes on from JANTFR010000114.1 coordinate 2,428, forward strand.
TCTCGTAGGTCCCGACAAAATTGAACGTACCGAACTGCGAGGAGGCCCCAACATTCAGGCCGGTGGCCGGGCTGGGGTTGATAAGCGTCCCGTATCCAGAGCCGCCGTTGCCGGAGGCATGCACGAAGAGAGGGGACTGCGCGCCGTATTCCAGATTGAGTTGGGTGAGGAAGCGCGATTCCCAATCCCAGCCGGTGTTCTCCACGCCGCCATCGCCGTAACTCATGTTGACGATGTGCGGTTCGTCGCCCGTGCCGGGCACTCCATCCAGGCCAACGATGGTAAAGAGATAAGCCGATTCGATTGCTCCCCCCTCGTACACGTTGCCAACCGGGATGATTGTGGCCCCCGGCGCAGGCCCTTGCACCAGCGGACCATAGGTGGCAGTGTAAAAACTCGCCACGCGAGATTCCGGCACGAAGACGCCGCCATCATCCCCTACGGCTGTCCCGGCTACCATCGTGCCATGCCCGCCCCCGGCAAGGAACAGGTCATCGAGCATGAAAATCGCCATCTGTCCGGCAGGGGGCACGGGGTTGGAAGCGCCATAGACGGCCAGCGCGCCCGGCGGGGGGTTGACCCCGTCTGCAATCCAGGTCAGCATCCCGGCAGAGAGGTCGGGCACGCCGTCACCGGTCACATCCAGGGCAGCGATAGGGGCGGATTTGTCCACGCGGGTCTCAAAAACGCCGTCCAGGTTCAGGTCAAGATAAACGCTGTCGTAAGTCCCGGCAGCATGGTCGTCGGAGACCAGAAGAGGCACACTGCCCAGCAGGGCATCCGGGTGGTAACCCAGGTAGCACGTTCCACTCTGACTGCTGCCGGGGGCAGTGTACACCACAGAAGCATCCAGCGGGTCAGTGAAAGTAAAAATTCCCGTGCCGTGGATAGGGCGGGAGGCGTTGACGAACCAGCCCCAGTTCTGCGGCCAGGCGCGGCCGGGGTCACTCAGGTAGTCGCCCAGAGAGCGGTCGTCAAAGGCAATCGGCCAGCCGGCGTAGGCTTGCGTCCCCCCGGTAGTGGTGGGCTGGACAGCATAGCGTCCTTGTAAAGCAGGGTTGCCAAAATCTACGCCAGAATCCAACACAGCGATACGCACTCCGGAGCCGTCCACGCCATAGGCATCCCAGGCGGCTTTGATACCCTGGTAATCGTTTTCGTACCAGTCAGCGGGAGTCTGCGGGGCGGGCCATCCTCCCTGAGGGTGCCGCACCTGCGCTGCGGTGCTTGCCAGGATAGCCCGAATACGCTCCCGCCCACGCAGGGAGAGGTCAAGGGTGGAAGTGTAGGTGTGCTCGGGGTCCGGCTGTGGGATTTGGAGGGAGGGGGTCCCCTCGGCAAGGTGCAGCACCCCCGCCTCCTGGCGGAGGGTTTGCGGGTTATCGGTGTAACCGGTCCACAAGGAAAACTCCCCGAATTCACGGTGGTAAGCCCCCATAGGGAAAGCAGAGCGCAGGTCAACCCCCTCCATCGCCAGAACGCGCACCCAAACGACTTCGTCCGCTGCCAGGGCGCGCTCCCCCGGGGAACACATCCAGAGCCAGGCAACGGTCAGGCCGAGGGCCACCAGCAAACTGCCAAGAATACGCAGCCAGCGCCTTCGCATCATTACCTCCAGGTCATGAAGTAAGTACACAAACAAATATGCCCATCAATCTTACCACTTCCGGTTTCGCCGACTTGACAGCAAGCAGGTTCGTGTATCCCCGCAAGAAAACCCATACCGCCCCAAAACAAAACGGGCAGGCGCGACATCACCTGCCCCATTCTCCATTCCGGCACAAAGTTTAGCGAATAATTTGGGAGGCCACTTTCCGACGCGCCGGAATTCCTCTGGGCAAAAACGCGACTCCCAATAGCCCCAGGCCCAGCCCAAAGAGGAGGATGCTCCCCGCCTGGACAAGGCTCTCCCGACCCTCGTGAGTAACCGTCTGGCTGAGGGCAGTACGCCCCTCGGCAGTGACGCCCTCCACCCGATAGGTGTAAGATACGCCCGGCCAGGGCAAGGCGTCCTGATAGCGGTACACGTCTCCGGTTTGCGCCACCGGCAATTCGGCCACGAGAGAGAAATCATTCGTCCCCGCCGGGGCGCGGTAGATACGGAAGGATGTCCACGCCTCACCGGGAGCCTGCCACTGCAAGGTCGCGCCGGGCAGCCACACGCCCCACAAGAGTAGCGAAACCGCGGCGGTCAGCAGCAATCCCCAGGCAGCCTGCCACCACCAGGGCATCGGGCGCTGCTGGGGTACAGCCCGCACCTCGGCGCGCAGACGCGCCAGCACCCGCGCCGGCGGCTGCACCTGCGGCTGGCGTTGGAGCGCATCTCGCAACAGACCGGAGATAGGGGTTTCAGGGAAATTGTCGGGCATGCAAAACACTCCTCGTAAAACACGTTCATTTATTTTGTCGCAAGTAGCAGGCCCAGGGTTCAAAACTCAAGACGGTTTGCTATAATGGCGGACGACAGACCACCGACGAGAGACCGCGGAAGACAGACCACCGACAGATGCCCCGACCCGTAGACCGCTACGCCAGATTGCTGCTGCTCGTCATTCCTGCCCTGTTCCTCCTGTGGGCCGGGAACGATTTCCCCTACCTCTCCGGGGCGGCTTATTCGGATTTTGCCATCTCGCATTACCCCAACGCTCTCTATCTGCAACGCGCGTTGGGAGCCTGGCACACCTTCCCGTGGTGGTCGCCCCTGATTTTGAGCGGCGCGCCCTTCGCCGCCGACCCGTTGAGCAGCGCCTGGTATCCTCTTCACTACCTGGGATTGCTTTTCCCGCTGCCCTTCGGTTTGAACCTGGTCGCTGCTCTGCACCTCTGGATTGGCGGCCTGGGAATGTACCGTCTGCTGCGCGGCGAGGACCTGGGGCAGCGTGCCGCTTTATTCGGCGGAATGGCCTTCCAGATGATGCCCAAACTGTGGGCGCACTACGGAGGGGGCCACCTGACGTTATGGTACGCGGTCATGTGGACGCCGTGGGTGGTTTCCGGACCATGGACGCCGCACACCGCACCCCGCACCCCACGCATCACGCCTTTTTTCGCCCTGCTGCTGACCTTTCTGGCCGACCCGCGCTGGGGGGCGTTTGCAGGGATGTTGTACGTGTCAAGTATCATGTGTCAAGTATCACGTGTCAGGTGTCAGGTGTCACGTATCACATCCCTGGCCCTTCTCGCCCTGGCGCTGCCCTACGGATTGCTCCTCCTGCAATTCACCCGCCTCTCCACCCGCGCCGCGCTCACCCCCGCTGAGGCCCTGACCTTCTCCCTGCCGCCGGCGCGCCTGCTCGGGTTGCTGCTCCCGCTGGGCGGCACCCAGGAATTCGTGCTCTATCCCGCCGCGGCGGTGCTGATGCTGGCGCTGACCGCCTTGTTGTGGCCGCAGGTGCGAACTGCCACCCGTTTCTGGCAGGCGGTGGCCGCGCTCTCGCTGGCCTACGCCCTGGGCGAGAACATCCCCTTTTTCGCGCCCCTCCTGGCGCGTTTGCCCGGCTTCGACCTGTTACGCGTTCCCTCGAGGGCGCTTTTCCTGTTCGGGATGGCTCTGATTGTCCTGGCGGCGCACGGACTGAACACCCTGCTGGAGAAAGAGACCCCCACAGCAACGGTACGGCGCGTCTCGCTGAGCGTGGCCGGGCTGGCCGGAAGCGCCTGGATTTTGGCGGTTGGTCTGAGCGCGTTGAGCGGTAAATGGGAACCGGAACTCCTGTGGGGGGCGCTCTTAGGAACGGCTGCCGCTATCGGGGTAGGCATCTCCCTACGGAAACGGTGGCCGCCGCGGGCCGCGTCCGCTTTCCTCCTGGGCGTAATGCTGCTCGATGCAGGCGGATTTGCTCTCTGGCAGGTGGAATTCCGCCCCGCGGCAAGGGTGCTTCAGGAGCAGGCCGGGCTGGCCGCCTATCTCGCCGCTCAGCCGGGGCGTTTTCGGGTGTATTCGCCTTCCTACAGTCTGCCCCAACAGACCGCGGCCTTTTATGAACTGGAACTGGCCGATGGGGTCAACCCGTTGCAGATTTTTGGCTATGCGCAGTTCATGGCGCAGGCCAGCGGGGTGCCTCTCCACGGGTACAGCGTCACGCTGCCGCCCTTTGCCAGCGGCGACCCGGCGCACGACAACGCCGCATTCACGCCCGATGCCTGCCGTCTCGGCCTGTTGAACGTGCGCTTCGTGGCCGCCGAGTACGACCTGCGCGCCGAGGGGCTGCGCCCGGTGCAGCGTTTCGGGCGCACCCGTCTGTACGAGAACGCCTTTGCCCTCGGCCCGGCCTGGGTACAGCCATCCGATTCCCCGCCCGGCGAAGGAGCCGTTCCCCTGCCCGATGAGGCCGTGCGCTGGAGCCCCAACCGTATCACCGTACAGGCGGCAGGGCCGGGACTGCTGGTGCTCTCGGAGGTAGCGTACCCTGGCTGGCAGGTGCGCGTGGACGGCACGCCCGCTCCCCTCCTGACCCCCGCGGGGGTGCTCCGGGGAGTACTCTTGCCCGCCGGGGAGCATACTGTCATCTTTTCCTACGCGCCGCTTTTGGCTATGCGCAATTTTCTCCTCCCGTGACCCAACGAGGCTCTCGTTTTCCCCCGCCCCCTAAGAGAGATGGGAGTGCCCCTGGGCAGTGGACAGAGAACAACAAACAACGAACGACCGCACGTCGCACTTCTTCGAACCCTTTCCCCCACCCCCAGCCTTCCCCCTGAGAGAGGGAAGCACTTGCCAACTTGCGAACTTTCAAACTTTCCCAACGCTCCCGCTTTCCGCTCTTCTTCGCCTTGGCGGTGATGACCCTCACCACCCTGCCCTATCTGCTGGCATTCGCCACCCAGGGCGAGGCGTGGCGCTTCACCGGCTTCTTGCTGGGCGTGGAGGACGGCAACTCCTACATCGCCAAGATGCTGCGCGGCGCGGCGGGCGACTTCCTCTTCCGCACCCCTTACACCGCCTACCCTCAGCGCGGCGTCCTGGCCTTCCTGCCCTACCTGCTGCTGGGCAAACTCACCGCCCCGCCCGCCCAACACGAACAACTGGTCGCCCTCTTCCATCTGTACCGCTTCGCGGCGGGCATCCTGGCCATCCTGGCGACGGACGATTTTCTGGCCCACTTTTTGCCGGAGCGCGACTGGCGGCGCTGGGCGCTGGTACTCGTCACCCTGGGCGGGGGGCTGGGCTGGCTGGTCGTACTCCTCGGAGGCCCCGCGCCGGGCTGGTACAACCTTCCCCTGGAGTTCTACTCGCCGGAGAGTTTCGGCTTCCTGGCGCTTTACAGTCTGCCGCACCTGGCGATGGCCCGCGCCCTCCTGCTGTGGGGATTGCTGGCCGTCCTGGAGAAGCGCCCCTACCGCGCCGGGACGCTCTGGCTGCTGATGGGATTCTTCCAACCGTTGACGGTACTGGTGGGATGGGCGGTACTGGGAACCTGGACGGTTTTCCCCTTGCTGATGAACATCTGGCGCGCCCGTTCGGGAATCCCGTTCCCCCGCCGGAAGCGGCGGACTGCCTTTCAGCGGGCTGCCGTTGTGGCAGGGATTTCCTCCCCCCTGGTACTCTACACCGCCCTGGCCTTCAGCCGCGACCCCATCCTGCGCGCCTGGACAAGCCAAAACATCATCGCTTCCCCTCCGCCCGGTCAGTACTTGCTGGCCTACGGCCTGCTGCTTCCCTTCATCGGCCTGTACTTGTGGAAAACGCGCCCCGAGGGCATCCCCCCGTCCGTCGGGTTGCTGCTTGGATGGGTCTTCTTGCTGCCTTTTCTGGTTTATGCGCCCTACAACTTGCAACGCCGCCTGGCGGAGGGCGTCTGGGTCGCCCTGGTGACGCTGGCCGCTCTCGGCCTGCGTACCGTCGCCGCGCCAACGCGGCTCTCGCTGCGAGGCTTTCAACTGCTCACGGCCCTTCTGCTGCCCTCCACCCTACTCATCCTGGCGGGCGGCCTGCTCAGCGCCCTGCGCCCCGCCCCGCCGCTCTTCGTCCCCGCTGCGGAAGTTGCCTTCCTGGAGAAAAGCGCCGCCTTAGTCTCCCCCCATGAAGTCGTGCTGACTTCCTACGAGACGGGCAACATCCTGCCCGCCTGGATGCCCGCCTTCGTGGTTATCGGGCACGGGCCGGAGAGCGTGCATCTGGCCGACCTCCGCCCCCGCGTGGCGGCCTTCTACGCCGCCGAGACCACCGACGCCGAGCGCCGCGCCCTGCTGGAGGAACTCGACATCCG
>JANTFR010000115.1 GCA_024763355.1 Anaerolineales bacterium
ACCTTCGACCTCCTCACCCAGGCGGGAGTGCCGCACGCCGTCTTCACCCGCCGCGGCGGGGTCAGCCCCGTACCCTGGGAGAGCCTCAACATGGGCGGGACGGTGGGCGATGCGCGGGAGCGCGTCCTTGCCAACATTCGCCGGGGGCTGACAGCTTTCGGGCGCAGCATTGAGAGCGTCTACGATGTCTGGCAAGTGCACGGGCGGGAAGTGGTCTGCGCCAAAGCCCCCCGCAACGGCGCGGAACACCGCCGCGCCGATGCCATCCTCACCGATACCCCCGGCCTGACGATGATGATGCGCTTTGCCGATTGCGTCCCCATCCTGCTTTACGACCCGGTGCATCGCGTTGGCGGGCTGGTACATGCCGGCTGGCAGGGAACCGTCCTGAAGACGGCCCAGGCCGCTGTGGAGCGGATGCGCGCCGAATATGGCACGCATCCCGAGGACATTCTGGCGGGCATCGGCCCTTCCATCGGCCCCGACCATTACGAAATTGGCCCCGATGTTGTGGCGCGCGTCCGGGCGGCCTTTGGCCCCCAGGCGGAGCGCGTCATCCACACCCCCAACGGTAGCGCCCACCTCGACCTGTGGACGGCCAACCGTCTCATTTTGGAGGCCGCCGGCGTGCGTCACATTGAAATTGCGGGCCTGTGTACCGCCTGCGACACCGAACATTGGTACTCGCACCGCCGGGAGCGCGGCCAGACTGGACGCTTCGGCGTCTTCCTGGCTGTGGACTGATGCAACCGATGAACCAATGCAACCAAAGAGCGCGCCAAGTGAGACGGCAGACGACGGACCCTGGACAGTAGACCTCTGCCCAGCCAACCAATTAGACCAATCAAACTGGCCGACCAATCAGACCAACTGACCTATCAAACCAACCGGCCAATCAGACCAACCCATGAACCAACAATCCATTCCCGTTCGTTACCAACGCGTTCTGGAGCGTATTGCCCGCGCCGCTCACCGCGCCGGACGCCATCCGGAGGACGTGCAACTGGTGGCCGTTACCAAGGGCCACCCCCTGGAGGCCGTCCGGCAAGTGGTGGAAGCCGGGGCTCGGCACCTGGGCGAAAACTATCTGGAAGAAGCGCTGCCGAAAATTGAGGCCCTTCAAGGCGAACCTCTTACTTGGCACATGATTGGGCACGTCCAGAGCCGCAAAGCGCGTCCTGTGGCCGAGCACTTCGCCTGGGTGCATTCGGTAGACCGCATGAAACTGGCGCGCCGCCTGAGCGCCTTTGCCGCCGAAAGCGGGCACAGTCTCCCCGTCCTGCTGGAGTGCAACGTCAGCGGGGAAGAGAGCAAATTCGGCTGGCCTGCCTGGGATGAACGCTCCTGGCCCGCCCTGGCGGAATCGCTGGCCCCCTTGCTGGAACTTCCTGCCCTGGAAGTGCGCGGCCTGATGACCATGGCTCCCTTTGTGGATGACCCTGAAGAAGTCCGCCCTGTTTTCAGGCGCTTGCGCTCCCTACGGGATTTCCTTGCCCGGAAGTTCCCCCGTCTCCCCTGGGAACACCTCTCCATGGGGATGAGCGGCGATTTCGAGGTTGCCGTCGAAGAAGGGGCGACTTTCGTCCGCATTGGAACGGCTATCATGGGGCCGCGCCGCGGCTGAATTACGTTTTTGTTATCAAGCGGTTAGTTTTGCTTGCACTGTTCAGTGTTACAATTGTCCTGCCGATTTCTTGACTGGAGTTTCTTGTTGTGACCACCTTTTTTATCACGCTCATTCAACTTGCTGTTCAGATAATCACCTTATTGGTCATCGTTCAGGTCATCTTGTCGTATTTCATGCACCCGTACCATCCTGTACGGCAGGCGGTTGACCGCCTGGTAGAGCCTTTGCTGGCTCCCATTCGGCGCATTATTCCTCCGGTAGGGATGTTCGATTTTAGTCCCCTCGTGTTATTGATTTTGGTGCAGTTCCTCGGTTCCTTATTGATTCAAATTTTACGTTGAAGGAGAATGGCATTATGACGTCTACAGAACCGCGCTTGCATAATGCGCAAAAAGGCGCTGCTGTGACCGTGCGCGTTGTTCCCGGCTCTCCGGAGGATAAACTGACCGCCGTTTTGAAGGACGGAACCCTACGGGTGGCATTGCGGGCTGAAGGAGAGACCGTCAATGCCGCACTGGTGAAGTTTTTAGCGCAGGTTTTCAAGGTCGGGGAGGATAAATTCGAGATTGTGGCCGGAAAGAGGGGCGTAGATAAATTGATTTCCGTTTTGGATGTGGACCCCGCTATGGTGCAAGAACGGGTCTACGCCCAACTGCGCTAAAGTACCAAAAATCACCGTGCAAATGTAAACGGGGACGGCTGCCAGCCGTCCCCGTTTTTGTTTGGTTGGGAAGATGAGAGCCTCAGATGCTTCCGTAGATGGTATACCCTATCAATACCAACAAGCCAATGAGAGGCGGGTACAAGAAACTCTCCAGAGGAAAACCCAACCACTGGATAAGAGCGCGCAAAAGCGCTCCCAGCAAGATGCCCACTACGGCTCCTGTCATGCTCCCCAGAAAAGCATCTATGGGTGTGCTGATGAGGAGAAGGAGCAATGCCCCTGCCAATCCGGTGGTAAGCATCTTCATGGCAAGGATGATAATGCCAGTGGTCAATTGTTGTGGAAGCGGGGCGCCTGCGGCAGCCAGAATCTGCCCCCATGTGGTAGCAACCTGATGCCCGTAAAGGAAGCCTCCCAGAACGAATCCGAGCAGGAATCCGCCGACGGCACGAAACAATCCCTCCGGGTCATTGATGATGGCCCAACTGATGCCTCCCACCAATATCCCCACCGTCAGGCCGTAGCGGATGCCGTCCTGCAAAAAAGGCAAAATTGTTTGCCAAAGAGCGGAGATGTCCATACGCTGACTCCTTTGAGGATAAATTATGCCGGGTTCTCTGGCCGCAATGTCCGCAGGATGGCGGGCAGGTCTTGCCGGGAGACCGTTTGCTGGGTGCGGTGTACCAAATCTTTGATGGTGACCACCCCTGCCGCGGCTTCGTCCGGGCCGATGATGACCGCCGCCGGGGCACCGATGCGGCTGGCGTGTTTGAGTTGCTTGCCCAGTTTGGCGACTTCAGGGTACAGGGCGGTAGGGATGCCGGCGGCGCGCAATTCCGTCGCCACCGCCATGCTTTCGTATTGCGTTTCGGCATCGAAGACGGTCACCAGCACGGGGGCGGGAGCCAGTTCCTCCGCCGAGGGAATGCGCCCGAATTTTTGCAGCACCAGCGTGATGACCATATCGCCCATCGCAAACCCCACCCCGGCCAGCGGTGTTCCGCCCACAGCGGCAACCAGATTGTCGTAGCGGCCTCCGCCCAGGATGGCGCGAAATTCTCCGTCAGCGTCGCGGGCCTCGAAGACCGTGCCGGTATAGTAATCCAGGCCGCGCACGATTTCGGGGGCGTAGCGCACGTATTCCCCTACTCCCAGAGCCTCCAGCGCCTTGAAGAGCCGCACCAGTTCCTCGGATTGCTCCCAAAGGGCGGCGTTCTCCAACATAACGCGCACCCCCGCAAACTGGGTCTGCTCCAGGCCGACGGTTTCCAGGGCGTAGGCCTCCCAGGCTTGGGGCGACATCTTGTCGCGGCGGTCAATCAATCGCAGGACGGCGGGACGCTGTTCCCCAGGGATGCCGAGCATCTCCAATTGGGCGTCCACCAGCCGGCGGTTGTTGACCAAAATCTGCACTTCGGAAGGCTCCAACCCCACTTCCCGCAGAAAAACTGCTCCGATGGCGACCAGTTCGGCATCCGCTTCGGGGGAATTGGCGCCAATCAGGTCAATGTTCCACTGGAAAAACTCGCGGCTGCGCCCTTTCTGGGGGCGCTCATAACGCCACATCGGGCCGAAAGACCACCAGCGCAGGGGGTAGGTCAACTGGCGCTGCTTCTGGGCCACCATGCGCGCCAGGGAGGGGGTCAACTCCGGGCGCAGGGTAATCCACTCGCCGCCGCGGTCTTGAAAAACGAAGGCCTGTTCCTTGACCAGTTCTTCGCCGGATTTGGCGGCGTACAACTGCATGTACTCCAGAAAGGGGCCGTCGTACTCTTCGTAGCCGAACAGGGTAGAGACGCGTCCCATCGTGCGGTACAGCCAGGAGCGCACCCGCATCTGTTCGGGGTAGAAATCGCGTGTGCCTTTGACAGAGGGTATAGTTTTCATGGCTGGAATTTTAGCACAAAAGCGGTACAATTGCGCTTATGAAACTTATCACCTGGAACGTCAACGGTTTACGCGCCGCGCTGCGCAAGGGGGCCTGGGAATGGCTGGCCTCCGCCGGGGCGGATGTGCTTTGCCTGCAAGAGACGCGGGTTTTCCCGCATCAACTCTCGGAGGAACAGCACGCTCTCTGGCAGGACTGGCATGTGACCTGGTATCCGGCGGAGAAGGCGGGGTACAGCGGGGTGGCGACTTTCAGCCGCATCCCGCCCGTGGAGGTGGAAACCGGCCTGGGAGAGCCGCGTTTCGATACTCACGGACGCATCATCCGCACGCGTTACCCCGATTTTCACCTTTTCAACGTCTATTTCCCCAACGGGGGACGCAGTTACGATTGGGTGCTCTACAAATTGGATTTCTACGCCCGCTTGCTGGAGATTTGCGATGCCCTGCACGCTGCCGGAGAGAACGTGATTGTGTGCGGGGATTTCAACACGGCGCATCAGGAAATTGACCTGCGCAACCCCAAAGCCAACCAGGACAACTCCGGATTCTTGCCCGAGGAGCGGGAGTGGATAACGCGCTATCTGGAACACGGCTTCGTGGATGTGTACCGTCACCTGTACCCGGAGCGGGTGCAATATACCTGGTGGACCTACCGCGGCGGGGCGCGGCGTCGGAATGTGGGCTGGCGGCTGGATTATTTCCTCGTCTCGGAGGCCCTGCTCCCCCGTGTGGTGGATACCGTCATCCACGATGATGTTCCCGGCTCTGACCATTGCCCCGTCTCGCTCATCTTGCGGGATGCATGAGCGGAAGGGTCATTCCTGCACACGCTCCAGAATGCCTGCCACGGTACGCTCCCGGTGGTGTTCCTTCTGGTTCTGGATGTATTTTGTCACCTGCGTAATTTCCGCCGATAGCGTGGAGACGATAACCTAAAGCCTTGCATTTGTGTTGGATGTAGGGATACAGCCGCGCCGCTACTGCGGGGGTAATCATGGGTGCTCGATTCTTGGTGCTCCAGGTAAAGTGGTAGACCAACTGGTAGAAGGCGCTGGCGCGTTTCATGGTGTTTCCTCCCGATGAAATGTGCCAGATGCCGTTTCTACGCAAACCCAAACTGCCGCGGTGGGGGCAGGGGAATGCCTGCCGCGGCCAAATGCCACAGTGTTTCCAGGGCGGCCTCCCGTAAATCGAGTTGGTCCCCGTACAGGAGAGCGTAGATGCCGCTGATGGTCCCCTCGCCCACGTCGGGCAGCAGGCGGATGCGTTCCAGGACTTGTAATTGTTGTTCGGGAGTACCGTTTCTGAGCATGGCGGAGAGCGCCGTCAGAGCCTGTTCCTGGTTGGGGATGCCGCGTCCTTGTTCGGCAGCAAAAGCCAGCAGCCAGGGAGTGTCCTTCAATGGCGGCTGCGGTATGGGGACATAGATGCTGCCCTCTTCGATTTGTTTGCTGGCTTGCTCGGCGGCGGAGCGCACCACCCATTCCCCATCTTCGATTTGCATTTGGAGCAGGGTATCCCTGGCCCATTTTTCAGGAATCCGCATTAAGCCGGAGACGACGGCTCGCCGTACCAGCAGGTCGTTGAAGACGCTGCCCTCTCGCAGCACCTCGTGACCCTCCTGTGGATGTGCGGCGAGTGCCTCGGCGGCCACTTGTCGCAGACTCTCGTCTCCCCCGACCAGCGCCTCGACCACTTTTTCGATGGCTTTGGGATGCTTTTGTGTGCTGAGCGCCAGGCAGGCGGCCTGCTGGACGCGCAGGTTGTTGTCTTGCAGCAGAGTTTCCAGAATGGGGAAATTTTTAGGGTCTTGCAGCAAACCGCTGCCCAAAGCGCCCAGATACCGCTGCTCGGCGGTGGGGCTTTCTACCATGAGGCGGCGCAAAAGAACACTGGCTCCGGGGTCCCGGGAGAGCGCTACCGCTACCGTGAATCGCACGCGCATCCCCAGCGGAAGGTTCTTGTGCTGGATTTTTTGCGCCAGCACCCGCATCACTTTGCCGCGCCAGGGAGCCGTCGGGGCGGAGAACGGCAGCCAGCGGGCTACGCCGAGCAGGTCGCGGTAAAGCGGGCCGTCTTCCTCCAACAGGGCGGCGTCAACCTGGGCGGTCAGGTCCAGGTGCGAAGCCAGGAACCGGAACAAGAGAGATTTTTCCGCGCTTGTGGGAAGGCTTTGGGCTTCCCCCGCGTCTCCCTCCGTTCCCGCGTATTCCGCCGCAAGATAGGCGCGAAAGACGGGATGCGCCAGACCGAGGCCGCGCCTGCGGCGCTTGATGAGCAACTTGTTGCGGGTAAGCGTGCTGAGGGAAAGTTGCTCTCCTTTCTGGGTAGCCTGTTCCTCGGCCTCCGAAGCCTCCTCCGACGGCATGGATTCGTTCTCTTCCTCTGGGAGGGCTTCCGTTTCCGATGGAATTTCCCCGTTCCCTAGCAGTTGGTTGCTTGCAGTAACATCCAGGGCGCGGGCCGGACTGCGCATGTGTTCCCATGCCAGCCTCGCCAGAGCGCGGCGCGCCTCGGGGTCTTTCCCTGCCATGCGGCGCAGATGGGACTCAATGGCCTCCACAGCGCTGGAACCGAGAGCGTCGCCTGCGAACAGCGCCCAGATTTTCAGGGTGTATTCCAGAGGCGAATCGAACCAATCATCCGTGTGCAGCCAGCCCAGCAAAATCTGATGCGATATGCCGCCATCCTCAGGGCTGGGCAGTGTGCGCCAGACAGCGCGCCATTTCTCCAGAAAAGTTTTCCGTTCGGCCGTGCCCCAGGTGCGCATAGCCATAGGGTGCAGGCCCAGGGCGGTCAGCCCGTCGTAATCCTCCAGGCTGGCCGCGGCCACTACCCGCATAGCGGGGTAAGTTTCCATCAGGGAGCGCAGCCAATCGGTGGCGCGGCGCAATTCGTCGGGGTAGAGTTCGTCCAGGCCGTCGAGCAACAGGATGGCGGCGTCCTCCTCCAGCCGCGTCCGCACCACGCCTCCCAAACGCGGCTGCGTCAACGGGGAGGCGTGCTCCATCAACCCGTCGGTCAGCACCTCCAGGGGAGATTTTTCCCGGTTTTCGTAGTCCAAGTCGGCAATGTGCACCAGCAGAGGAAGCAAGTTCTGCAGGTCGCCCAAAGTTTCTTCCTGGCGGGCGATGCGGCTGGCGAGGTCGGCCAGAGCGGTAGTTTTCCCATATCCGGCGTGACCGATGAGCACCAGGTTGGCCCCTTTACTGAGCGCTTGCGGCAAACTGAGATGCGGCGCGTTGTAGGCGGTAGCCGCTTCGGGCCATTCGGGCAGGTAGGGGACGATGTTGGGGATGGCTTCCAGCAGCAAAGCCGCTTCGGGCGCGGTGTAAACAGGGGGCGGAAGCAGCCGCGGCGGGACGAGGAGGGCATCCAGGGGGCAAAAGCGGGAGGCCAGGTGCATCCCTTGGGCGTAGCGCAGGGTGTCCTCGCGGTGGCGCACCTCCGTTCCGGTGGAAACGCGTTCGCGCATCCCTTTCAGGTTGTAGCGTGCCCGTTCCCATCCCTGACGCGCCACGGGACGCACGAATTTGACGAACCACCAAAACAAGGTAGCGGCTGCGAAACCGAACCAGAAAGAGATGCGGTCCAAATCGAGTGTGCGGAAGAAATTCATGGGTCAATGTGGAATTAGGTAGGAGGAGGAGGAGACTTCCGAGATTTATCGGGTGAGATGCCCCTCTGGAGCGGCTCCCGTCAAAATCTCGGAAGTCTTTATCCCACAAATCTGTGTAGGGCCAGATTCATCATGGCTCGAAGAGAATGCGGCGGCAACTGGGACAGCGCGCCAGGTGGGTGGGGGAGCGGACGGCCTGGAGCAGACGGGTGCTGAGGGTCGCTCCGCAGGCGTTGCAGGCTTCGTTTTGGACGGCGGCCACGGCTACCCCGTTGCGGGCAGCGCGCAGGTCTTCGTACAATCTGTATTCATCGGCGGGCAGGCGGGAGGCCAGGGCTTCCCGCTTTGTCAGAAGTTGCTCTTTTTGTGCTTTCAAAGTCACCATCTCGCCGCGCAAACTGGCTTGCTGCTCGCTCTGCCGGGTTTGTGCTTTGCGGTACAGGCGCACCGCTTTCTTGTAGCGCAGGCGCGCCTGCTCCACCTTTTGCATGGCCTCCAGTTGGGCTTCTTCCAGGCGGGCGATGCGGCGTTTGAGCGCTGCGGCTTCCAGTTGTAAGTCTTGCAATTCTTTGGGATTGGTGATTTTTCCCCCGTAGAGGGCGGCCTGGTTTTGTTCCAGTTTGATGGTTTGCTTCTGGACATCCGCTTCGGCCTTGCTCAGGGCGGCTTCGGCGACCTTGACCCCTTTCTTTGCCCGCAGTGCCTGGCTTTTGGCTTTGCGTATCGTCTCGTCGTCGGCCAGGA
>JANTFR010000116.1 GCA_024763355.1 Anaerolineales bacterium
TCGTCCTCGGCGGTGATGCGGATGATGTTCTCCCCCTCGTCAAGCAGCAAATCGTAAGAAAAACTCCCGTCCGGGGCCACGGCGACCGGCTGCCCGTTGACCGTCAGGGTGGTGTCCGGCGGGGCTTCGCCGCGCACGGTCACAATCGGGTTGCTGAACCAGGATTGGTCCGGCGGGTCGGTCACCAGGATATCCGGCGGGGTGGTGACCAGTTCGACGCGGCGGGTCAGGCGGGCGGTGTTGCCGGCCTGGTCCACGGCGCGCAACTCGAAGGAATTTTCCCCGTCCTGCAAACGCACCTGCGCCTGAAAACGCCCATCCGAGTCCACGCTGATTTCAGCGGGGTTGCCGCTTATCCACACGCTGGCCCCCGGCTCGGTGATGCCCTGAATTTCCAGCACCGGCTGGCGCATCCGCATCCCGTTGGGCAGATTGACCAGTTGCAGCGTTGGCGGGGTGGTGTCCACCTCCACCAGCACGCTGCGGGAGACTGCCCGTGCCACCCCCTCGGCGGTGATTTGCAAGCGGTAAAGGCCGTCCTCCACGCGCCGCCCGCTGTCGTCCGTCCCGTCCCAGGTGACAAAGCCCTGCCCGGATGGCTGGGTTTCGCCGGAGAGCAGCGTGCGTACCACCCGGTCATTGGTGTCCCGCACTTCCACCCGCACGGTAGCCTCCTCCGAGAGGGTATAACTCAGCGTAGTCGCGTCGCGGTCCTGGTCGCCGTTGGGCGAAATGAGCGCCTGCGTGGCGTTGGCCGTGAGTTCCGGGGCGCGCAGCCACTCGGCGGCGAAGGTGACCGTCAACAAAAGAGCAACCACCACGAGGCTCAAGACCGTGGTGGCGACTCCGGCATAACCTTCCCGCTGGATACGGCTCTGGTTGCGAACGCTGCGGCTTTGCGAGGTATCCTGGCGCATTGAGAGAGGGGAACGAAGAGAGTGAAGATTAATCTAATTCTAGCATAATCAGGTCATCATCGTCATCATTTTTGTCGAGAGAAGACACCTCGGAGCGGATTTCCCGAGATGCGGGGAAGGAAACTGCCGGACGCGGAGAAGCGCCGGAGGATGGCGTTTTCTTGAGAGAAGTGGGCAGAGGACGCGAAAAGAAATCTCGCAAGACCTCCAGCCAGACGATTGCCAGGGGGGAGAGCAGCATTGGGAAGAGCAGCAGCCCCGCGCGGGAAGCGAACCACGCTTTGGCATGCTGCCCCAGCCAGAGGGCGGTTGCCCCTTGCAGGATGCCCAGCGAGACCGCCCCCCCCAGAGCGGCCAGCAGCACCCCGGATGGACGTCCCCCTTTGGGGTTTTCTTGGAGCCACTTGCCCGTCAGAGCGCCTGTCGCGCCCCACAGGGCGATTTGCAGGACATGGTACAAAAGCGCCGTGGGGTCGGGAGCGAAGGGAGCGCCCAGGGCGGCCAGCGTGCGCCACGAGTTCAGCCCCATGAAGCGCGCCGCCACGGTGGAGACACTCCACGGCTGGGTGGCAAAGAGCAGGAAATCGGGGGCGTAGCCGTGCAGGGCGGCCAGTGTCTCCCCCCACAGGGCGGCCAGCGCGCCCGCCCACAGGCCGCCGGTTGTCCCCAGGTAGACCCCGCCGAAGAGGGGCGCAACCCAGCCGAGATGCCAGCGCGCCAGCAAAGGACTCCCCAGAATGAGCGCAGCGGCTCCCAGGTGGCGGGCGGCGGGACGCTGCGCCAGAATCAGGATGCACAGCCCCAATACGGCCAGGTAAAACGAAATGTGGTACACCCCGTAGAGGGCGGCCAGGCCGGCCAGCCACCAGGCGGCCAGCGGCGACCACATCCCCAGGACGAGAATCAGGACGGCGACTGCCGCATCCCAATAGGGCGGATAGGCGGGACTGGCGTGCATCCACGCGCCGGTCAGGGCGGCCAGCGCGCCGCCGGAGAGCAAGCGCTGCACCTGCGGCATCCGAATGCGGATGGCTTCGTGGAGAGGGCGCATGAGGAAGGGGGGAGGCAGAATGAGGAATGCAGAAGGCTGAATGCAGAATGCTGAATGCTGAACGCTACAGCCTGCTAAACGCTGAAATCCGAGGGGCGGACGGTGTTCTCTCCGTTGCGCACGGGCATCAGGCGATAACCCATTGCTTGCATGATGGCGTACACAGTCTGAAAGCGCGGATATTCGCCGGAGAGCGCTTTTTGCACCCCGCGGCGAGACATGCCGATTTCCGCGGCCAGGGCGGAGATGCCCTTGACGCGAGCCACGACCCGCAAGGCGGCCAGGAGCGTCGTGGTACATGGTACGTGGTACATGGTACGTGGTACGTGGTACGTGCCCCTCAACTCGCCGGGCGGGCGTGGGTGCGTGCCCAACGGCGCAGGGCGGTGATGTGCGCTTCCATCGTTTGGGAGAGGGGGACGGTTTCTCCCAGGGCGTGCAGGATGTCTTCCGTGCTCAGGTCGTGTCCCGCCTCGAAAGCATCGTACAGGCCGGAGATAACGGCTTGCTCGATTTCTGCGCCGGAGTAACCCTCGCTGCGCCGCGCCAGGGTTTCCACGTCGAAGCGGCGGGGGGGGCGGCCGCGCTTTGCCAGATGGATGGCGAAAATCTCGCTTCGCTCGGCGCGGTTGGGCAAATCCAGAAAGAAAATCTCGTCGAAGCGGCCTTTGCGCAGGGCCTCCGGGGGCAGGGTAGCGATGTCGTTAGCGGTAGCCACCACAAATACCGGGGCGGTCTTCTCCTGCATCCAGGTCAGGAAACTCCCGAAAACGCGGGCGCTCGTTCCCGCATCCGAAATATGCGAACTGGCGAGGCCGGAAAGTCCCTTGTCCAGTTCGTCCAGCCACAGGATGCAGGGAGCGACCGATTCGGCCAGGCGCAGGGCGTTGCGGATGTTTTGCTCGGAGGAGCCGACCATCTGGCTGAAAACGCGCCCCAAATCCAGGCGCAGGAGGGGCAGTTGCCACTGGCGGGCGATGGCTTTGGCGACCAGACTCTTGCCTGCTCCCTGCACGCCTAGCAGGAGCAGTCCCTTTGGCTCCGGCAACCCGAACTGGCGGGCGCGTTCGCTGAAGGCCAGGGCACGTTTGGCAAGCCATTCCTTGAGCAGGGCCATGCCGCCTACCAGGGAGAGGTCTTCCTGGGCGTCGAAATACTCCAGCACCTGTGAGCGGCGGATGATTTGCTTCTTCTCGGCGACGATGACTTCGGCATCCAGGGCGCGGCGCAGCACCAGCGATTTGGCAAAGGCGTTTTCGGCCTCCGTGCAGGTCAGGCCGCGGGCAGCGTTGAGGATTTTCTCCCGCTCTTCGGGGGTGAGGCGCAGGCGGATGCCGCCCAATTCTTGCGCCGAGCGCACGACGCGCTCCAGCGAGGCGGCCAGTTCTTCGGCGGTGGGGAGGGCGTAATCCAGCACGGTGATATCTTTCTCCAATTCGGGGGGCGCGTGCAGGAGGGGGGAGAGCATCACCAGGGTCTTGCGGCTTTCCTTCAGGTGGTTGAGGATGTCGCGCAGTTTCCGCACAATGATGGCGCGCTGCGGGTGGGGGTGGTAGGCATCCAGGTAGGGGTGAAAATCCTTGAGGACGAAAATGGCGGCCTCGCGGGAGGCGGCGATTTCCTCCAGGGCGTGGAGCGGGTCGCGGGTCAGGTCGTCGCTTTCGGGGCGCAGACTGCCGTCGAGGGGGTGGAGGCCGTCGGTAATCGTCCAGCCGTAGAGAACTTTGCGGCGCTGGGCGGCCACCTGGCGCAGGAGTTGCTCGACGCGCCGCTCTTCCCAGGCGATGACGTACAGCAAGGGGTATTTGGCGCGGATGAGCAGGTCGAGTTCTTCGGCGCGGGGCAAGGCGGAGACGGCTATCGAGGTCATTGGTGATGATTCATCCCGTTCTGCCAGATGCGGAAATTACGCAAACTGGAGCCGCCCAGAAATTCTTTCAGGATGGAGTTTTCAGGGACGGCTTCTTTGTCTACGGGGAGAAACCACTCCAGGAGGGAGAGCAAGCGCTTGGCTTCAATGTGGGCAGCGGAATGGTAAGGAACCTGGCGCAGGAGGGGCTCGGCCAGCGGTTTGAGAGCGGCCAGTTCAAAGACCAGGGCGGAGTTGAAAATGGCGTCGGCGTTTTCCTGGTAGGGGAAAATGTGGCGTTTTTCGCCGCGGCGCACCGATTCCCAGCGGTTGATGGTGTCCTCGGCGGTGTAGCCTCGGTCGCGGGCATCGCGTACGATGCGGCGGATGAGGCGCGTGTCCGTAGTGGAGATGCGGTTGTGCGAATCGAGGTTCAACTGGGTGAGCGCCGAAGCGTAGATGCGGAAAGTGTGCTCCGCCGGGATGTGCTCGGCCAGGTGTGGATTCAGCCCGTGGATACCCTCCAGAATGACAATCTGCTCCGGCGCCAATTGGATGATGTCTCCGGCTTCCTGTTTGCCCGCCCGAAAGTCGTAGCGCGGCAGTTGGACGCGTTCGCCGGCAATCAGGCGTTGGAGGTCGCGCTCCAAATGGGCGTGGTCGAGGGCCTCGAAGGCTTCAAAATCGTAGTCGCCGTTCTCATCGCGGGGAGTGTGCTCACGGTCCACGAAGTAGTTGTCCATCTCCAGCGGGAAGGGCGAGATACCGTAGGCCAGCAACTGGATGCTCAACCGGCGGGAGAAGGTGGTTTTGCCGGAGGAGGACGGCCCGGCAATCAGGATGACGCGTACCTGGTCGCGGCGCATGGCGATTTGGGAGGCGATTTCGGCAATGTGGCGGTCGTGCAAGGCCTCGCTGACCAGGATGATTTCGTTGATGCGTCCGGCCTGAATGGTGTTATTCAGCGAGCCGACGTCGGAGATGCCCAGGCGTTCCAGCCAATCTCCATATTGGCGGAAAGTGTTGAGCAATTTGGGGAACTCGGGCAGGGGGAGCAGTTCAGTGGGGCGGTGGCGGCGCGGAAAGCGGAGCACAAAGCCGTCCCCGATGGCGGTCAGTTTGAACCAGCGCAGGTAGCCGGTGGAGGGAACCATGTACCCGAAGTGGTAGTCGCGGTGTTTGCCCAGGGTGTAGAGGGAAAGGGTTTTCTTGTGGCGGTGCCGCAGCAGGCGTACCTTGTCGTCGAATCCCCGTTCCTGAAAGTAGGCGATGACCTCCTCCAAAGGCACGTCACGGGTGCGCCGAATGGGAAGGTTGGCGTTGACCAGGGCGTGCATGTGCCTTTCCAGAGCCTCGAGTTCGGCGGCGTTCAGCGGCGGACGTTCCTCCATCTGGCAGAAGTAGCCGCCGGAGGATACCGAATGGTCAATCGTCAGGCGCACGCCGGGGTAGGTCTCTGCGAAAGCGGATTCGAGCAGAAAGGTGAGCGAGCGGCGGTAAATCCGCATTCCGTCGGCGGTAGCCATGGTCACCGGCCGGACGTTGGCCTCCATGTGGAGAGGGTAGGAGAGTTCGCGCAAATCACCGTTGATAACAGCCCCAACGGTGGGGGCGGCGGGGTCGTTGATTACGGACAAAAATGCCTCGATGGGCGCGCCGCGCGGCCCTTCGAGGGTGCGTCCGTCAGGGAGATGAATCTGTACGGTGGGGCTGGGTTCGGTGAGGGTGATGTCGGGCATGAGTGGATGTTGCGATGTCGGGGGGGGAGATTTGGGGAAGGGAGATTCTTAACGATTATCGGGAGGCGTATTGTACCACCAGCAGGTGCAAGACCTTGCCGCAGCAAGACCTGTGAGGTCTCTGGAGGCGAAGGTAACGCGAAGCAGGCGGAGAGATGCTCTCCGCCTGCCTGCGCGCCGGTTCATTTGCGCGTATTCGCGTCTATTCGTGCTTATTCGTGCCTATTCGTGTTCATTCGTGGAACATTTCAGCACCAGTTCCTTCGCGGCCTTGACCTCATCCAGGCGGCCAACGGGCGTGGTGTGAGGGGCTTCGTGGAGCAAGTCGGGGTCGTTGCGGGCTTCCTCGGCGATTTGCAGCAAGGCGTCGGCGAAGGCGTCCAGCGTTTGGACGCTCTCGGTCTCGGTGGGTTCAATCATCAGCGCCTCGTGCACGATGAGCGGGAAGTAGTTGGTTGGCGGGTGGAAGCCATAATCCAGCAGGCGCTTGGCAATGTCCAGGGCGCGCACGCCGGGAGCGTCTTCCAGCCGTCCTTCGGCGACGAACTCGTGTTTGCAGATGCGTTCGTAGGGAACCGGATAGGTGTCCTTGAGGCGGGACATCAGGTAGTTGGCGTTCAGAACGGCGTCCTCGGCCACGCGACGCAGCCCCTCCGCACCCTGCATCAGGATGTAAGTGTAGGCGCGCACCATGATGCCGAAATGCCCGTGGAATGCCTTGACGCGCCCGATGCTCTTCTTGGGGGTGACGAAACCGTAGAGCGGAGGAATATCCTCCTCGGCGGGTTCCACGATGTCCACAATCGGGGCGGGGAGGAAATCCACCAGCCGCTCCACCACGCCGACCGGTCCGGAGCCGGGGCCGCCGCCTCCGTGGGGTGTGGAGAAGGTCTTGTGCAGGTTGAAGTGCATCACGTCAATCCCCAAATCGCCGGGACGGGCGATGCCCAGCAGGGCGTTCAGGTTGGCCCCGTCGCCGTAGAGCAGGCCGCCGGCGTCGTGGACGATGTCGGCGATTTCCAGGACGTGCTCCTCGAAGAGGCCGAGCGTGTTGGGGTTGGTGAGCATCAGCCCTACGAGGGTGTCGTCACATTCGGCGCGCAGGGCTTCCAGGTCCACGTTGCCGCGTTCGTCGGAGGGGAGTTGCACCACCTTCATCCCGGCCATAGCGGAGGAAGCGGGGTTGGTTCCGTGCGCCGAATCGGGAATCAGAATTTTGTTGCGTTGCGTCTCGCCGCGGTCTTTCTGGTACGCGCGCATGATGAGCACGCCGGTCATTTCGCCGTGTGCCCCGGCGGCGGGCTGCAACGTTACGCCTGCAAAGCCGCCGATTTCCTTGATGGCTTCTTGCAGGTGGTACATCAGCGCCAGACTGCCCTGGACGGTTTCGATGGGCTGCAAGGGATGGACTGCGGCGAAGCCCGGCAGGCGGGCGACTTCCTCGTTGATTTTGGGGTTGTACTTCATGGTGCATGACCCCAGGGGGTAGAAGCCGGTGTCCACGCTGTAGTTCAACTGCGAAAGGCGCGTGAAATGGCGCACCACGTCCACTTCGGAGAGTTCGGGCAGGGGGAGGGTCTCACGCGTCAGGCCGGCGGGCAACTCGGAAAGCGGCACATCCGAAGGGGGGTATTGCACCCCCTCGCGGTCAGGCTGGGAAAGTTCACAAATTAAAGGTTCGAGCATGGCTGCCCTCCTGTGTGCTTTCGGCCAGGATGTCCACCAGCAGGTCGATATCCTCGCGGCTGTTCATCTCGGTGACGGCAATTAGCATGTGCCCTTCCAGGGCGGGGTAATCCTGCCCCAGGTCGTAACCGCCCAGCACGCCGTGTTCCAGCAGGTGTTCGTTGATTTCGGCGACAGGAAGGGGGCATTTGACCACGAACTCGTTGAAGAAAGGCGTTTCCGGCTGCCACAGGGAGAACCCTTCTAGCGCAGCGATGCCTCGGGCGGCGTAGTGCGCCTTGTGGTAATTCAATTCGGCTACCTGGCGCAGTCCCTGCTTGCCCAGGGCGCTGAGATACACGGTGGCGGCCAGCGCCATGAGGCCCTGGTTGGTGCAGATATTGGAGGTAGCCCGTTCGCGCCGGATGTGCTGCTCGCGGGCCGTCAGGGTGAGGACGTAGCCCCGGCGGCCTTGCCCGTCCACCGTCTCGCCCACCAGCCGCCCGGCCATCTTGCGGACGTACTTTTTGCGGGTGGTGAAAATGCCCAGGTACGGCCCGCCAAAGGCCAGCGGGATTCCGAGCGGCTGCCCTTCGCCGGTGACGATGTCGGCGCCGAACTCGCCGGGAGGGGTGAGCATCCCCAACGCCAGGGGATTGACGGAAACGGCAAACAGCGCGCCGGCGGCGTGGGCGGCCTCCGCCAGGGCGGTGTAATCGTAAACGCGCCCCAAAAAATCGGGGTACTGCACCATTACCAGGGCGGTGTTCTCGTCAATCAAGGGAATCAAGGCCTCCGGACCCTCTTCCGGGCTTCCCTCGTCTCCGGTGACGAGCAGTCCCATTCCCTGCGTGTACGTGTGTACCGTCTGGCGGTAATGCGGATGCAGAGCCGGAGAGAGCACCATCTTCGTGCGTTTGTGACGGAACTGGGCGTAGGCCATGTTGACGGCCTCCGCCACGGCGGTGGCCCCGTCGTAGTGGGATGCATTGCTCACTTCCATGCCGGTCAGGGCGCACATCAAACTCTGGTATTCATAAATGGCTTGCAGCGTGCCCTGCGAGACCTCCGGCTGGTAAGGGGTGTAGGCGGTATAAAACTCACCGCGGCGCAGGATGGTATCCACCACGGCGGGGATATAGTGGTGGTACGCGCCGGCGCCCAAAAAGCAGACCAGTTCATGGATGCTCTCGTTGGCTT
>JANTFR010000117.1 GCA_024763355.1 Anaerolineales bacterium
TCCTTTTTCCCTCCCCTTTCGCGGCCGCGTTCACCCATCCCCCGCGTCCTCTCTCCTGCGCGGAGACATCTGTTCAGGAGGCGCGGGAAATCTGGGTTTACGGCGCCGACCTGGCAAAGGTGCAAGAAGCACTTCCGTGTTTGCGCGCCCATCCGCTCTGGGTGTATATCCAGAATCGGTGGGTGCAATTTCCGGCCCGTTCCCCCTGAGTTTGTTTATGAGGCGTGCATCTCCGCCGCCAACAGGGTGCGGCAGGTGCCCAGCCGCTCCAGCGCCACCTGCCCGATGGGGATGAGTAGCGCGGCGGCAAAGGCGCACTCGGCGCGCATTTCCTCGCGCAGATGTTTGGCGTCGAAGCGAATCAGGCGACAGGGGGTGGACGTTTTGGCCGTGGCCGTCAGCCGGTACGGGGGAATCGCCGCCGACATGCCCAGTACCTCGCCTGCTTCCACGCTCCCTACGTAAAAGGACAATTTGATACTGGGGTCGAACTGGTCTTGGGCCTCGTCGTACAACTCGACGTTCCCCTCCACCAGCAGGTACATGGCATTGGCCGGTTCTCCGCGTGCGAAAAGCCTCTCTCCGGCGGGAACCTGGATTTCTTCGGCCAACATCGCCAGCCGCTTCAACTGGGTGGCATTGAAGCGGTTGAAGAACGGATAGCGGCGCAGTATTTCGGGGGAAATCATAGCAGTCTCCTCACGGTTTCTTGAGCCTGGGGGATGGCCGCCTCGATGGCCGGGGTCAGTTCTTCGGAGAGGCGCAGGGTAACGCGGGCGGCAATTCCGACCACGTCTATCCGCCGGGGGACGGGAAACCCCAGGCGGCGCGCCATTTCCAGGGCGTATGGCAGCGAGGTATCGTGGCTGGAATTCAGGTGTCCGGCGTCGGGAACGGGGACGGCCTCTATCGGGCAGGTGAACACCGTCCCCGCGGGGCGTTCCGGCGTGTAGAAGGCATCCACGATGACGACGTGCGTATAGCCGAGCATGGTTTCCATCAGGCGCAGACCGCCCGCCGCCAGGCAGACGGCCTCCACACCTTCAGGAAGTTCCTCCTCCTGCAGGCGCTCCACCACCCGCCAGCCTGCCGCGTCATCCCCCAGGATGGGGTTGCCCAGCCCGACCAGCAGCGTGGCGTTGGCCTTCTCGTCGTCTGTGGACATCCGTGTCATCTGGGTGCTAACAGAATTGCCGCAGTTTCTCCACCGGCTCGCCGCGCGCGTCCCGGATGACGACCTCCAGCGGCATTTGCCCCGGCAGGGAATGGGTGGCACAGGACATGCATGGGTCGTACAGGCGGAAAGCCATCTCGATGCGGTTGAGCAGCCCCTCCGTGACGACCTCTCCGGCGCGGATGAAAGCGCGGGCCGCTTTGGTGATGGACATGCTGATGGGGGCGTAATTGTTGGTGGTGCCCACAATCAGGTTCGCTTTGGTGACGATGCCGCGTTCGTCCGTCCAGTAGTGATGCGTCAGCGTGCCGCGGGGCGCTTCCACGATGCCCACCCCTTCGGAGGGGGTCGCGGTGGGGACGGTATGCACTTTCGGGCTGGTGATTTCGGGGTCGGTAGCCAGTTCAACCCAGCGTTCCGCCGCATAGAGCAGTTCAATCAGCCGCGCCCAGTGAGTCGCCAGGCGGTGATGCACCGGTTTCCCGCCTAGTGTCTCGAAGAAGCGCTCGTACTGCTCCTGCGCCAGCGGGGTTGCCATCCCGTCGCTGGCGTTGAGCCGCGAGAGCGGTGTGGCGCAGTACACGCCCGAGTCCGCGCCGTCCACGAAGCCCTTCCAGCCGATTTTCTTCAGGTAGGGGAATTTCAGGTACGTCCAGGGTTCGACGCGCTCGGCAATCCACTCGCGGTACTCATCGGGGGCGTACTTGCCGATGCGCTCACCCTCCGGCGAGACCACGCTGACCATCCCGTCGTAGAAATTGACCCGGTTCTCCGCATCCACCAGCCCGATGTAGTAGGTGCGGTGGGTGTAGATGTCGCTCAAAATCAGGTCGCGGTACTCCGGGTTGCCCAGCACGACTTCGTCGAAGAGACCCAGGGCGAATTGGGCGAAGTCCACCGCCCAGCGCCCCATCGTCTCGATTTCCTGACGCTCTTCCTCGCTGAGGCATTTCGTCATTCCGCCGGGGATGGCCGTGGCCGGATGGATTTTGCGCCCCCCGATGATTTTGATGACGCGGTGCCCGTATTTGCGCGCCTGGATGACCTGCTTCCCGATTTCCAGCCCCACCTTGTGAATCACGCCCAAAATGTTGCGCTCCGCGACGGGGGCATCCGGCCCCATGATGAAATCCGGCCCCCCCAGGGCGAAGAAATGGGTGGTGTGGTCGGTGACATAAAAGGCGGAGTAGAGCAGTTCGCGCAGTTTCCTGGCCGTTGGGGGCGGGGTGACGCTGTAGACCGCGTCGATTGCTTTGGCCGCCGCCATGTGGTGCGCTTCGGGGCACACCCCGCAGATGCGGTTGGTTATCTGGGGCATCTCCTCCACGGGACGCCCGACGACGAATTGCTCGAAGCCGCGCAGTTCCGGGATTTGCAGGTAAGCGTTGGCGACCTCGCCCTGTTCGTCGAGGAAAATCTCGATTTTTCCGTGCCCTTCCAGGCGGGTAATGGGGTCTATCGTGATTCGGTTCATGGGTTGGTTAGTTTGTTGGTTTGTTGGTTCATTAGTTCATTGGTTCATTGGTTAGCGGGTGCGACGTACCTTGTACTTCGTACTTCGTACTTTGTACCTTGTACTCTGTACTTCGTACCCCGTCCTTCCTAGCGTCCCCTCCTCAACAGCGACCCGGCCAGGTTGAAGCGGTAGAACGCGCCGGCGGGGTCGGGGATGCCGTCCAGGATGCGCTCGATTTCTTCGGGGTCGCGGCTGTCTATCACGGAGGCGACTGCGCTCATCAGGCGCGCTCCGTAGTCCACCACGCCCTCGGATGGGCCATAGCAGCCGATGCAGGCCGCGCCCGCCAGGGGACACAGCGCCCCGCAGCCGTCGCGGGTGGCCGGCCCGGCGCACAGGATGCCCTGTTCCAGCAGGCAGATTTCGGGGTCTGCCGGTCCGTCCTGGATACGGCGGAAGGCGCGGATTTTCTTCACGTCCCGTTTGCGGGGGCACTCCTCGCAAACTGTGGAGATGCCTGCCCCCAGCACGCTGCCTTTGGGGGGCAGTTCCGCCTCACCCCGCAGGGCGGCGAAGACCACGTCCAGCACGGCGGCTATCTGATGGGATTCAGGGGGGCAGCCGGGAATGATGTAATCCACCTCCACCACCTCGTCGAGGGTGCGCAGGGTGGGGTAGAACTTTGGAAGGTGCAACTCCCCTTCGGGGACGGCAGCCCGTTCCAAAGGGCGTCTGCCTTCCGGGTTTTCTGTCGTGGGGCCGGCATAAACTGTCTCGAAGAGACGTTCCCGCGGGTAGAGATTCGCCAACGCGGGCACGCAGCCTTCCGAGGCGCAGGAGCCGAAGGCCACCAGGATTTGCGACTTGCGGCGCAGCAGGCGCGCCATGTGCTCGTTCTCCTCGTTGCGGATGCCGCCGTTGAAGAGCGTCAGGGTGATGTCCCCGTCGGGCAGGGCTTCCACGTCGGCGTACTTGGCGTCCACGGCTACCGGCCACAGGACAATCTCGAAAGTTTCGTCCACTTCCAGAATTTTCTCGTGGATGTTGAGCACGGCGATGTCGCAGCCGCCGCAGGACGCGCCCCAGTACATGGAGAATTTGGGCTTGCTCATGGTACGGCCTCCAGAGGGGCGTCTTCGGAGCGGAGTTCGGGGCGGGCGTTCCAGCGCAGCGGTCCCAGGGCGCGGATTTCTTCCGTGAATTGGCGGATAGCCTCGGCCAGTTGCAGCCCCTCGGAAGCGCTGGCCCACACCAGTTTGACGCGCTCCGCTTCGATGCCCAGACTTTGCAGCGTGCGGCGCAGGAGGTGATAGCGTCGCAGCGCCTTGTAGTTTTGTTCCAGGTAGTGGCATTCGCCGGGATGACAGCCGGTAATCAGCACCCCGTCCGCGCCCTCGGCCAGCGCCTTGAG
Organism: Anaerolineales bacterium; assembly: GCA_024763355.1. Lineage (GTDB taxonomy): Bacteria > Chloroflexota > Anaerolineae > Anaerolineales > DRKV01 > DRKV01. Next base: position 4,042 of record JANTFR010000117.1, read on the forward strand.
CACGAATGTGGGATCCAGCCGTCCGGAACACATCAACCGCACCAGCCTGATGTTGGGCGGGTATTTGGTGCGTGAGGTCCCCGCCAAATCCGCAGCGCGGTAACTGCACCAGTTGCAGGTAAAGCCGATGAGAACGGGTTCGAAAGTCATAGTCGGGTAGTCACCTGGTCGTTTGGTCGTTTGGTCGCTTGGTCGGTTAGTCGTTTAGTAGGTTGGTCGGTTGGTTGGGTAGTCGTCTGGTCTGTTGTCCGTCGTCTGTCGTCCACGGTCTACGGTCTCCGTTCCACCGTCTCCCTCACGTCCCACAACAGCCCCTCGATTTGCGCCAGGACCTGGGCATCGCTGAAGCCCGTGCCGCTGATGGCTCCTGCCGGGCAGGCAGCCACGCAGGTGCCGCAGCCCTGGCACAGGGCGGGATTGATTTCGGTGACGCGGCGGTCGTCGTGGAAGGAGATGGCGTTGAAGGGACACAGCCCGTTGCAGATGCGGCAGCCGGAGCAGCGCGCCTCGTCCACCGAAGCGCGGATGGGTTCCATGCTCATTTCGCCGACCTGGATGTGCCCCAGGACGCGGGCCGCAGCTGCCGCTCCCTGCGCCACGCTGGTGGGGATGTCCTTCGGCCCCTGGCAGGCTCCGGCGATGAAAATGCCCTCCGTCATCGTGGCGACGGGGTCCAGTTTGGGGTGTTTCTCGGTGTACCAGCCGTTGGCGCTGCACGAGATGCCGAATAGTTTGGCCGTTTCGTAGGCGTCCCGCTGGGGTTCCAGCCCCACCGAAAGGATGACCATGTCCACCGGGATGCGGCGCTGCCGTCCCGCCAGGGTGTCTTCCACCTGGACGATGAGTTTGCCTTCCTCACCGGGCAGGCGGGCGGCGTCGGTTATCTCGGCCACCTTGCCGCGCACCATGTTGGCCCCCTCGCTCAACACGCGCTGGTAAAACTCGTCGTAGTCCTTGTAAGCGGTACGCATATCGATGTAGAAGTTGTACACTTCCGCTCCGGTGCGCTCCTTGACCAGGTGGGCGAACTTCAAACTCTGCATACAGCAAATCGCCGAGCAGTAATTGTTGTAACGCCGGTCGCGGCTGCCCACGCAATGCACGATAGCCACGCTCTCGGGCCTGGTCTTACCGTCCCGCAGGACGATTTCGCCTCCTGTAGGCCCGGCGGCGTTGCTCATCCGCTCGAATTCCAGGCTGGTGAAGACGTTTGCCAGCCGCCCGTACCCGTACTGCGGGATGCGCCGCGGGTCGAAGGTCTGGAAACCGGTCGCCAGGATGATGTTCCCCACTTCCACGGTGATTTCCTCATCCTGCTGCTCGAAGTCAATCGCTCCGGTGGGGCAGAAAATCTGGCAGGCCTTGCACTTGCCCTTGACGAAGTAGGTGCAGTTCTCGGTGTCTATCACCGGATACTTGGGCACGGACTGCGGGAAAGGCGTGTAGATGGCCTTGCGGTAGCCCAGCCCGGCCTCGAAGACCGTATCCAGTACCTTTTTGGGGCACTTTTCGGTGCAGATGCCGCAGCCGGTACACAAATCCTCGTCCACGTAGCGCGCCTTTTTGCGGATAGTCACCTGGAAATTGCCCAGCGAACCCTCCACGCGGGCTACTTCGCTCCACGTCAGCAGGGTGATGTTGGGATGTTCGCCCGCGTCTACCATCTTGGGGGTCAGGATGCAGGCCGCGCAATCCAGCGTGGGGAAGGTCTTGTCGAACTGCGCCATGTGCCCGCCGATGCTGGCCTCGCGTTCCACCAGGTAAACCGGATACCCGGCATTGGCAATCTCCAGCGCGGCCTGGATGCCGGCGATGCCGCCGCCCACGACCAGCGTGCGCTTGTGGATGGGGACGCGCAGCGGGTCGAGCGGTTCATCGTAACGCACCCGCTTCACCCCGCCGGCCACAATCATCTTGGATTTTTCGGTTGCCGCCTCCCGGTCGGTGTGTACCCACGAAGCGTGTTCCCGAATGGAGACCAGTTCGCACAGGTAACCGTTCAGCCCCGCCTTTTCGCAGGCCGCCCGGAAAGTTTTCTCGTGCAGATGGGGGGAGCAGGCCGCCACCACCACCCGGTTCAGCCCCAGTTCCTGAATATCCTTCTGGATGAGTTCCTGCCCCAGACTGGAGCACATGAACTTGTAATCGCGGGCCACCACCACGCCCTCGCTTTGCAGCGTCTTCTCGGCCCAGGCGCGTACCTCTTCCACGTCCACCATGTGGGCGATATTGCTTCCGCAGTGGCACACGTACACCCCGATGCGGGGGGAATCGGAATTTACAGCGCTCATGATTGCTCATCCTCCCACGTGGAGGGCATCGGCAGCCCTTCGGATTTCTTCCTGCGCCGCCGACTCCCTTTGGGCGGCTCCTGCGGTGGAGGAGGTTCCACCCCGATATGTGCCAGCGCTTCCCCCGCGCTGACCAGTTCCAGCCCAATCCCCAGGGATTTGGGTTCCAGCCCGAAGGCCAGCCCCATCAACTGCGTGAAATACAGGATGGGCATCTGGAAGTGTGTCCCGAAGTGGCGGTTGACGTCGTGCTGGTAGGCATCCAGGTTGAGTTGGCACATCGGGCAGACGGTCGCAATCAGGTGGGCGTCGTATTGTTCGGCCCCGTAGAGCAGACGGCGCAGCAATTCATAGGCCGTCTCCGGGCCAATCTGGGTCATGTGCCCGCCGCAGCACTGCGTCCGCATGGGATAGTCCACCACCTGCGCGCCCAGGGCGGTCAGCAGGCGGTCGAGTTCGCGGGGCTGGTCGGGGTGCGAAAAGCGCTTGTGATAATCGGGACGGGAGAGCAGGCAGCCCAGGTAGGGCGCGACGCGCAAGTTGCTCAGCGGGCGGGTGACGTGCTGGCGGATGGCCTCCAGCCCCACGTCGTTGAGCAGGATGTCCAGCAGGTGGCGTACCTCCAGCGAGCCGGGCTGGTAGCGCATCCCGCCCGCCTCCAGCGCCCGATTGACCTTTTCGTTCAACGCCGGGTTTTCGTTCAGGTAGTGGTCGGCCTTGCTCAGGTTGAGATAACACAAACTGCACGGCGCGGTCAGCGTGGTCGCCCCGTTCCCCTGCCGGGCGGCCAGCGCCAGGTTGCGGCTGATGAGGGCGTAAGCGGGAACGGTATCCACGCTCATGTATTCCGTCGCCCCGCAGCAGTTCCAGTCCTCCAGGGAACGCAGTTCCAGGCCGAGTTCCCGGCAGACCGCCTCGGTGGAGAGGGCGTAGGCGCGGGCGCTGCTCTCCCACGAGCATCCGGGGTAGAGAAGATAGGCGCTCATTGGGCTGTTTCCATTTCCCTGGCGGTTTGCAGGATGTTCCGCAGGCCTTCCGTGTCCTGGATGCGGGTAGGCTTCAACTCCATACGTCTGCGGGTCAGCATTCCCAGTCCCAGCGGAGCCATGCCGGGCAGCCGCAAGGGACGGTGCTTGAGGTAGTAGCGGGTCGCCAGACCGAGTTCGAAACTGCGTCCGTAAGATTCCACCATCTCCGTGAAGGTGGCGGAGAAATCGGCTTCCTCCTTGTGGGCGGCTCCCCGCTGGATGGCAATGTTCTTGAGAGCGTACATGATGTCGGTGATGGGGATTTCCTGGGGACAGCGCACCATGCACTGATAGCACGAGACGCAAATCCAGGGCGTGTTGCTCCGCAGGACGATTTCATCCATGCCGGCGCGCAGCAGGGCAAAGATGGCCCGCGGGGTGTGTTCCATATCTGCTGCCGAAGGGCACGAACCCCCGCACGAACCGCACTGGATGCACATTTCCAGCCGGGAAGGAACGGGGGTTTTGCGCTCCACATCTTGCAGCAGAGAGAGATTGTCTTCCGATGCGGGAGCGAGGGACAAAAGACACCTCCTGAAAGTGGAAAAGTTTGCAGGTTGGCTGATGGGCGCATCTCCCCTCATCTGTTGGAAGAGGGACGGGGAGTGAGGGCGCCTCCCCTCGCCCTCTGGGAGAGGGGCCGGGGGTGAGGGTGCCTCCCCCCTCGCCCGTTGGGAGAGGGGCGGGGAGTGAGGGCGCCTCCCCTCGCCCTCTGGGAGAGGGGCCGGGGGTGAGGGCGCCTCCCCCCTCGCCCGTTGGGAGAGGGGCCGAGGGTGAGGGTGCCTCCCCTCGCCCGTTGGGAGAGGGGGCGGGGG
>JANTFR010000118.1 GCA_024763355.1 Anaerolineales bacterium
CCGGCAGGGCGGCGGGCAGCCGCGCCGGAATGATGAAAGCCTCCTGAAAGCCGCCCACCTGCTTCATCTTTTTGTTCAGGCTCAACGGCGTGACATCAAAGCCGTAAAAAGCGGCCACCATGGCCATATCGGTCAGCAGGCAGCCGAAATCGCCGATGGTGGATTGAGAAAAGCCCAGTTTTTTGTTCCTCCAGCGGGGGTCTCGCTGCGAGAAAACGGGGACGTTCATGGCAGCCTCCTTTGGGGAATGAGCAATTCCAGTGTACCAGATGTTATCCGAATTGCAACAGTGGTACTAATGGCGGATTGGCAAAACATCCATCCTGGCGTATCATTTTTTTGCGATTTTTCTGGCATTTTTTCGACAATCGGAAACAGGTGTTGCAATGAACGGCGAACCACGACTTTGGCGATGGTGGATAATCCCCCTGGTGGGCATTTTTCTCTGGATGGGAAGGGGAGCGGACGCGTCCGGAGAGGGCGCGCCTTTTTTGGATGGTTTCCCCAAATCCAAAATTGGTACCGTTGCCTTTGGCTCCCCCGCCGTTACCGACCTGGACGGTGACGGCACGCCGGAGATTTTGACCGCCGGATACGGAGGCTGCGTGCGCGCCTGGCATGCCGACGGCACGCCCGTGGCCGGTTTCCCCCTGGATACCAGCGGCCCGGATTGCAGCGGAGAACGCATCAACGGCCCCCTGGCGGTTGCCGACCTGGACGGAGACGGCTCTCCCGAAATCATTGCCGGGACGCGAGGAATAAGCAACCAACCCGGCGAACGCGGCAAAGTATACGTGTGGCACAGCGACGGAACGCTCCTGCCCGGCTGGCCCAGGGAAATGGGCTGGAACGCCGCTTTGGGCATCGGACGCGCTGAAGTCTACAGCGTGGCAGCAGGGAAACTCATCGCCGGCAACGGCCTGCAAGTCATTGCCGGAACGAGCAACAACGCCGCCAATAGCAGCGATTTCGACCAGGATACCCGCAATCTCTACGCCTGGCGCGCCGATGGCAGCCTTTTGCCCGGCTATCCCACGTGGTACCGCACCGCCGGCATCTGGGGGCAGGTGGCCGCCGCCGACCTGACCGGCGACGGGCTGGCCGAGACGCTCACCGGGCGCGACCATCTCTACCTGCATGCCTACGATGCTTCCGGCGAGTACCTCCCCGGCTGGCCGGTGCGCTCTTTCGTGGATTCCACCCTCACCACCTGGGACGTGCATCCCTACCTGGAGTTTACCCGCGCCGCGCCGGTGATAGCAGACCTCGACAATGACGGGAAAGTGGAGATAATCGCCGTGGGCAAGGTGCGTTCCCCCGATGTCGGACATGCCGTGGTGGCCGCCGGAGTACTGGTGGTCTCCCCCGATGGAAAGCGCTTCCCCGGCTGGGAAAGCGCCCCTTTATCCGGCGCGCCGCTCTATCCCGAATACGGACCCAGTCAGGCCCCATCCGTGGCCGACCTGGACGGCGACAACCGCATCGAAATCATCGTGCCTTTCTTCGACGGGACGCTGCGCGCCTATCAGGACGACGGCTCGCTGTGGTGGCAGTACGACTACGCCCAGGGGTACACTCTCTTTGCCAGCGAAGCCGCCATCGGGGATATCAACGGCGACGGGCGGGTGGATATCGTCTTCGGAACCTACAGTCCCGACGGGAGTGCCAACGCCCAGGCGGGCGTCCACGCCCTGGATTCCTACGGCCACCCTTTGAGCGGCTTCCCTTTCCCCCTGACGGCGGAACGCGGGGACATTTATGGGGTGCGCGCCGCCCCGACGATTACCGACCTGGATGGTGACTGCGACGTGGAGATTGCCGCTGCCAGCATGGGCAACGCCCTGTACGTATGGGATATCTCCGCCCCCTATTACCCCAACCGCATGCCCTGGCCGACCAGCCGCCAGAACAACCTGCGCAGCGGGGATGCCGATGGGCTGGCCCTGACTTCCTCCACCTGCCCACCCTACATCCCGCCGAATGTATCCCCTCGCATCTACCTGCCCTTTCTGATGCGCCCGTGAGGGCGGGCGTTCGGGCGTTAAAAAGCGTATCCCCCGCTGAGCGGGGGATACGACAGGGAGGGAGGATGAGGAGGCAGGAATGGCTTCTCAGACGGTCGTCGTCCCTTTCGAGACCGTTGAGGCTGCCCAGGCGCCCAGCACCAGTTCGACGACCCCGACGATGATGTCATTCCACAAGGCGGCTGTCGTGCCGCTGTAAGAGAGCAGGAAGGGGGCCAGTATCAGCCAGATACCCAGGATGGCATTGACCCAACTCAGGGTTTTCAGCGTTTCTTCGGTCTTGGAGGATGCCGCCCACACACCCAGGATAACCAGGGCCAGGCCAACGATGATGGCATCCCACAGAGCCGCCTTGGCTGCCGTGTACCCCAGGATGAAGGGGGCCAGGACTTCCCACACGCCGAAAACGGCAACCCACCAGTTAAGCGTTTTTGCAGTTTTCATGACGCATCTCCTTTCGTCGGATTGATTTGGCATACGGGGCGAGTACTTTCGCTCGCTGCTGCGGTTTCCCGCAGTTCATCTTTCTGCCCTCATCCTAGGCCCAAAAGGTAAACAAAAACGTGAACGGGGGTGAATATCCGGTAAAAAATACCCGGCAGGCGCATTTTTCACTTCATAGCGAAAGGTTTACCAAAAGTTCACCTTTGTTCATCGAGTTATTCACGTTATTCTGTTATCCTTTCCTGTAAAGGAGCAGTCATCGTATGGACCTCGTGACCGGTGCAAGTGGATTGTTGGGCAATAATCTCGTCCGTCTCCTGTCTTCACAGGGACGGCAGGTACGCGCCTTGCTGCGCTCCCCCGAGAAAGCGGTGTATGTCCAGAATATTCCCGGCGTGGAGTACGTCATCGGCGATGTTTTGCAGACAGACAGTTTGCACGCTGCCTGTGAAGGCGTTGAACGAGTCTATCACTGCGCGGCGCTGGTTTCCATGTGGCCCCCTGCAGAGCGGAGGGTACACGCCGTCAATGTTCAGGGAACGCGCAACATGCTGGCGGCAGCACGGGCGCAGGACGTGGGGCGCTTCGTGTTTTGCTCTTCGGTGGATGCCATCGGACTGCCGGAGCACGGAGAAGCCAGCGACGAGAGCACGCCGTGGAACTGGGACCGGCTGGGCGTGGACAATCCCTACGCCCGCAGCAAATACCTTGCCCAGCAGGCCGTTCTGGAGGCCGCTGCCCAAGGCATGGAGGCGGTCGTCGTCAACCCGGCATATATGTTCGGGGCATACGACCTCAAGCCGTCCAGCGGGAAGATGATTCTCGCCCTCGCCAGCGGGACGGTGCGCGGGTACCCCTCCGGCGGAAACAATTTCGTGGACGTGCAGGACGTGGCCCAGGCCATGACCGTAGCTGCCGAGCGCGGGCGCAAGGGGGAATTGTACATCCTGGGGCACGAAAATCTCTCCTACCGCGCCATCTTCACCCTGATTGCGGAGGAACTGGGCGTCGCCCCGCCCCGCCTGCCCATTCCCTATTCTGCCGCTATGGTAGGCGGTTACGCCGGTACCCTGTGGGGCAAACTCACGAGACGCGAACCGTCCGTCCACACCACGATTGCCCGCATGGGCTACGTGCCGCACTACTACACATCCCGAAAAGCCGTCACGGAACTGGGTATGCCGCAGACGCCGGTCCGCGTCGCGGTCCGCCGGGCTATAGACTGGTTCAGAAAGCAGAAAATGTTGTGAGGTATTATGGCAGAGAAACCCATCGCCCTCGTAACCGGCGCAGCCGGTTTCATCGGCACCCACCTGACGAAGACCTTGCAGCAGGCGGGATTCAACGTCCGTCAAATGGACTACCGTCCGGGCAGACGCTCCTCCGGGACGTATCTCAACGTGAATTTATCGGATGCCGTCGCGCTGGAGAACAGCGCGTATTTCTCCGATGTGGATGTCATTTTTCACCTGGCAGGCGTAACCCGGCGCAGCAGTGTGGAGGCTTTTCGGGATGGCAACGTGGTCACGACGCGCAACCTCGTTCAGGCAGTCAACAAATACGCTAAAAAATTACAGCGCTTCGTGTACGTCTCCTCCCAGGCCGCCGCCGGCCCGGCAAAAGCCCTGGGCTCCCCGGTCACGGAAGAGGTCATCCCCGCCCCGGTGGACGGATACGGGAAAAGCAAACTGGAAGCCGAGGAATACATCCGGCAAATAGCGGATTTTCCCTACACCATCATCCGGCCTGCCAGCGTCTACGGGCCGGGAGAGCGGGATTTTCTGAAAATCTACCGGGCTATCGCCCATCACCTGAACGTATACGCCGGCTATCGGGACAAATTCTTCTCCTACGTTTACGTGGAAGACCTGGTCCGCGGCCTGCTGGCTGCGGCCCAATCCGGGCAAACCGCCATGCAAACCTATTTTTTGTGTGCTCCAGAGCCATTAAGTTGGGTACAATTCCATGATGCCGTAAAACGCATTCTCAAGACCTGGACGGTGACCATCAACATCCCGGAGCCTGTGCTGCAAGTTCTGGGGAAACTGGGAGATGTTTACGCTGCGCTCACCCATCGCTACCCCCTGGTCAATTCCCAAAAAGCGCGGCTGGGACACCCCCGCTACTGGATATGCTCTCCACAAGCCGCGATTCGCGATTTCGGATTTGAAACCCGATTCTGCCTGGAAGGCGGGTTGCACAAAACCCTGACAGGCTTATTCCTCTTTGAAAAGGAGTAATGATGGATATCTTCGAGAAGTGTACCCAATTTACGACAGCCAAGGAAGCCATGGAGCAAGGGTTGTATCCGTACTTCATCCCCCTGACGGCCAGCGAAGGCACGGAGGCCGAATTTCAGGGGCATCGCCTGCTGATGTTGGGTTCCAACAATTATTTGGGGTTGACCACCCATCCCCGCGTGCGGCAGGCGGCCAGAGAGGCCATCGCCCAATTCGGCACCAGTTGCACCGGCTCGCGATTCCTCAACGGAACCCTGGCTCTGCACGAGGAACTGGAGCGCCATCTGGCGGAATGGGTGGGGAAAGAAGCCGCTTTGGTCTTCTCGACCGGCATGCAGACCAATCTGGGCACAATCAGCGCCCTGGTGGGGCGCGGCGACATCGTGATTTTAGACCGCGAAGACCACGCCAGCATCGTAGACGGCGCCCGCCTGGGGATGGGAGAAATCAAACGCTTTCGGCACAACGACTTGAAGCAGTTGCGGCACGTACTCGAAAAATTACCCGAGGAGAAAGGGAAGTTGCTGGTCGTAGACGGCCTTTTCAGCATGGAAGGCGACATCGCTCCCCTGCCGGAAATCATCCCTCTGTGCCGCGAGTTCGGCGTCCGCCTGATGGTGGACGACGCCCACGCCATCGGCGTGCTGGGCGGCGGCCGCGGCACCGCCGCTCATTATGAACTAACCGACGATGTGGACTTGATTATGGGGACGTTCAGCAAGTCGCTGGCCTCGCTGGGCGGCTTCATCGCCGGCGACGAAAACGTGGTGCACTACATCAAGCATCATGCCCGCGCCCTGATTTTCAGCGCCAGCATCCCGGCCCCCAACGCCGCCGCCGCCCTGGAGGCCCTGAAAATCATCCGGGAGGAACCCGACCGCGTCGAGCGCGTCAACCATTGGGGCGCATTCATGCGCCGCGAACTGAACACTCTGGGGTTCGATACGGGCAATTCTGTCACCCCGGTGGTTCCTATCATCATCGGCAGCGATGAATTGACCCTCATCACCTGGAAGTTACTCTTCGAAGCCGGCGTGTTCGTCAACCCCGTGCTTTCTCCCGCTGTGCCGCAAGGGCGTCAATTGCTGCGCACCAGTTACATGGCTACCCACACGCAAGAGCAACTGGAACGTGCCCTGCGTATTTTCGAGCAGGTCGGGAAACAGGTCGGCTTGATTTCGTGACCGCCGTTTGCCGTTTCGGGAGGTATCAAAGTGCCATGAAAAGACGGAAACTCGCTTTCGTCCTGGCCGGAGGAGGCGCGCGCGGCGCGCTCCAGGTAGGAGCGCTGCGTGCCCTGCTGGATGCCGGCATCTATCCCGATTTGCTGGTCGGCACCTCGGTGGGGGCAGTCAACGCGGCTTTCCTGGCCGTGCACGGTTTCAGCGCTGAGGGTCTGGAGAAACTGGAGGCCTCCTGGCGTCAAGCCGCCCAGGCCGATTTACTGCCTGCCAATGCCACCTGGCTGACCGTGCGAGTCCTGTTCAACCGCCTGCGTACCCATCCGTACAACCGGATGCGAGAATTTTTCATCGAACAGGGCGTTTCCCCCGATTTGCGTTTTGCCGATTTGCCCGGCCCGCCCGTCGTGCTGGTCAGCGCCGACCTGAATACTTACCAGCCCGTATACTACGGCCCCCGCCCGGAGCAATCCGTGCTGGAAGGGGTGACGGCTTCCACCGCGCTGCCCCCCTGGGTTCACCCTCTTGAGACCGGCGGACATTTTCTAATGGACGGCGGCGTGGTCAGCAATCTCCCCATTGAACCCGCCATCTTGCACGGGGCGACGGAAATCATCGCCCTGGGGCTTTCCAACCCGGCGGCAATTGACATAGACGCTTACGGTTTTGGCCCTTTCTGGGCGAAACTGCTCACCACCATCGAAGAACGCCAGATTTACATGGAGCGCGCCCTCGCAGAGGCCCGCGGCGTGCCGCTGCAACTCATTGATTTGGCTACTGACCCTCCGGTTCCCATTTGGGATTTCAGCCACACCGAGGCAATGTTCGCGGAAGGTTATGTGCAAGCCGCAGCCGCCCTGCAAAGCAGGTCTGCCAAAACGAAACCGCCGGAGACGCTTTGGCAGCATCTTCGGCGACTGGCGCGGAGAAGGGCTTGAGAGGCTTCGGCAGAAGGCCGTTCCGCCACTGGTTACGCCTTCCATAAAGCAGCGTTACGCAGGGGGATGAGCGCCAGGATTACACCTTGCTCGTAGAAGCGAGCGCGGTCAATCAGGTTGCCGGTCAACAGCCCGACCGCCCCGTTTTTTTGTTTGGAATTGCTTTCCCCGAAGACCGCATCGTCCGCATCGCCCAATTCCATCCCCTGCCGCACGAGGGCGGCCACTGCCGGGGGTATGTGGAACGCGCCGGCACGCGCTTCGCCGCGCTCTCCGGCGGCGGAAAGTACGCACACCCAGGCCAGCGCCAGGAAAGTATCGCCGTCGGGATGCAAGCCGCCTTCGATGCCCACCCAGTAATCGGCCTGTGGGAAATCTGCCGCGGCCCGCTCGGCGCGGTTGCGTGCTCCCAGACGGGTTTCCGCGTCGCTCATGGGCTGGTCGCTGACCCCGGAGGGAAGTTCTACCCCCCGGAAGGAGAACGCCACGTCAGGGAAGGTGCGGGAAAAGCCATCCCGCACGGCGGCGATTTTGACGGGGTTACGCGAGGCAATGATGATTTGTTGGTTCATTGGTTGCATTGGTCGGTTGGTCTGATTGGTCGGTTGGTCAGCGGTCCGTCGTCCGTCGTCTGTGGTCCGCCGTCCGTGGTCTGCTTCCCCCGCACGTCCTACCGTCCTCTCAGCAAGGCGATTTTGGTGGGGTAATTGAAGGGAGCCGGGTCTGCCGGGTAAGGGGAGCCGCCGGAAGGGGGTCCGAAACCGGTGCAATCTTCCGGGATGGGCAAAATTTCTTCCAGGTGCAGCACGCCTTGGGAACAGACATCCTCCAGGATTCGCATGTATTCCGCTCCGCTCAGGTAAAGGGCGTTGTTGACGGCCACCAGCCATCCACCGGGGGCCACCAGCGGGCGGACTTTGTTCATCAGGGCCCGGTAGTTACGCAGGGCGTCCACCCGCCCTTTGGAGGTGCGCGCAAAAAAGGGCGGGTCGAGGATGACGCAATCGAAACGCGCCTCCTGCCGCCGCAGACGCGCCGTGATGGAGTAGAAATCACCCGTCAGGTAATCCGCCTTGCGAATGGGCAGCCCGTTGAGCGTGCAGGACTCTTTCGCCAGGTTGAGAAAGCGCCGGTTGAGGTCGGTCTGCACGGCGCGCTTCGCACCGCCCGCCAGGGCCGCCACTCCCAGCGCGCCGGTATAAGCGAAGGTGTTGAGAACGCGCCTCCCGGCCATGTGCGCCTTCAGCCAGAC
>JANTFR010000119.1 GCA_024763355.1 Anaerolineales bacterium
CCGATGTTCTTGAGGGCGTAGAGCACTTCGTAGGTCAGCGTGCCGGAGCGGGAAACGACGCCCACGTTGCCGGGGATGGCGATATCGCCGGGGATGATGCCCACCTTGGCTTCGCCGGGGGTGAGCAGGCCGGGGCAGTTGGGGCCGACCAGCCGGGTATCCAGGTGGTCAATGTAGGCGCGGACGCGCATCATGTCGAAGACGGGAATGCCCTCGGTGATGCACACAATCAATTCCAGCCCGGCGTCGGCGGCCTCGAAGACAGCATCCGCTGCGAAACGCGCCGGGACGAAAATTACGCTGGCGTTGGCGCCGGTGGCTTCGGCAGCCTGGCGCACGGAGTCAAAGACGGGGATTTTTCCGTCCAGCACCCATTCTCCACCTTTGCCGGGGGTCACACCGCCCACGACGTTGGTTCCATAAGCGACCATTTGCTGGGTGTGGAACAAGCCCTCGCGCCCGGTGATGCCTTGTACAATCAGACGAGTGTTTTTATTAACGAGAATGCTCATGGTTATTTGCCTCCCTTCGCGGCGGCTACGGCTTTCTTCGCCGCGTCGGCCAGGGTTTCTGCGGTAATCATGTTGGCGTCGGCCAACAGTTGACGCCCTTCTTCGGCGTTGGTGCCCACCAGGCGGACGACCATCGGCACGTCGGGCTTGACTTCGTCCATAGCGGCCAGGATGCCGCGGGCGACCTCATCTCCGCGGGTGATGCCGCCGAAGATGTTGATGAGCACGGCTTCCACCTTGGGGTCGGAGAGAATCAGCCGGAAGGCGGCAGCCACCTTGTCGGCGTTAGCGCCCCCGCCGATGTCCAGGAAGTTGGCGGGCAGGCCGCCGAAGAGTTTGGTGATGTCCATGGTCGCCATAGCCAGCCCTGCACCGTTGACCATGCAGCCGATGTTGCCATCCAGTTTGATGAAGGAGAGGCCGTATTTGCGGGCTTCCACTTCGGTGGGGTCTTCCACGTCCAGGTCGCGCATCTCGGCCAGGTCGGGGTGGCGGAAGAGGCCGTTATCGTCGATGAGCATCTTGCCGTCCACGGCGAGCAATTCGCCCTCAGCGGTAATCACCAGGGGGTTGATTTCGGCCAGGGTGGCGTCGCTGTGGTAGTAGGCTTCCCACAGGCCGGTGCAGATTTTGCCGAAAGCGCGCCAGTGCTCTTTGGGCAGGTCAATGCCGGCGGCCAGGTCGCGGGTCTGGTAGCCTTGCAGTCCCAGGAGAGGGTCAATGTGGACTTTGATGATTTTCTCAGGGGTCTCGCGGGCCACTTCTTCGATGTCCACCCCGCCGGCGGCGGAGGCCATGATGACCGGTTTGCGGGCGGCGCGGTCGTTGGTGACGCCCAGATAGATTTCGGTTTCGATGTTGGCGGCTTTGTCAACCAGCACTTTGCGGACGGGCAGCCCTTTGATTTCCATGCTCAGGATTTTGGCGGCCAGTTCTTCGGCTTCTTCGGGCGACTTTGCCAGTTTGACGCCGCCGGCTTTGCCGCGCCCGCCAACGAGCACCTGTGATTTAACGACAACGCGGCCACCCAGTTCTTCGGCAATCTGCCTTGCCTCGGCTGCGGTAGCCGCCACTCTCCCCGGAGGGATGGGGACGCCGTACTTGGCGAAAATGTTTTTGGATTGATATTCGTGCAGTTTCATAGAAGTGTGACTCCCGTATGGGGTGAGAGATGGAAAACGATTGGGCGCGCTGGAATGGCTCCCATTCCGGCACGACCAATCGCCTTGCCGGTAACCGCTCCGGCAACGACGGGCCGATTATACCACCTTGCGCCTGCCTTGTGGAAACGGTGCCACGGTCCACGGCGAGGAACACTAAAAATGTGTTGGCTAAATTTTCCCCCCTTTTCCTCATTTGTGATTTTCTCAGCGTTTCACCATTGGCAGATAGAGGAGATGCTGATTGACCAAAACGTCGGCGCTGCGGTGGACGGCATCCAGCGCAGGAACGTCAATGGTGACGGTGTTGCGCAGGACGGTGCTTTGTGAGGTAACGACCCGCGCCTGATACTGAATGGTCACCAGCCCGCTGCTGCCCAGCGTGCCGCTCCAGCGCAGGGTGGGAGCGGCGCTGTCGTCCACGGTGCCGCGGCTGGCGGTGAGACTCCCGGCCACGTATTGCAGACCGGCGGGCAGCGTGTCATTGACGTGGATGGTGTCGTTCAGCGGCTCGCCGCTATTTTGCACAGTGATGACGTAGGTGAGCGTATCGCCCTGGGAAGCAAAAGGGCTGGAAACTTCCTTCCGGCTGGCGCCCAGGTTACTGCCGCCCAGGTCAAGCAGGGTGACGAGGTTTTCCAGACGGTACAAATCGTAACGGCTGTTGAAGGAGACAGGGATGGGCAGTTCATGCGCCAGGGTGTTCCAGTCTTCCTGCAAGATGTAGGCTTTGACCTGGAAAAGGCTCCATGCCAGGGTAGGGCTGTGGTAGAGATGCTCTCCGCCGCAGGTGGTGTGGTGCGCCAAATCGCTCATCCACCACCAGGGGGCGTTGATTTCGTAGGAGTGCACATAGCCCTCGGTGCGGCTGCGGAAGTTGTTGCGCAGCAAGTCGGTCAATTCCGGCGTCAATGGGAAGTAGCCGGTCAACCCCTGGTAATGCATGAAACCGATGCAGGCATCCACTTTGTAAGCCCCGTCTTCCCACCAGGTGAGTTGACTGGGGTCGTTATCCCGATTGCGCCAGCCCTGCATGGTGGGGTCGTAGGGAATCAGTTCGTTGTTGTAGGGCGAATTGGGGCCGGTAACGTCGTCCACACGGATGACGCCTTTGGGGTCCAGGCGAATCTGGAAAGGCTGGCGGCGTCCCTGGTCGTACATCTGAGGGACGAAGGAATCCGCGGCGAGACGCGCATCCAAAAAGGAGGTCAAATATCCCTGGGCCTGGTCCCGAATGGCGCTATCTCCCAGGTGGGCGGCCATGTTCCGCATGGATTCGGCTGCGGCAATCTGGGCAGGCAGGTTCAAGCGGCCCTCGCGCCAGGATTCGAAGTCGCAGAATCCCATGGAAGTGAGAGAGCCGCATTTCTGCACCCAGTCGCTCCAACGGGCTTTGATGAAAGACCAGTTGGACTGGATTTTGCCCCAATCACCGGTGACCTTGGCGTAACGCCACAGAGCGTAGAGACGCATCCCCACCAGATTGGGATTTTTGGCGTACCAGGTAGCGTCCAGCGAAGCGTTGTCGCTGCACACCCCGCCATCGAAAATACCGCTTTGTCCGAAAACGTAGCACTGGCGTTCATTGGCGTAGTAATCGGCGTTGAGCAGGTCTTTATCCAGCAGGGCGCTGAGATAGGCCTTTACCTGGCTCTGTTGGCTGGACGGGAGGAAGGGATAGGCTTTGGTCAGGACGCGCACCAGGTCGGCATCGGTGCCGTACACTTCGAAAGTGTACTCGTTATCCTGCATGCTTTGCGGATTGGTGCCGGGCTGCTCCCAGCGGACGGCGACCGGCGGATTGTTGGGCCCGCGAGCGATGATGTCGGCCACGCGTTGCTCTACTTCGCCCTGAATTTCGGATGCGGTGGGGGCATCGGCGCGGGGATAGGTGAAAAGATGTTCTTGGGCATCGCGTGGAGGAAAAGATGTGGCCGGGTCCAGGCCGCGATTTTGCGGGCCGAGGGCATAGAGCCATCCGTAGGAAATGAAGTACACCATCCCGTTGGCGACGATGGGGACGCTGGCCCCCGGCACGCCGCCCATGGTAATCGCGCCGCCGTAACGCCACAGGTGGCGGGTGGGGAGGGGGCTATGGGGATGCATGTGGTCGCCGAAGTTGTAGCCGCTGGGGTCGCCGTTGGTGAACAGGGCGCGCATCCCGCCGTTGCCGCCGGTTTGGGGTGGGCGGTAGACGCCCAGGTCTTCGCTGATGGCATAGTAAAAATCGCCTCCGGCGAAGATGGCGCGCCCGATTTCGTCATCCCGCAGTTGGAATTCAGGCTGCCCGCTGCCTCCGGCCACCTGAGAAGCGGAACCGTCGCTCAGGTTGACCCGAATCAGGCGGTCGTCGTGGTCGAGTTCAAAGTTGTTGCCCGAGGAACCGGCAGGGGAGGGGAACCAGGCGCGTCCGTCCGGCCCGATGACGGGGTGAATCAGTCCCCAGTAGGGGATGGGCATGGGGACGTAACGCCCTTGAGAGGGATTCCACAAATCGGAGCCGTCGCTGGCTTTGAGATAGTAGAGCGTGCGGCGTTCCGGGTGCTGCTGGTAGTACGTGTTCCACGTGCTGACGGGGTTGGCTCCCGCACTGACGTTGGGGTATCCCTCGGTGGGCACGTAGGAGGTCACGCCCGGCTTGACGGTCTGGAAGATGACCACGCTGCCGTCGTCGGAGAGCACCGGGTGGGTGTTGTGCATGGCGGCGCCGGAGAGTTGTGTTTCCCACAGGAGCGCGCCGCTGGATGCGCTCACGGCGCGGGCTTTCAGGTCTTCGCTGCCGAAGTAGACGCGTCCATTGGCGACCGCGGGCGAGGAGACCACGGGCGCGCCTACCTCGTAATGCCACACTTCCGCACCGCTGCTCAGGGCAATGGCGTACAGGTTGCCGTCGGTGGAGCCGATGTAAACGATACCGTCCACAATGGCCGGGGCGGAGACCACCGGCGCGCCGGTGGAAAATGTCCATGCTGTGCTGCCGTTGCTGGTGTTGAGGGCGTAGACTTTCCCGTCCAGTGAGCCGAAGACGACGCGTCCCCCGCTGACCGCCGCGGTGTGCGGGATGGGGCCGCCGGGCTGGGCAATCCATTTGGTTTGGCCGGTGAGGGCGTCTATGGCGTGCATTTCGCCGTTCATCACACCCACGTAGAGCACGCCGTCCGCCAGGATGGGCTGAACTTCCACCTCGACGCGCTCGCCGAAGGCGTAGGCCCATTGCAGGTAAAGCGGCTGGTCGTTGACCGCGGAGGCGGCAGTGCGTCCGCTGTGCTTTGCATCGTGGTAGTACATCGGCCAGTCGTCGGATGCGGCCTGGACGGCGGGCGTCGGTAACAGGGTGACCAGAAAGCCAAACAAGAGAAGAATAGAGGTGATTTTTTTCATAATGATGCCTCTCATGCGATAATTGAAATGATGACTTGGCAGAACTTTCGCTGATGGCGAGCCGATTAGGACGCCACCGTAGGTTCCGTTTGTTTTTTGCGGAATGAAAAGCAATGAAAATTGCCGTTATTGGAATTGTCTCATAGCGGGTAGCGTGCATCAGGATACCGTAAATCCCCCGACGTGTACATGGGAAATTGGGACTATACAAAACAAAAAACGCCGCCCACTCGGGCGGCGTTTTGCTGTGCCGTAGAGACCGTTTAGCGGTCAATCCGCACGTAAGTGATGTCGTTGTAGCCGCTGCCGTAAGGCGTTTGCAGCGGGTCGCCGCCGGGCTCCCCGCGCGTCCCCTCGCAAATTCCCAGGCCGGCCTCCTGGGCGCAGAAGAGAAAATCGTAGACGCGCTTGTCATCCAAATTCCGGTCATTTTGATGCGGCAATTCCAGGCGGAGCAAATCCACGGCCACACAGTCCAGCGCTACCGGGTCGGTGCTGACCAGAATGCTGTTCGCAGGCTGGCTGCCGAAGATATACCAAGTTTTGATAGCGGGGTCGGATGAGCCGGTGGAACCGTACAGGCAATCGGCCAGGATGAGCGCCGTTTTGCCCTTGATGATGGGGTGCTTGTTGACATCCACTACCGGGTTATAGGTGCTGGTGTAATACTCCCCTCCGTTGATTTCCATGTACTCATGCAAACTCACGCGCGCAGAACTGGCGTACACGTAATTGATGCTGCCGTAGTGGTTTTTCATCCCAATCGAAGCCGGAATAGCCATACTGCTGCCCGGCTTGGCCGGTTTATGCGCTTTGACGATGGGCATGTTGATGATATAGGTGGCATCGTACAGGATGTCGGTCAGCAGGCGGTCGGGAATCTGCCCCCAGGGGTCGTTGAAAGTGACCGTCAGACTGGGGTCCTTGCCATAGGTGGGGGCCTGCACGCCGGAGCAGTCGTTCAGCCCGATGAAGTGTACCTGCGGGTATGCCTGGAGAATGGGGTTGCGGAAATAGTTGGGGATGGTCTTGCCGTAGCGCTGCCCGCTCTCGCTGCCGCTGGCGTCGTAAAAATACACATCGCCGGCCTGCACCCCCGCGGCGGTCAGCCCGTTGAGCAGCGCCAGCGCCAGTTGGGGCACGGCGTCAATCCGGTTGTCGTGAAAGCCGCAGGCGTTGTCATCGAAAATGCTGTTGTTGAAACTGGCTTTGATGGCAATCTTTTGTCCCGGCTGGTAGCCGCCGCTGTGCACCCGGCTGAAGAGCACGCTCCAGATGTTTCCCCACGAAGATTGCCCGGTGAGTTCTTGCAGCGCGTCCAGCAGCATGGCCTCCACCCTGGCGGTATCCACGTAATTGTAGAAATAGGTATCGCTGGTGCCCGGCCAGGAAGTAGCGCCGGAATCCCGCACGTGAATCACCCGTCCGCTGTCGGGCGGAGGCGGGGAGGTAGGCCCAGGGGATGGCGTAGCCGAGGGGGTTTCGGAAGGGACAGGCGTGCCGGTAGGAGACGGGGGGGGATTGGTTGGATGCGGCGTGCTCGTGGGAGAAGATTCGCCGCGCGCCACATAGGGGAGATAGGTTTGGCTGATTGCCTGGATTTTGGCATTAGCCAGCAATTGCCGCACTGCCGCCAGGGTCAAGCCGCCTGCCGCGGCGGTCAGGCCAATCAGGAATTCCCTGCGACTGAGGGCTTTTCGTTTTTCGCTCATGAGTTTCTCCTACCAGCAAAACGTTATTGGGGCTGGCACTTGTAAATTACTTTCTGTGCTTATCTCTCTACCGCGAACACCTTTACACCGTCTTCCTCAAAGACCACCTGTAGCCAGGGGCTTTGCGCCGGCTCGTAGGCGCCCAGGGAGCGCTCGGCGGGGCCGTAGAGTACGTAATCCACACTAAATTCGCCAAGCACCTGGCGGCGCCGGGAATCGGGCGTATCGGGCTGGAAGAAAGCAGTCGCGAAGTCGCGTTTGGTGTAGAAATCCACCGTCTGCGCCCAGTGGCTCAGGAAAGCGGTGCGCCCGCTGATGCCGGGAATGTAGCGTCCCGGCTCGTAGGCGCTCAACACGATGGCATCCGGCGCGGCGTGCTCATCCAGCCATCGCATTGCATCGTATTCGGCTTGATGCAAAAAGTATGGATAATTGTACCTGTGTAAGTCCAAAAAGCGCCATAGGAAAATGTACCCATTGGTAGGCAGCACGGCAGCCAACAGGATTGCGCCGGCCAGCACCGGCGAAGCCAGCGTCTGCCAGCGCCGCGCCAGCCAGGGTTGCACCCGCGTGAACCAGAAATCCACCCCCAGCAGGATAACGGGCACCTGCCAGGAATTTATCATGTGGATTTGAAAATCCGTGGGGATGTAGGTGAGCGCCCAGCCCCCGAAGAACCACACCACCAGGAAGGTTCGCAGCCTGAATTTCGGGGTGTTGACCGCTTCCGGGGGGCTGGCAGCCGCCTGAAGGGTGGTCAGCGCCCCGGCTAATCCCAAAAAGAGCGGGATTCCCATGGGGATGAACATCCGCAGCGGGTCCGGCGTGAATACGCCGGCGTTGTCGAATTGCGCCAGCACTTCCTTCCAAATCGGGTTGAGGCTGGTCAGAAGCACCGAATACAGCGCCGGCGGGAAAGAAATCAGCCCCACGATAAGCAGCGCCTTGAACCAGTACCACGGGAAGCGGCGGGTCTGCGCCCAGCGCGCCAGGGCGTACAGGCCGGGGATGCCCCATACGAGAATCAAATCGTAAGTGTGCTGCCAGCCGAGCAGGAAGGCGGAAAGCGCCGCGCCCCAGGCGTAGCGCAAATTCTCGTTTTCTTCCCCTTTCCACAGCAGCCCCAGGGTGAGCAGGATGAAGGCCGCCGCCTCGGCAAAGTGGGGATAGGCCATCAGGTTGAGAAAGAAATTGCCCTCCGCCAGGTAAACGCCCAGGGGGTAGT
>JANTFR010000120.1 GCA_024763355.1 Anaerolineales bacterium
GCGTTCAGAACCGCAATGCGTTTGCGCTGCTCCCCGGCCTGGGGAGGGTGCGGTTCGGCCCGAATGAGGGTCAGGAAGGTGTCCATAGCCTCGAGAAAACTATGCCCCCGCAATTGCATGGCTTGGGCGTAGTTCCGCTCTTTGATGGCTTGAGAGATGGCGCGGGTTTTTTCAACGCATTCCATCAGCGGCGTGGTGACAACCCGATTGCCGCGCAGTCCGACCACTTGCGGTTCGCTGCCGGGGGCGTAATCATTCAACAGATATTGGACGGCAGCGTATCCCATGCGCGTTCCCAGGTTGCGGTCGAAGGCGCTGGGATGCCCGCCGCGCTGGACGTGCCCCAGGACAGTGACGCGCACTTCCTCGTTGAGATGTTCTTCCAGAAAACGGCGCACGTATTCGCTCTTGATGAGATTGCCGTGCCGGTCGCGCGCCCCCTCGGCTACCAACACGATGCTGTCCCGGCGCCCGGCCTGCCGGCCTTTGCGCAGCCGTTCCACCATGCGCAGTTCCCAGTCATCGCTCTCCGGCGGATTCTCGGGGATGAGCACCCAGTCCGCTCCTGTGGCGATGGCACCCATCAGGGCGAGGTAACCGCAGTTGCGCCCCATTACCTCCACGACGAAGGTGCGCTGATGGCTGGCTGCCGTGCTGCTGATGGCATCCACGGCCTCGATGATACGGTGAAGAGCGGTGTCCGCTCCGATGGTCATGTCCGTGCCGTAGAAGTCGTTGTCAATCGAGCCGACCAGCCCAACGATGCCCAGATGGGGATGGCGTGCCGCGGTTTCGGGGGAGATTTCTCCGCTTTGGAGGAGGGTGCGCAGGATTTGAGGCCATTCCCGATGGAAAATGTGCGCCCCGGTCAGACTGCCGTCCCCCCCAATCACAATCAGGCGGTCTATACCGTGCTCCAGGAGGTTCTTCGCCGCCTGCATCCGCCCCTCTGGTGTGCGGAAGGCCTGGCTGCGAGCCGTTCCGATGACCGTGCCGCCGCGTTGCAGGATGCCGCCCACGTCTTCCCAGGTCATGCGGCGGATGCTCTCTCCGCCGTTCACCATGCCCTGATACCCTTCGGCAATGGCGTAAACGTGCAGGTCGTGTTCGATGGCGGCGCGCACGATGGCGCGGACAGTGGCATTCATTCCAGGGGCGTCGCCGCCACTGGTAAGGATGCCCAGACGGGGGGATGGGGGGTTCATTGGTTGGGTTAGTTGGGTTGGTTGCATTGGTTCATCGGTGCATTAGTTCATCGGTTCATTGATGTATTGCTACTTTGCACGGTCTACGGTCTACGGTCTACCGTCCACCGTCTCCAGGAACTCTTGCACCCGGCGGAAGACTTCTTCCGGGGTCAGGTCATCGGTCTGGATGTAGAGGTCGGCGTGTTGGCGGGCGTGGGACAGGCGGCGCTGTTGCTCCTCGTAATCCGCCTGCCGCCAGCGGGAATCGGGACGCCGCGCTGCGCTGACCGGGTAGGAGACATCCAGGAAGATGAGAATGTCCGGCGCGGTGCTGATGCGCTGCCACATGCTGGGCGAAAAAGAGTGTTCCTGGGCGATGTGTCTTGCCCGGTAGCCGGCCTCGTGCAATCGCTCGACCAGGGTGGATTTCCCGGCGGCACAAGGGCCTACCACGCCGATGGTTTTTTGAGTCATGGCAGCAATTCGCGTAACACAACGCTCTGCGTTGTTTTCAAGCATCAAATGACAGTCACTTCCAAAGTGACTGTCATTTGGGCGTCAGGACTTCATATCGGCAGGCGGACGCTCATCCGCCGCACAAGGTCTGGCTCGGCGGGCTGGCGCACCCGCAGCACCACCACGCTGATGTCGTCCGCCGGGCGGCCCTCGTCCAACCGGATGGCGTGTTCCAGCAGGCAATCCGCTATCCACTGCGGGGAGGGGTCTTCTTCCTGCACGAGTTCGCTCAGCACTTGCTGGACATCCATCGGCTCGCCGCGCCGTTTCCCGGCGTGTACCAATCCGTCGGTGTACATCACCACCGTCAGATTGGGCGCGAGGGCTTGCTCCACAATGGCGGGGCGGGTGTGGGCGTATACCCCTACGGGTTTGGTGTCAGCCCCGAGAGCGTCGACACGCTCAGCCTGCACCACCAGCACGGGAGCGGGATTGTTGCGGGTAATCACCAGCGTGCGGGTGCGCAAATCCACCGAAAGGATGTTGAGGGTGGCGGAAACGCGGCCTCCCTTTTCGGTAAAAAGCGAATCGGAAGCGGCTCGCGCCGCGGCCCCGTCGCGCACACCCTCCGCCAGGAGGGCGATGACCTTGCGGGCTACCAGGTTGGAGACGCGTTTGGCGCCCTTTCCGGAACTCTGCCCATCCACCAGCACCACGGAGACGCCCCCGCCGGGGCGCTCCACCACTTCCACCGTGTCTCCGCTCTCCGAGACGGCGTATTTGTGTATCTTGGCAACTGCAATCTGGACTTCCATGCCTGGAATTGTACAACACTTCCCCCTGGGCGGGTAGGTGCGTTGGCAAATTGCAGGGCTTTTCGAAATCTGGGGTTGGCAAGGGCAATGCCCTCGCTAACCCGTTGGATGGAAACTATCCCAGGTCGGCGCGGAGTTGGGGGAGAGCGGCCCGCGCTGCCTCCACGCCGCGCTGATAGAGCGCCTCCGCCTGGGAGAAGCGCAGGTAAGTCAATCCCCCTACCTCAGGGCGGATGAGACAATCGGCTTGCCGGATGCCCCCGCCGGCGTTTTGCACCATCCGCTCGATAACGCTGAACAGGTAGCCCCATGCTCCCCACTTGCGGCGCAGGGCGGGCACGAAGATATCCACCCCGATGACGTACTCTGCCCCCAGGTCGCGGGCCACGTCCACGGGCACGGTATCCACGAAGGAGCCGTCCACGAGTTGCCGCCCCTCCCAATCCAGCGGCTCCACGAAGCCCGCCACCGAACAACTGGCGCGCACCGCCAGAATGACGCGTCCCTCCGTGAAGACGACCCGCTCCCCGCTCTCGATGTCCATTGCTACGGTGGCAAAGGGACGGGGTAAATCGGAGAAGCGCGGGTCGCCGATATGCCTTTCCAGCCAGGGTTCCATCTTGCGGAAAGAGACCAGCCCGCGCCGCGGCCAGACGAGAGAAGCCCAGTCCCACCAGTGGAGACGGTGCGTGATGCGTTGCGCCTCTGTAAGGGTGATGCCTCCCAGGTAGAGTGCGCCGACGAGTGAGCCTGCGCTGGTTCCGGCGATGACGTCAATGGGGATGCCGGCCTCCAACAGGACGTGCAGCACTCCCAGATGGGCAACTCCCCGCGCTACGCCGCCCCCCAGGGCCAGGCCGACTATGGGACGCGGCGCCATCTCAAAAATCCACCGAACAACCTTCAAAGGCGCAGCGATACAGAGCCGCCAATTCTTCGCGGTTGGGGATGCGTCGCGAAGTCGCCAGGGAGGGGTCCATCTCGGCGCGGTCGCACAAGCCATCCAGATGGGATTCCAGCGCCGCGGCATCGACGCCGGCCTCCCGCAAGGTGAGCGGCTGCTCGATACGTCTCAGCAGATTGCGGACGGCCTCCGCCAGAGCCAGCCCGGCGGCCTCCCCGCTCTGATGGGGTAGCCCCAGGATGCGCGCCAACCCCTCGTAACGCCCTTGCCCGCTGCGGGCGGTAAATTCGATGGTGTAGGGCAGCAGCAGGCCGGTGACGCGCCCGTGCGGGATGCCGAAGAGCGCCCCCGCGCTGTGCCCCAGGGCGTGCGCCAGGGCGATGTGGCTGTTGTTGATGGCTAATCCGCCCAGTGTGGCCGCGTTTGCCATGTGGATGCGGGCCTCCGCGTCCCTTGCGCCCTGCTCGTAGGCCCGCGGCAGATAGGTGAAGACCTGCTGCGCCGCCTGCAGGGCCAGCCCGTCGCTGAAGTCGTTGTTCCAGGTGCTGGAAAAGGCCTCTACGGCGTGGGTGAGGACGTCCACGCCGGTATCGGCGGTTACCTGGGGGGGAAGATGGGCGGTGAAAAAGGGGTCTACGATGGAGAGGGCCGGAAGCAACTCGTAGGAGGCGACCTCCAGTTTGCGGAGTTCCTGCGGGTCTTTGATGACCGCCGCGGTGGTCACCTCCGCCCCCGACCCCGCCGTGGTGGGGATGGTGACCAGGCGCGCTTTGGCCCCCAGGCCGAAGGTCTCAAAAGGATTGACCATCTCCAGGGGAACGTCGGGGCGCTCGTAGCGGAACCAGGCCGCTTTGGCCGCGTCCAGGCTGGAGCCGCCTCCCAGGCCGATAATCCAATCGGGGGCGGTCTCCGTCATTTGGCGGGCGCAGCGCTCCACCGTGGGGAGAGAGGGGTCCGGCTCCACATCGGCAAACAGGGCGACCTGCAATCCGCTTTCCTCCAGCGGTTGGCGCACGCGGGCGGCAAAGCCCAGGTTCACCATGTTGCTGTCGGTAACAATGAAGGCGCGGCGGCCCTCCAGTTGAGTCAATTCATCCAGAGATTCTTCTCCGAAGACGATGCGGGGGCTGCGAAAGAACCACATGGGACGCTCCTTGAAAGTGAGAGTTCGTGCCTGTGCCACCTGGGCCCCACCTGTGCTATCTGTGTTGGAAGGCGGCAAGATGGTAGAATAAAGGTGTGAAGTTGGCGAGTTGGCAACCGGTAAACTGGTGAATTGGTGATTGTGTGAAGGTTAGCGAGTATGACAGAGATACGAAAAACGGCTTTGGTGCTGGCAGGCGGGGGGTTGACCGGGGCGGTCTACGAAATCGGGGCGCTGCGCGCCATCAACGATTTGCTGATTGACCGCACGGTCAACGATTTCGACATCTTCGTGGGCACCAGCGCGGGCGCGCTGGTGGGGGCATTTCTGGCAAACGGCATCACCCCCGAAGAGATGATGCAGAGCATTGCCGGTTCCCATCCCGATTTGCTGCCTATCCAGCGCCGGCATATTTTCAACCTCAAACGCAGTGAGTTGCTACGCACGGGAATGGAATTGCCCGTCAAGGTGGGGCGTGCCTGGTGGCGGTATTTCCGGGAGCGGGAAGCCACCCTTTTCGATGTCGCCTGGGCGCTGCTGGACGTGCTGCCCGCCGGTTTCTACGACGGCATGGCGCTGGAAGATTACGTGCGCTCCATGCTGGAACGCCGCGGTCTGTGCAACTGTTTTAGCGGAATGCCCAAAGATTTGTACGTGGTTGCCACCGAACTGGATTCGGGAGAGCGGGCGGTTTTCGGGCGTCAAACGCCGGAAGTGCCGATTTCGGTGGCGGTGGCGGCCTCCTCCGCCGTGCCGGTGGTCTATAAGCCGGTACGCATTCAGGGGCGCGAGTACGTGGACGGCGGGCTGCGGGGAAACGCCAGCCTGGATATCGCCATTGAGGCAGGGGCCTCGCTGATTGTGTGCGTCAACCCGATGGTGCCCTTCGACAACAGCGACCACCACTCCATCCCCGGCAAACGCTACGGAGAACATTACCTGAGCGAAAGCGGCTTGAACTACATTGCCAACCAGGTGACGCGCATCCTGACCCACGCCAGTATCCGCTACCACGTCAAGCAGTTGCGCCGCGCCCACCCCGAAGTGGATATCATTCTCATCGAGCCTAATCCGGAAGACCATGCCATGTTCTTCTACAACCCGATGCGCTATTCCGCCCGCCTGGAAATTGCCCGTTACGGTTTTGAATCGGCTACGCTGGGGTTGGCGGAGGATTACCCCTACTACAAAGCCACGCTGGCGCGGCACGGTATTCCCATGAGTCGGCGGCTGGTGATTCAGGAATTGCAGGCCTTGCAGGAGGCCGAAGACAACGAAGCCCGTTATCGGGTGCTATCGCGCATTTTGGGGGCACGCAGCGCCGAGGGCGGCAGCCCCGTCAGGCAGTTGCAGCGTACCCTGGCGCAGTTGGAGTTGTTGTTGGAGGGGTAATTGGGTGACGGGTAATTTGGGAGTTGGAAAAGTGGCAACCGGTTGCCCGCAAGGCCGTGAGGTTTTGGAAACCGCGCAGGCCTCACAGGAGGATTGGTCATGATGCCAGACGAACAAATCTATCGTTCTATCCAGCAACTTCCCGACCCCTTTCGGGAGGAATTGTACGATTTCATCCAATACCTGCTGATGAAAGTCGAGAAACAGGAACGGATGGCGTGGATGGGTATTTCTCTTGCCTCGGCAATGCGGGGCATGGAAACCGAAGAAACGCTTTACAATCTGTCCGATTTGAAGGTGGTATTCGAATGAAACAGGCCGGACAGGTGGTTTTGTTTCGCTTTCCTTACACCGACTTGACGGGCGGGAAGTTGCGGCCAGCATTGCTGTTGGGAAAATTGCCCGGCGAATACGACGATTGGCTGGTTTGCATGATTTCGTCGCAGGTGCGGCATTATGTCGCAGGGTTTGATGAAATAGTGGACGAGCGTGACGAAGATTTTGCAACCAGCGGGCTGAAAGTAAAAAGCGTCATCCGTGTAGGGCGAGTAGCGGTTTTGTCAGGCGAGGTGTTGTTGGGAGCCGTGGGAGAAATTTCGGGGGGACGGCTGGTGCGTATCAGGAAGAATCTGGCAAACTGGCTGCTACAAGCCAGCGGGTGACTTCAACCACTTACGTTTTGCCAATCAATCAGATTGGCGTTCTGCGGCAATCCGGGGGTACAGTTCTCGTCCTTCCCGAAAAATATCGGCCAGCGAGAGGGTCTTCCACACCGGGCCGCGCACGGTGATTTGTTTGCGCGCCAGGGCTTCTTTCAGCGAGAGTTCGTCGAGCAGGATGCGGTGCAGGGTCTCGGCGGAGAGACGCACGTCCAGGTCGGGGCGCGCCTTTTTCCCGTCCCCGTAGGTGACGGAGACCGGGCGGGCGCGCCCGTCAATCAGGATGATTCCCTGCGGGGCGGCAATTTGCAGGCGGATGACCAGCCGGCTGCGCCCCAGGGCATCCACGGGGTTGCCGGGACGGGCTTGCAGTTCCTCGAAGAGGGCCTGCATCACGTCGTACAGATGGGTGGTGTCGCGGTAAGAGGGCATCATCCGAAGAAAATCGAGCGGCGCTGCGCCAGACGCTTGTAAATCATCTCTTGTACGATGTTACGCGTCTGGTCGGTGAGTTGGGAGACGAGCACCAGATTGTTGGCCGCGTCGGGGCTGTATCCGTCCAGGGGGATGGGTTCGCCGAAATCGATGTACCACTTGCTCGGCAGGGGAACCAGCCCCAGCAGGCCGAGCCAGGGGAAGGTCGGGCTGATGGGGAAGTAGGGGAAACCGGTTAGTTTCGCCAGGGTGGTGGATTTGTAGAGCGAAATGTAAGTTTCCTCCGCTCCGACCACCGCGACGGGGATGATGGGGGCCTGTGCCTTGAGTGCCATCCGCACGAAGCCGCCGCGCCCGAAGCGCGCCAGGCGGTAACGTTCCTTGAAGAGTTTGCCCACCCCTTTGTAGCCCTCCGGGAAGACGGCTACCAGTTCATCGGCCTCCAGCAGGCGGATGCCGTTCTCCTCGTTTGCCATAGCCTGTCCCAGTTTCTCCAGCGTGAGGGAGACGAATGGCAGGGTGGGGAACCAGTCAGCGTAGAGGGAGCGCACCAGGCGGTGGGCGGGGTGCTCGTTGTAAATTGCCACCCCAATCATTGCCCCGTCGAAGGGTAACTGTCCGGAGTGGTTGGAGACCAGCAAGGCGCGGCCTTCATCGGGGACGTTTTCCAGGCCGCTGACTTCCACTCGCCAGTATTTGGTGTACATGAATTCCAGGAAGGGGTGCACGGCGTCCAAAAATTCCTGGTCGAGACCCCATTCGTCTGTCTCGTAGTCGCCCGTCATGCGGCGTTTGAGGATGTCGGCCTGGTATTCCAGCGTGTAGTTGAGCATGTACCACACGCCTTTCCAGGTATCCAGGTCGAAGATGTCGGCGTCGAGCGCGCCGCGCAGACGCTCCAGAATATCCAGTTGAAAATCGGGGGGAAAGTTGGCGAGGTTGCG
>JANTFR010000121.1 GCA_024763355.1 Anaerolineales bacterium
TCTTATCACCTGCTCCCTCACCTTACCCCTTTTCCTTGGGGCGAGGGGATGCCTGCTCCCTCACCCTATCCCTCTCCCTAAGGGCGAGGGGACACTTGCCCACTTGCTCCCTTGCTTATGAACCCCTTCTTCTCCCTCCTCGAATCCTCCTCTGCCCCTATCCTGGCCGACGGTGCCATGGGGACCATGATTCACGCCCACGGGATTGACTTTCGCGAATGCTTCGATGCCCTCAACCTGGAAAACCCGGCCCTGATTGCGGAAATCCATCGCGGTTACATTGACGCCGGGGCGCAAATCATTCTCACCAACACCTTCGGAGCCAACCGCTACCGCCTGGCCGACCACGCTTTGGAAGACCGCGTTGCCGAAATCAATCGCGCTGGGGTGGAACTGGCCCGCCGGGTGGTGCTGGCATCCTTCAAGGATGTCCTCATCGGGGGAGATGTCGGCCCTTTGGGGGTGCGCCTGGCCCCCTTCGGGCGCGTCACCCTGGAGCAGGCCCGTGAGGCCTTTCGGGAGCAAATCCAGGCCCTGGCCGACGCGGGAGTTGACCTGATTGTCATCGAGACGATGAGCGACCTGTACGAAGTGCGCGAGGCGGTTGCCGCAGCCCGCGAAGTGGACGCCTCCCTGCCTGTGGTGGCCTCGGTGACTTTTACGCGGGATGACCGCACCTTGCTGGGCGATACGCCTCAGAAAGCGGCCCGCCTGTTGCAAGAGAGCGGCGCGGACGTGATTGGAGTCAATTGTTCCGGCGGCCCGGCGCAATTGTTGCGCGTCCTGCGGCGGATGCAGGAGGTCGCTCCGCAGGCGCGCTACTGGGTCAAGCCCAATGCCGGCTGGCCGGAGCAGGTCGGAGGGCGCATCATGTACCCCGCCGGCCCGGAATACTTCGGCGAGTATGCCCAGGCTTTTCGGCAGGTGGGGGCCTCCCTGATTGGCGGTTGTTGCGGAACAACCCCGGAGCATATCGCCGCCATGCGCGCCGCCCTGGATAACCCCCGTCCCATCCTGAGTATTGCCCAACTGCCGGTAGCCTCTCCCACCGAGCAAGTTCCTTCGGGAGAGCAGCCCACCCAACTGGCGCAAAAACTCGCCGCCGGGCGCTTCGTCACCGCCGTGGAGATGGACCCGCCCCGCGGCCTGAGCACCGGGAAACTGTTGGCGGGGGCCAGTCTGCTGGCCGAAGCGGGGGCGGATTCCATCAACGTGGCCGACAGCCCCATGGCGCGGATGCGCATGTCTCCCTGGGCGGTATGCAATCTCATCCAGCACAAGGTCAACGTGGAGACCACCCTGCACTTTCCCACCCGCGGGCGCAACCTGCTGCGCGTCCAGGGAGATTTGCTGGCCGCTCACGCCCTGGGGGTGCGCAACGTCTTTGTCGTGATGGGCGACCCGACTGCCATTGGCGACTACCCCGAAGCGATGGACGACTACGACCTGGCCCCCTCCGGGCTGGTGAAACTCATCAAGCAGGGCTTCAACGCCGGGCTGGACCATTCCGGGGCGGACATCGGGCAGCCGACTTCCTTTTTTGTGGGCTGTGCTCTCAATCTGACTCCCCCTGACCCGGAGCGGGAAATCAAGGTGCTGCGCCGCAAAATTCGCAATGGAGCGGATTTTGCCCTCACCCAGCCCGTCTACGAACCGGAGAAAGCGCTGGAGTTCATCCGCCGTTATGAGGAGCGCTACGGCCCGCTGGAGATTGCCCTTTTGGTGGGCGTGCTGCCCCTCTACGGCCCGCGGCACGCCGCTTTCCTGCACAATGAAGTGCCCGGCATCGAAATTCCCGCCCACCTGCGCGCCCGCCTGGAGCGCGCCGGGACGGATGCCCCGCGCGAGGGGGTGCGTATTGCCGTGGAACTGGTGGAACAGATGCGCTCCTGGGCGCAGGGCATCTATCTCATGCCGCAGTTCAAGCGCTACGATTTGGCCGCGGAAGTGGTAGAAGCGGTTGCGCCTTGAGCGGGAAAACGGACGGCGTTTGGAGTACAATGCGGATGAGCGTTCTCAGGTAACCGGTCCGAGACGATTTTCTCGCTTTCAGGAGTAATGCCTTATGGATTTCATCACCTGTCCCTGGTGTGGGCAGCGCAACCCCGCCGATGCTCTGGAATGCCGCGCTTGCGGCGGCCCCTTACCCGTTCCCGGCAGTGACCCTGGCCCCGAACCGCCTCCGCCGCCGCGTCAACTGCCCAAAGGGTACAAGACCCGCGTCTTGTGGAAAAATGCCCCCATCAATGCGATTGGCCTGGTGTTCTTCACCATCGGTGCTGTCTTCGCCTGCCTCTTCCCCGTGATTGGTCTGGCAAGCGGGCTGGTTCCGCTGCTGTGTATTGGCGGCGGGCTTGGCGGTCTCTTCGTCGTTCTCGGCGGCGGAATGCTCTACTCAGGCATTAGAACGGGGCTGGGAAAAATTCGTCCCTACGAAATCGGGCGTGCCGCTTTGGGGGAGATAACCGAGATTTATCGGGATACCTCCGTGGATGTCAACGGGCGCAATCCGTGGGCTGTGCGCTACCAGTTTGAAGCGGAAGGACAGGTGTACGAGGGGCGCGCCACTACCTGGAAGTACGCCCCAAAACTGCACCAGAGCGGCGACCGCGTCCATGTCCTTTATCTGCCTGACGACCCGGAGCAGAACGCTTTGTATCCCCCGTTGGGGTAAATCACCGCAAAGACCTCACAGGTCTCGCAGACCTGTGAGGTCTTTGCGGTCAGGCTGTGTGGGTGCTCAGCGGCCTGCCGGCGGCGTCCCAGGCTTCGATGGGCAGGTCGGCGTAGGGGGAAGCGGAAAATTCCGCGGCAAGCATGGTCCATATCATCGAGTCGTGCCATCGTCCGTCGCGGCGTTTTGTGCGGGCGCGCAGGGTGGCCTCGTGGGTGAAGCCCAGTTTGCGGGCAACCGCCGCGCTGGCGCGGTTTTCGGGGTCACAATGGATTTCGACCCGCGCCGCGCCGTGAAAGCGGAAAGCAGCCTGGGTGAGCGCGGCGGAGGCCTCCGTGGCGTAGCCCTGTCCGCCGGCGTCAAGGCGAATCCAGTAGCCGATTTCGCGCACGCCGGGGCCGATGCGGGTGTGCAATCCCGTCCCGCCCAGGACGGCGCTCTCGTCGCGAGTGAAAATCCCGAAGGTGTAATCCTGGTCGAGGTCGAATTTGCCGCGGCAGGCGCGCAGGTAGGCGCGAGTCTCTTCGGGGGAGCGGGGCTCCTCCCAGGCCCAGTCCAGCCAGGGGCGCAGGGAGGCAATCGTCTCCGGGGTGAGGGCCGCCCGCAAGAGAGGGGCGTCGGCGGGATTCCAGCAGCGCAGCGTCAGGCGGGGGGTGCGAATGGTGTAAGGTATCACGGGGGAAATATCGGGTTTCAGGTATCAGGTGTCAGGTACGATGTGCGAAGTGCGGGGTGCGGGGTACGACGTACAGGACACGGCGTACGGGATGCCATCCGTCGTCCGTCGTCCTCGGTCTACTGTCCATCCTCCACGCTCCGGTCCGCAATCTCCAGCGCCTCATCCAAAATGGCAAAACCTTCGGCGAGTTGCTCTTCGGTGATGATGAGCGGGGGAATGACCAGAACGGTGTGCCAATGGGTGTACAGGAACAGGCCGTGGTCGCGGCAGTACTGCCGCACGGCGCGCATCGTCTCGTTGGTGGTGTTCCAGGGGGAAAGCGGCTCGCGCGTCTGGCGGTTTTTGACCAGTTCGATGATGCCGAACAAGCCGATGGAGCGCACCTCGCCCACGGAGGGGTGTTTCTCGCCCAGGTCGTTCAGCAGATGGTGGAGTACCGGCCCCATGGCGGCGGCGTGTTCGATGATGCCTTCCTCCCGCATGGTCTGGATGTTGGCAATCGCCGCGGCCAGCGAGACGGGGTGTGCCGTGTAGGTCAGCCCGCCCTGGTAGACGCGCTCATTGAAGGCGGCGGCAATCTCCGGTTTCATGGCGACCGCACCCAGGGGGGCGTAGGCCGAGGTCAACCCTTTTGCCATCGTGATGATGTCGGGGGTCACGTCCCAGTGCTCCACGGCGAACCATTTGCCGGTCCGCCCGAAGCCGCTCATCACCTCATCGCAAATCATCACAATGTCATATTTGTCGCACAGGGCGCGTATCCCTTGCAGATAGCCCTCCGGCGGAATGATGATACCGTTGGTGCCGGTGACGGTCTCCAGCAGGATGGCGGCTATCGTCTCCGGCCCCTCGTAGGTGATGATTTCCTCCAGGTGGTTGAGATAATCTTGGGTGAATTCCGCCTCGGAAATATCTGGGTTGGTGCGGTGGAAAGTGGAACGGTAGCGGTACGGGTCCAGAAAATGCACGACGCCGGGCATGGTGAGCGGCTCCCACATGTGCCGCCGCGGGTCGCCGGTGAGCGCCATGGCGCCGGCGGTCGCGCCGTGATAGGAGCGGTAGCGGGTCAGGATTTTGTGCTTGCCGGTGTAGCCGCGGGCCAGTTTGATGGCATTCTCGTTGGCGTCTGCTCCGCCCAGGGTGAAGAGCACCTTCGAGAGTGCCCCGCCGGGGGTCAGGGATGCAATCAACTCGGCGGCCTGCGCTCGGACACGGGTCAACATGCCGGGGGCGGCGTAGGGCAGCGTATCCAATTGCGCCTTGATGGCCTCGATGACGCGCCGGTTGCCGTGCCCGATGTTGACGCACATCGTCATGGAATTGAAATCCAGATACCGTTTGCCCTCCGTATCCCAGAAATACACGCCTTCGGCGCGTGCTATCGGGATAGGATTCACTTTTGCCTGGGCGGACCAGGTCCAGAAAACGTGAGAGGGGTCGATTGGGTTCATTGGTTCATTAGTCCATTAGTTGCATTGGTTCATTGGTTCATTGGTTCATTGGTTGCATTGGCGTCGCGTTGAGCGTGTTGAAGCGTTGCATCGGCACGTTGGTTCGGTGGTTGGATTAGGCGCGCGGCGTCCGTCGTCCGCGGTCTATCGTCTATCGTCTATGGTCTATCCTATCACAAAACCCGTCAGTTGGCATATTGACGCGCTCCCTCAGGGCTGATAAGATTACATTGTCCACCCCTCGCTCACCAGATTAACGCTCTTGGGAGAGCACTAAATGTATCCTCTGGTACTTGGTAT
This sequence comes from Anaerolineales bacterium, assembly GCA_024763355.1. Taxonomy (GTDB): domain Bacteria; phylum Chloroflexota; class Anaerolineae; order Anaerolineales; family DRKV01; genus DRKV01. Next base: position 5,105 of record JANTFR010000121.1, read on the forward strand.
TCACAACATTCTCCGCTGGATTGTTCTCGTTTTGGGTGTGATTGTCCTCCCGCAGGCCTATCGCGGCTGGTTGGGCAAAGCCCCCTGGACGGAAAGCGCCCGCAAGATACAGGTCTTCTTCGCTGCGTCCGTCGACGCTCAATTGTTGCTGGGCTTGTTGCTGTACTTCGGTCTCAGCTACATCGTGCGGGGTGCATTTCTCGATTTTGGCGCGGCGATGAGCAACGCGGGAGCACGCTTCTTTGCTCTGGAACATCCTGCCTCCATGTTGCTGGCCCTGGTTTTCGTCCATGTGGGGGCAGCGCGCAGCAAAAAAGCCCCCGACGATGCGGGGAAATACCGCCAGGTCGCCATTTGGTTCACCCTGGCTTTTCTGATTGTCCTGCTTGGCATGCCCTGGAGCCGTCCCTTCCTGCCGCATTTCTAGTCGCATAGTCAGTTAGCCGCGTGGTCGCGTGGTCGGTCGTCCGTTGTCCGTCGTCCCCCGTCTACCGTCCACCGTCCCATCAGGAGTTTCCCATGTCTACAAAAGTTGTAGGTCAATCCGTACAGCGTGTCGATGCCATCGCCAAAGTGACGGGAGAAGCCCTTTACCCCGGCGACATCACCATGCCCAACCAGGCGTACATGAAAATTCTCTTTGCCCGCCGCCCGCACGCCCGTATCGTGCGTCTGGATACTTCCGCCGCAGAGGCCCTGCCCGGTGTGCTGGCCGTCTTCACGGCGAAGGATGTGCCTGTCAATGAGTACGGCCTCATCATGCCCGACCAACCTGTGTTGTGTGGCCCCGGCTCATCCAAACCCTATGCCGACCGGGTGCGCTTCGTGGGCGACCAGGTCGCCCTTGTGGTGGCCGAGACGGAAGAAATCGCCGCCCAGGCCCGCGACCTCATCGAGGTGGAGTACGAAGACCTTCCCGTCGTGGAGGACGTGGAATTCGCCATGCGGGAGGATGCCCCTCTCCTGCATCCTGACCGCGGCAGCAACGTCTTCCAGCACTACCGCATCCGCAAGGGGGATGTGGAAACCGCCTTTGCCCAGGCGGACGTCATTGTGGAGGGCGAATATCGCACCCCGGCGCAGGAGCACGCCTTCTTGCAGCCCGAAGCGGGGGTGAGTTACATTGACGAGGAGGGCCGCGTTACGGTGGTAGTGGGCGGGCAATGGACGCATGAAGACCGCGAGCAGATTGCTCATGCTCTCAACCTTCCTGAGAAGCAGGTGCGCGTCATCTACCCGGCCATCGGCGGAGCGTTTGGCGGGCGCGAGGACATGTCGGTGCAAATCGTTCTGGCGCTGGCCGCCTGGAAACTGCATCAGCGTGGCATCGAGCGTCCTGTCAAAATCGTGTGGAGCCGCGAAGAATCCATCATCGGGCATCACAAACGGCATCCCTACCTCATGCGCGCCAAATGGGGAGCGACCCGCGAGGGCAAAATCGTGGCCGCCCGCGTCGAAATCCTGGCCGATGGCGGGGCGTATGCCTATACCTCTACCAAAGTGATGGGCAACGCCACCCTGATGTGTACCGGTCCCTACGAAATCCCCAACGTGAGTGTGGATTCGTATTCCGTCTATACCAACCATATCCCCGGTGGAGCGTTCCGCGGCTTCGGCGGCCCGCAGGGTCTCTTTGCCGCCGAGCAGCAAATGAGCAAACTGGCCGAAGCCCTGGGCATGGACCCGGTCGAAATCCGAATGCGGAATGTTCTGCGGGAAGGCTCCCTCCTGTCGGTAGGCACGCCCCTCCCTCCGGGGGTCAGTATGCCCCAGGTCATCGAGAAATGCGCGTTGGCCGCGGGGTGGGAGAAAACTCCCGAAGGCTGGCGCGCTCCCCAAAGGTCGTCGGTCTCCGGCCACATCAAACGCGGCCTGGGTTTTGCCTGCGGCTTCAAAAACGTGGGCTTTTCCTTCGGCGCGCCGGAGGAATGTTGGGCTACGGTGGAAATCCATGGTGATGCGGAAATCGAGAAAGTGGTGGTCTATCATTCCGCGGCGGAAGTGGGGCAGGGAACGCATACCGCCATTGCCCAATTCGCCGCCGAAGCCGTCGGGGTGCCCTTTGAGAAAGTCCAACTGGTGGTTTCCGACACCGCCGTGACGGACAATTCCGGCAGCGTCTCGGCCTCCCGCATGACTTTCATGGCGGGGAACGCGGTCAAGGGCGCCGCGGCGCTGGCTCTGGAAAAGTGGCGTGCCGAAGAACGCCCTGCAATTGGCCGGTACCGCTACCGTCCCCCGGCAACCACTCCTTACGACCCCGAAACGGGTAAATCGGAGCCGAACTTCGCCTATGGCTACGTCGCTGAGGCTGTCTGGGCGGAGGTGGATACCGAAACCGGTCAGGTGCATCTCCGGAAAGTGATTGCTGCCAACGATGTCGGCAAGGCCGTCAACCCGCAACAGGTGCAGGGGCAAATCGAGGGAGCGGTGGTGCAGGCTGCCGGATACGCCATTTTGGAGAACTTCCGCCAGCAAGGCGGCTACGTGCAGACCGACCAACTCTCCACTTATCTCATCCCCGGCATTTTGGACGTGCCCGACGAAGTGGAATCGCTCATTTTGGAATACCCCGACCCGCGCGGCCCTTACGGAGCGCGCGGGATGGGCGAGATGCCCTTCCTGCCCCTGGCTCCTGCCGTGACGGATGCCGTACGCCAGGCCATCGGCGTCTGGTTCGATGAATTCCCCCTCACGCCGGAGCGCGTCCTGCGCGGCCTGGGGCGGTTGTAGTACGCCGTACCCCGCACTTCGCACCCCGTACCCCGCACGCCGTACTTGACACT
>JANTFR010000122.1 GCA_024763355.1 Anaerolineales bacterium
CCGGCTTCCGCTTCTCCGTTATGCACTGCCTGGAAGACGGCGTCGTACGTATCCAGCCATACGTATTGCGGATGGATACCGAAACTCTGGGCGATGCTCTGAAATGCTTGCGCGTGGATATCGTCGGTAAGCAACGCCAGCCGTACCCCGTTCAGGTCAAGCAGCGATTGGATGGCGGTGCCCGGCGGGGTGTAAATGCGCCCCCAATTGGTCAGCACCGTCTCTTGCGTGAAATCGAGGTATTCGGCGCGTTCCGTGGAGTAGGCTACTGCCCCCAGCAGGTCAATCTTCCCCTCTTTGAGCAAATCGAGGCAGGCATGGAAGGCGCAGGATTGCCAATCCAAACTCCAATGTTCCTGGGCTGCGATTTCGTGCAAGATGTCAACGAAGATGCCCTGCGGCGCGCCTGCCTTGTCCATCCCGGAGAGGGGCATGTTAGTGTAAATGCCCACGCGTAAGGAAACTGCTGCCGGGGCCGGCGTACTCGCCGCAGAGAGCACGGAGAGCAAGAGCACAACTAGCGCGACAATCCCGCGAGAGAGAAGAGCCGTGGGGAGGGGGATGGGGCGCTTGATTTTCATCAGGGCAGGGATGCCAGTAAAAGGGGCAGCGCCTCAAGAGAGGCAATCTGATAATCGGGTTGGAAGTCCTTCGCAAGGTCGGCAGCCGAGACCTTCGTGTAACGCGTTATCCAGACGGCCTGCATCCCGGCGTTATGCGCTCCCAGGATGTCCGCCCCCAGGGTGTCGCCCACCATGATGGCATCCTGTGGCGCGGCCTCCCAGTGGGACAGGGCCAACTGGAAGATGCGGGGATTGGGCTTGCGAATACCCGCCGCGGCGGAGGTGAGCACCAGGTCAAAGTATGACCGTAAGTTGTGACGCTCCACCAGGGTTTGCACATCGTCGTCGTGGGCTGCGTTGGAGATTATCCCCAGATGGTAGCCATCGGAACGTAGTTGAGCCAACGTGGCATGAGCGTGCGGGTCGGGGAGCCAGTGAACCTGGGTGGTGGCATACATGGCGGTCAAAGCAGCCTGAAGGGTGGCCTCCGGGATATCGCGAAACCCTTCTTCCGCTAAGAGCGTCCTGAGCACGTGGGCGGTGGTGTATTCAACGAAGGCCACCTCCCGCTCCGCATAGTAAGCCGCCAGGGCCCCCTGCAATCTCCGCAGGAAGATGGCCTTCTCCAGTGGGAGTCCCGCCCGGGAAAGCGACTGCCACACCCGCTCTTGTGCTTGCAGGAAGACGCTCGACCAGTCGCCGTCGAAATACAGCAGGGTGTATCCCAGGTCGAAGAGTACAATCCGAATCCTCGTTCTGGAAGGCTGTGCAGAGATGTGCATACTATAAACTACCCGAACTCGCTCCTTCTTCGCCCTGATAAATATCATGCGTATCGTGTGACATTTGTCAGGGGTGAAAAGGGGGCTTTTTTTGCTATAGTGAGTGTGCAAAAACGCTGATTGAGGATGTGCTGAAAACCATGCCATTTTGGGAATGATGCCTTCAGGGGCATGTTCCTACTCAAACCGGAGAAACCGGTAAGCGGAAGGTTTCAGCACCACCCGGGGCAGTTCGTTCGACCCGTTTTGATGGACGGAGTAGGAACGGGCAGGCTTCAGGGGTGGTCAGCGTTTTTGCAGTTTAAAAGCATTGTACCGCATGGTGGGTTTTTGTTATAGACATTTGGGCGCACCTCCTCTTCCGTATTCCCCGCAAGGGCGGAACAGCGGGTACAATTACGAGGCGCACCAGGAGGCCTCCCTGCGCTGAAACAACGGTTCCTTGCCTCTTCTCTCTGACCGAATTCTTCCCAGGAGGTTGCCATGAAAATCCGGCCCGAACCCGGTCTCACCTTCGATGACGTGTTATTGGTTCCTAAACGCTCTTCCATTCAGAGCCGCACGGCGGTAAATACCGCCTCCGAACTTGTTCCCGGCATTCGGCTGGCGCTTCCCATTATCAGCGCCAACATGGACACCGTCACCGAGGCGGAGATGGCGATTGCCATGGCGCGGGCCGGTGGCATTGGCATCCTGCACCGCTTCATGAGCATCGCGGCCCAGGCCGACCTGGTGCGGCAGGTCAAACGCTCCGAAAGTTTTGTCGTCGAGAATCCCGTAACCGTCCCCCCGGATATCCCTTTGCGGGAAGCCCGCCGGCAGATGCAGGAGTTTGGCGTGGGCGGGGTAGTCGTCGTGGATGAAAACGGGAAACTGCTGGGGATGGTCACCAGTCGTGATGTTCTCCTCTCCCCGGATGACGATGTGCCCGTGCACAAAGTCATGACCCCCCGGGCGCGTCTCGTGGTTGCCTCGCATGAGGAACACCTGGAGAGCGCTCGCGATATCCTTTACCGCCATCGCATCGAGAAACTGCCCCTCGTGGATGCCGAAGACCACCTCGTGGGGCTGATAACCGCCAAAGATATTGTCAAGTTGCAGAAATACCCCCAGGCTACCAAAGATGCCAAGGGACGCCTGCGGGTGGGGGCTGCCATCGGGGTGCGTCCTGAAGATTTGGAGCGGGCGGCGGCTTGCGTAGAAGCGGGGGTGGATGTCCTCGTCTTGGATGTTGCCCACGGACATGCCGACCACGCTTTGGAGATGCTCCGCAAAATCAAACGCGAATTTCCGGAGGTTCCCCTGATTGGGGGGAATGTGGCTACCCCTGAAGGTGTGCGCGATATGGCCGAAACCGGAGTGGATGCCGTTAAAGTGGGGGTGGGAGCCGGTTCCATTTGTATCACCCGCATTGTGACGGGATTCGGCGTGCCCCAGTTGAGCGCTATCCTGGAGTGTGCCCGCGAGGCGCAGCGCATCGGCCTCCCCCTGATTGCCGACGGCGGCATCCGCACATCCGGCGACATCACAAAAGCCCTGGCTGCCGGAGCGAGTACCGTCATGTTGGGCAGTCTGTTGGCCGGCACCGATGAAAGCCCCGGTGTAGCCGTCGTGCGCCAGGGACGCCGCTACAAAGTGGTGCGCGGCATGGCTTCCCTGACGGCCAACGTGGCCCGCAAACGCATCGGGCGGGATGAGGAATTGAGCCAGGAAGATTGGGAAAAAGTCGTCCCCGAAGGGGTGGAAGCGATGGTTCCTTACCGCGGGGCGGTGCGCGATATCCTCTACCAGTTGGTTGGAGGGCTGCGCTCCGGGATGAGTTACGCCGGGGCGCGCACCATCCCGGAACTGTGGGAGCGCGCCGAGTTCATCCGCATCACTCCCGCCGGGCAGCGCGAATCCGCTCCGCACGATGTCAACGTGATGTGAGGGCGCTGAAAATGCAAGGGAGGAGGGCAAAAATATGGGCATCTTTGCTCTTCTCCTGCGGTCTCCAGGATACGCTACTGGAAAGGAGACGGGAAGGGAATTTCTACCTGGAGCGTCAATCCCCCTTCATGGGATGACGCGATGTGCATGTTTCCCCCCAAAAGAGCAGCCCTCTCGCTGATACCAATCAACCCGAAATGTTCTTGCGCTGAAAACTCCGCCAGATTCGCTGGAACATCCACGCCGCGGCCATCATCAGAGATGCGAATCAGCAAATTGTTTGCTGCCGTGCGTTGCAAGAGCAGGTGCACGTTATGGGCGCGAGCGTGCTTGTGGACGTTGCTGAGCGCTTCCTGAATAATCCGAAAAACGGAGAGTTCCATCAATTCCGGTAGCCGCCCCAAAGAGGCGTCGATTTCAAGGTGGACGGCGATTCCTGTGCGGGCCTCCCACTCGCTCACAAAAGAGGGAATGGCGGAAGAGAGACCGTGGTTGTCAATGGTCGGGGGGCGCAAATCCCTACAGACTTTTCGCAAATCGCCAACCACTTCTCGAATGGCGCTCCGGATATTTTGTAGTTCCTCGCGGTGTCGCGAGGGAATGGCGCCGCCCTCCGCTTCTTCCAGCCGGTAGTTGATGCTCAACAAATCCTGGATGACGGAATCGTGTAACTCTCGCGCCAGAGCCTTGCGTTCTTCCTCCCGCTCCGTCAACAAACGTCTTTGGGCCTCCTGCAAGGCGATGTTGAGGTGGTCCATGGAGCGTACCTGTTCGCTCAATTTTTCCACAAGTTGTCGGTTGAGCGAGTCGCTGACCTCCAGCGATTCGTGCAGTTGGGCTTGCTGGCGGAACAATTCTTCCGTGCGTTTCTGCGCCTTGTGAAAATTTTCCAGGGCCCAAATTACGGGGGTCACTTGCTCTCGATTGCTGGTCCCGACGATGCGTTCAACCACATCCCTGGGGGTGCAAGCCTCTGTGCGCCAATCGGCGGAGAGCCTCCCGTTGTAGAGTACCAGAATTCTATCCGTACTCTGGAACAGATGCTTGATGTCTTCGCTGCAAATGATGATGCCCATTCCCTGCCGGGCTTTCTGCTGCATGTAGGCAAGCAGAATTTCCTGACGGGAAAAACTGAGGCTGGAGAGCATATCATCAATCAGCAGCAGGCGGGAGGGCCGGCTGAAGGCGCGCATCAAGGCGACCAGTTGGCGTTGTTCGTCGGTCAGGTTGCCCACCGATTCGCTCAGGATGTGGGGCGGCAGCCCAAATTCTTGCAGGAGTTCCCTGGCGATATCCGACATCTTGCGCCAGTTGGGAATCCCAAGCCGAGGGGGCCAGGCAATCTCGCGTCCCAGAAAAATGTTCTGGAGAACGTTCAGTTGCTCCACCAGGTGAGGGACTTGCGGAACCAGTTCGACGCCGTGACGATGGGCTTCATCGGGGGTGGCAAAGCGGATGCGGTCTCCCTCCAGGTAAATCTCCCCGCCAGATGGAGGGATGACGCCGCCCAGCACGTGCAGCAGGGTGGACTTTCCGGAACCCCGTCTGCCAACCAGCCCCAGGATTTCACCGCGTTGCAGGGTAAAGGTAATCTCGTCCAGAACCTTCAAATTGCCGAAGGTTTTGGAGAGCGCTGCCACCTGCAACAAAGGTTTCGACATGGGGGGATGAAGAGAAAACCCCCTCCGGGACAGTCTTCCAACCTCCTGGAGGGGGAGAAAAGGCTTATTTCCGGGTATTGCGGGTAGCGACGTCGAATATCACCGCGATTGCCAGCACCAGCGCCCGGACGATGTATTGGTAGGAGATGTCAATGCTCATCAAGTTCATGCCGCTGGTCAGGGATGTCATCACCAGGGCACCGATGATAGCCCCTGTTACCTTGCCGACGCCGCCGGCAGCGGATACGCCGCCCACGAAAGCGGCTGCGATGGCATCCAACTCGAACAAAGTGCCCGCTGTGGTGGTAGCAGACTGCAAACGGGAGGCGAAAAGGATGCCCGACAAAGCGGAAAGAAAGCCCATCGAAGCAAAGACCACGAAAGTGATGCGTTTGACGCTGATACCGCTCAATTCCGCCGCTTCCGGATTTCCGCCGACCGCGTAGATGTGCCGCCCCAGAACCGTCTTGGTGGCAATGAAGTCATAGACGAGCAAGACAACCAGCACAATCACCGCCGTCCATGAAAGGCCGCGGTAACCAGCCAGCACCCAGGCGATGCTGCCCAGCAGTAACGAGATAAACACCAGTTTGAGAACGAACATCTCCGGGGGCAAGACTTCGAAATTGTACGCCTGTAGTTTCTTGCGTTTGGAGATTTCATTCCATACAAAGAAGGCGATGCCTATTACGCCGAGAATCAAGGTCAATTTGTGTACGTTCGGCCAGATAGCCACCGGAATATCGGGGATGAAGCCATTGCCGATGGCGTTGAAAGCATCGTTGGGGATGATGATAGTCCCGGTGTTGCGGGTCACCAGTTGCAATGCGCCGCGGTACCCCAGCCAGCCGGCCAGGGTTGCCACAAAGGACGGGATGCCCAATTGGGCAACCAGGAATGCGGTAAGCAGTCCGGCCACTATTCCCAGGCCAAGCGCGAACAAAATGGCTGTAAGCGAGGGCCAGTGCCAGAAAACCATGGCGATGGCCGCAACTGCGCCGAGAAATCCGGCCAGGAAACCGACAGAAAGGTCAATGTGCCGGATGACGATGACCAGGGTCATTCCTACGGCCAAAACGGCGATGTAACCGGTTTGATTGACCAGATTGACGATGTTCCGTGAGGAGATGAAAACCCCGTCTGTGGTGGCGGTAAACACGGCCATGATGATGAACAAGGCAATGTACATGCCATAATCGCGGATGTTTTCGCGGAGTATTTTTTTGCTGTGCTCTATGAAACTCATTTTTCCCTCACTTTTCAGGCCACTTCTTCTACGGGGAAATCATTCCTGGCGCCAACCATGTAAGCCACGGCGCGTTCCCTGAATTCGTGGATATCCCCTTCGATGGGGGCGTCATGCACCTTGCGGCCATGGCGCAGCACCATCATCCGGTCGCCCACATGATAGATATCTTCGAGCCGGTGGCTGATAATGATGATGGAAGCCCCCTGGGCCTTCAGTTCCCGGATTAAATCGAGAACTTTCGAAATAGCAGCCACACTCAGGGCTGCGGTTGGCTCGTCCATGATGATAACTTTGGCATCAAAAGCCGTAGCCCGGGCAATCGCCACCGCCTGACGTTGTCCGCCGGAGAGCCGCTCCACCTTCTGACGCACCGAATCCACGCGGATTTTGAGCCGCTCCAGGAGGCGTTTGGTTTCCTGCTCCATGAGGTGGTAGTCCAGCACACTGATTGGCCCGAGGCTGAAACTCACGGCTTCTCTGCCAAGGAACACGTTCGCGGCAATATCGAGGTTGTTGGCGAGAGCATAATCCTGATAGACCATCTCAATCCCCTGGCGGCGGGCATCCAGGGGGCTGGAAAAGTGTACCGGTTGTCCATCCAGGATGATTTCTCCCTCGTCGGGGGTGTATGCCCCACTCAGGATTTTCATCAGGGTGGACTTGCCGGCGGCGTTGTCTCCCACCAATCCGAGGACCTCGTTGTGGGGCAGCACCAGGTCCACGCCGCGTAACGCCTGGACTGCCCCGAAATTCTTCTTGATGCCGCGCATCTCAACAATCGGCGGCCTGTTCTGGGTTGTCGATTCCATAAATGCACCCTGCCTTGTAACTGGTGTTGGCTCCACTTGCAAAACGTTCACCAGGACCCGATTTGAACTATCCTGGCAATTATATAACAAAACGGGGGAGGGGAGACCAATCCCCTCCCCCGCGTGTGGTAGTGCGTGGATGTTTATATCAGGGCAAATTTTCTACCCCGGTGAAGTCGCCCTCAGGCCAGTAGCCGGATTCGAAGATGGCTTTCCGGAGATTGTTCCGGTCAACCGCAATCACCTCCGAAGGCTTGGCGGGGACGTCGATGACGCCGTTGTTGTAGGTCGTGGTCTGCGGCGGGGTCTGCCCTTCCAGGAAGTCAACGGCCGCGTTGATGGCGTCGTTGACCAGGACGCGAACGTCCTTGAGCACCGTCATGGACTGCTTGCCGTCGATGATGTACTGGATGGAGGCTTCTTCGGCATCCTGACCGGTAATCACGTAACTGGTGACGTCCTTGTCGGCTGCGAAAGTGTCGGCGATGGCGCGAGCGGTGCCGTCATTGGGAGCCAGGATGAAGACATCACCCTTGTCCTCGGCGGAAGCGGTCGTGAGATTGGCTTCGGCCAGGTTCTTGGCGGTGTTGAAGTCCCAGTTGGTGGTAATTTGCCCGATGATGTCGGCCATTTCTTCGCGGGTCAGTTCCTGCTTGTCCTGCAAGGCTACGGCCTTATCGGAGTTGACGATGCGGAAAGTGCCGTCCGCAATTTTAGGTTGCAGCACCTTCCAGGCGCCCTCGAAGAACAGGAAGGCGTTGTTGTCGGTGGCGGCGCCGGCGTACAGGTAGAGGGGGCTGTCCTTGCCGGTGGCGTGGTCCACCAGGTATTGTCCCTGGGCTTCACCCACGGAAACGCTGTCGAAGGTGACGTAGTAATCCACCGCATCGGTATC
>JANTFR010000123.1 GCA_024763355.1 Anaerolineales bacterium
GCTTTCCTGCACCGCGCTGCCGAGCGCACCCGTCAGGTGCTCAACGAGCGCCCCGCCTTCATCAACCTGATGCTGATTGAACTGGTGGAATTTAACGGCAGCCACATGCCGCGCTTTTACGCCCAGATGCAAGAGCAGAGCCTCCCCCTCTTACAGCGTTTCATCCAGGCGGGGACGCTTCTGCGAGACATCCCTGCCCCGGTGATAGTGCGCGCCTTCGTCGGGATACTCGTCTCCTACGTGATTACCGAGCGTTCGCTGGGAGGGAACCTGGAAATGGCTTTCGGCGAAGACTACCTCGAAAACCTGGTGGACATCTTCCTCCACGGCATCCTCGCCCCCACCCCCTGACCTCACCATCCCCTCATCTCCTCATCCTCTCATCCCCCCACCTCCTCATCTCCCCATCTCCCCACCTCCTCATCCCCTCATGTCCGCATCCCTTCTCCGCCTGCGCTCCCTCATCCGCAAGGAATTCATCCAGATTTTGCGGGACCCTCGCACGCTCATGCTGGCTCTTTTCCTGCCCATCATGCAAATCATCCTCCTGGGTTACTCCGCCACCAACGACGTGCGCAACGTCCCGCTGGCCGTCTTCGACCAGGACCACGGCCCGGCAGCCCGCGCCCTGCTGGATGCCTACCGCGCCGCCGACTATTTCCGCCTGGCCTACGAAGTAGATTCCGAAGCGGAATTGCGCGCCCTGATTGACGGGAGCAAGGCCCGCGCCGGCCTGGTCGTTCCGCCGGGATACACGGACGCCATCGAGGGGCGCGGCGCGGCGCAGGTGGCCTTTATTCTGGACGGGAGCGACCCCACCGTGGCCTCCACCTCCCTTTCGGCGGCCCAACTCATCGCCCAGGAACACGCCACCGCCATCCAGGCCGCCCGTCTCGCCCGTCAGGGACAGGCGCAGCCCCGCCTCCTGCCTCTCGAAGTCCGCACCCAGGTATGGTACAACCCCGACATGGTGAGCGCTTTCTTCATGGTCCCGGGGGTTATCGGGCAAATTCTCTACTCCCTGGCCTCCGTCCTGACGGCTACGGCCATCGTACGCGAGCGGGAGCGCGGCACCATCGAACAACTCATCGTTACCCCCATCCGCCCGTGGGAACTGGTCATCGGGAAAATCATCCCCTACGTCATTCTGGCTTTTCTCAACACGATTGAAGTTCTGGTGCTGGGCGCACTGCTTTTCCATGTTCCTATGCGCAGTCCCCTGGGAATCATCCTCCTGCTCTCCGGGCTTTTCCTGCTCAGCGGGCTGGGCATCGGCCTCTTCGCATCCTCCATCGCCCACACCCAGCAGGAGGCGATGATGTCCGTCTTCATGACTCTCCTGCCGGCCATCTACCTTTCGGGCTTCTTCTTCCCCATCCAGGCCATGCCCAAAGCCTTGCAATATCTCTCGTACATCTTTCCTCTGCGCTACTACCTCATCATCATCCGCTCCCTGCTCATCAAAGGCGCGGACATCGCCCCCCTGAGGGACAACATCATCGCCCTGCTCATCTTCGGCATCGGCATCATGGCCCTGGCCGCCCTGCGTTTCCGCAAGAATTTGGAGTGAATACAGACCACAGACCACGGACCACTTAGACCACTTAGACCACTTAGACCACTCAGACCACTCAGACCACTCAGACCACCTCCCCATGAAAAACATCCGCAAAATCGTCCCCCTGTTTATTCTGACCATTCTCGTCGCCGCCGCGGTGCTGTACCTGCAATCCCTGGCCGGGGCGGAGGAGACCGCCCCCCTGCAGGCCTCCGGAACCATCGAGGCCACCGAAGTAACCGCCGCCCCCCAGGTGGGCGGGCGCGTGGATGAGGTTTACGTCGCCAAAGGGGATACCGTTAAACGCGGCGACCCGCTTTATAGGTTGAGCGACCCCGTTTTGAAGGCCCGCCTGGAAGCCGCGCAAAAATCCCTGGAAAGCGCCCAGGCCGCCGCCGAGACCGCTCAGGCCGCCGTCCACACCGCCGAATCTGTTCTGCAATCCGCCCAGGTAAACTACCGAAACACGCTGGAGGCCGCCCGTCAGGCCGAGGCCGAGCGCCGCGCCGCGGCATGGCAGGCCGACCAGCCCGAAGAATTTACCCTCCCCGGGTGGTACTACCAGCAGGACGAGAACCTCCAGGCCGCCCAAAGCGCTGTGGAGGCCGCCCAACAGGCGCTGGACGAGGCCCGCGACAACTTCGAGCGCGTCCGCCAGCAGGCCAGCAGCAGCGATTTCATCGCCGCAGAGCAGCAACTGGCCGAGGCCCAGTCCGCTTTCCGGGTGGCGCAAAGCGTTTTGGCACGCGCCGACGCCCAAAGCGACCAGCATCTCAAGGACGAGGCCCAAAGCCAGTACGACTCCGCCAAAGCAGCCCTGGAATCGGCGCAACTGGAATACGAGCGCATCCTCACCACCCAGGCCGCCCAGGACGTGTTGGAGGCCCGCGCCCGCCTGACGGTGGCCCAGGAACGCTACGACAGCGCCCTCGACTACCTGCGCTCCCTCCAAACCGGCGAACATGACCTCAGAGTCCAGGCCGCCCAGGCTGCCGTGGAGCAGGCGCAGGCGCAACTGAAACAGGCGCAGGCCGCCGCCCGCCAGGCCCAAACCGCCGTGGGACAGGCCCAGGCGCAGGTGGCCCTCGTCCAGGCGCAGATAGACGAACTCACCGTGCGCGCAAGCGTGGACGGCGTCGTCCTGGCCCGCGACGTGGAACCCGGCGAAGTGCTTCTGCCCGGCTCGGCGGCCCTCGTCATCGGCCAACTGGAGGACCTGCACATCACCGTGTACCTGCCCGAGGACCGCTACGGGGAGGTGCGCCTGGGACAGGAGGCCCGCGTCAACGTAGATTCCTTCCCCGGCGAGACCTTCTCCGCCACAGTGACGCGCATCGCCGACAAGGCCGAGTACACGCCCCGCAACGTGCAGACCGCCGAAGGCCGCCGCACGACCGTCTTCGCCGTGGAACTGCGCCTCACCGACCCTGCCGGGAAACTCAAACCCGGCATGCCCGCCGATGTGGAGTTTGGGGGAGGGTAGTCTATCGCCCACGTTCCCATCTACCAACCGCCAATTCACCAACCCTCCTCATGCTCCACACCGAGAATCTGACCAAACACTTCGGAGAAACCACCGCCGTCGAAGGTCTCAACCTGGACGTGGCCCCCGGCGAAATTTACGGGCTGGTGGGGCCGGACGGGGCCGGCAAGACCACTACCATCCGTCTGCTGGTCGGCGCGCTCCACCCCGACGGCGGCACAATCCGCGTCGCCGGCTACGAGGTGCCGCGCCGCGCCGAGAAGGCCCGCGAGCACCTGGGCTACCTGCCGCAGCGTTTCTCCCTCTACGAGGAACTTACCGTACTGGAAAACCTGCGCTTCTTCGCCGAAGTGCGCGGCCTGAGCGCCGCCGAGTGGCTGCCCCGCAGCATGGAAATTCTGGAATTCGTCGGACTGGCGCGTTTCTCCGCCCGCCGCGCCGGGCAACTCTCCGGCGGGATGAAGCAAAAACTCGGCCTGGCCGCCGCCCTGGTACACAAACCCCGCCTGCTCCTGCTGGACGAACCCACCACGGGCGTGGACCCCGTCACCCGGCAGGATTTCTGGCAACTCATCATCCGCCTGGTGAGCGAGGAGGGCGTCGCCGTGCTGGTCAGCACCCCCTACATGGACGAGGCCGCCCGCTGCAACCGCCTGGGCTTCCTGCGGGAGGGTCGCCTGTTGGTCGAAGGCACGCCCACCGCCTTGCGCCGTCAACTGGAAGGCCGCATTTTGGAACTGCGCGGCGAGAACCTGCGGGCATTGCGCTCCCTGGCGGAGGCAGACCCCCTTGTCGAGCACGCCCATCTGGTGGGGGACCGCATCCACCTGCGGGTGCGGGAGGGGGGCGGAAGCGCTCCCAAAGCGGCTGCCCAACTCCAAAAACGCCTCGCCGCCCGCGGGGGCGCGGTGACTTCCCTCTTGCCCGTCGCCCCCACCCTGGAGGACGTCTTCATCTCCCTTTCCAGCGAATAGCATCGAGCCGTCAGGCGTTAGGCGTCAGCCATCAGCATTCCTCATTCTGCATTCTGCATTTTGCATTTCTCATTCCGCATTCCTCATTCTGCATTCTTCATTCCTCATTCTACATTCTCCATTCCTCATTCTACATTCTGCCTTCCCCCCTCCCCATGCCCTTCCCCGTCCAGACCCGCAACCTGACCAAACGATTCGGCGATTTCACCGCCGTGGATGACGTCACTTTCAGCATCCGGCGCGGCGAGGTGGTCGGCTACCTGGGGCCGAACGGCTCCGGGAAGACCACCACCATTCGGATGCTGCTCGGCCTGCTGCACCCCAGCGCCGGGGAGGCCCGCGTTTTGGGATTCGATACCCGCACCCAGGCGGAGCACATCCGGGCGCGCACGGGCTACATGTCGCAGAAGTTTGCTCTCTACGGCGACCTGACGGTGCGCGAGAACCTGGAATTCTACGCCGGGGTGTACGGCGTGCGGGACGGGGAGCGCGTCGAGGCCGTGCTGGAGCAGGTCGAATTGCGGGAGGTGCAGCGGGAACGCGTCGAAGCGCTCTCCACCGGCTGGCGGCAGCGCACCGCCCTGGGGACCGCCATCATCCATCGGCCGGAACTGCTTTTTCTGGACGAACCTACCAGCGGGGTGGACCCCAACGCCCGCCGCGCTTTCTGGGACCTGATTTACGCCCTGGTAGAGGAAGGGGTGACCGTTTTCGTCACCACGCACTACATGGACGAGGCCGAATACTGCCAGCGGGTGGGCATCATGCGGCAGGGACGCCTGCTGGCGATGGATACGCCCGCCGTCTTAAAGGAACGCGCCCTGCCCGGCCCGGCCTGGGAGGTCTTCGCCCGGCCTCTCCTGCCCGCCCTGGAAACTTTGGAGCACTGTCCGCAGGTGCAGCGCGCCGGGCTGGCCGGCGACCATCTGCGCGCCATCACGGACAAGGGGGTCTCCGCCAGAGATTTGCGCGGCTGCCTGCAAAAGGGGGGGATGGAGGTGCAAGCCATCGAAGTAGCCACACCCACTCTGGAGGATGTCTTTCTGGCGCTGGCGCGCCAGAAATAAAAAATGCCTGCGCGAGGCAGCAAGGGCGGGAAAAGCAGAAACAACGTCCATCGGAAGCATAAAAAACTGCTAAAAACTGTGCGGCGGGCTTGTCAGGCGCGCAAAACTCCTCTTATAATGAGGCGTATCTTGCCGTTCCCAATTTTCCCCTTTCTGCAATCCACCCGCAACAAATGTAGCGGTAATCTAAAGGAGGTGGTGTTCGCGCAAAGTTGGAACCGTTTTCGGCAATTTCCCGGCAGTACGCGACCTAACGTTGTGGGGAACCTATCGCACTCCCCAACGACCCATTCTTTTTCTCTCTCTAAGGAGGAAGTAACATGCAACGCAAATGGCTGGCAATCTTTGCTGTCCTGATGGTCTTCTCTCTCGTCGCCACCGCCTGCAGTGGCGGAGCATCTCCCGCCCCCAGTGGCGAGAAGGTTGTCGAAACTGTAATCGTAACCGTAGAAGTTCCTGCCGAAGGCGGTGAGGCAGCCCCTGCAATGGGCGCCAACACTCTGCAAACGGTCAAAGACCGCGGCAAAGTAGTCTGCGGCGTAAACTCATCCGTTCCCGGCTTTGGCTTCTTGAACGAAGACGGCTCTTTCTCCGGCTTCGACATTGATTTCTGCAAGGCGCTGGCTGCGGCCATCTTCGGCGACCCCACCAAAGTGGAATATCGCCCGCTGACCGCCAAGGAACGCTTCACCGCCCTGCAAACCGGCGAAATTGACGTCCTCATCCGCAACACCACCTGGACACTGACCCGCGATACCGAACTGGGCGCCAACTTCACCGCCACCACGTTCTACGACGGGCAAGGCTTCATCGTCCGCAAGGAAAGCGGCATCAAAACGCTGGAAGATCTGAATGGCGCAACCATCTGCGTGGGTGCCGGCACGACCACCGAGTTGAACCTGGCCGACACTTTCGCCGCCCGCGGGATTGACTACACCCCGCTGGTCTTCGAGACCGCCGATGAAACCACCGGCGCTTACGAAGAGGGCCGCTGCGACGCCTACACCACCGACAAATCCGGCCTGGTCGCCCGCCGCACCGTGATGGCGAACCCGGATGACCATGTCATTCTGGACGAGACCATCTCCAAAGAGCCGCTCGGCCCCGTGGTGCGCCACGGCGACGACCAGTGGTACGACATCGTGCAGTGGACGGTATACGCCACCTTCACCGCTGAAGAGTTCGGCATCACCTCCGCCAACGTGGACGACATCAAAGCCAGCACCGAGAATCCCAGTGTCAAGAAGATGCTCGGGCTGGAAGGTGACATGGGCCAGAAACTCGGCCTGAGCAACGATTGGGCTTACAACATCATCAAATATGTCGGCAACTACGCCGAAATCTACAATCGTAACCTGGGCCCCGACACCCCCACCTACATCCCCCGCGGCCTGAACAGCCTGTACACCGACGGCGGCATCCTGTACGCCCCGCCTATCCGGTAACGTCCATCCCAAAGAACATGCTTACCCGAGGAGGCAGGGGCTTTACTCCCCTGCTTCCTTGCATTAGAGACCATCGGGAGTGAAATATGAGCGCTCACGCACCTGAGCAACCGGATATCCCCTTCTGGCGAGATGAGCGTTACCTCAACATCCTGGCGCAAATTCTGGTTTTTGCTATCGTAGCAGGCATTCTGTACTCGCTATGGTACAACATGAACCGCTCGCTGGAAGCGCTGGGGCTACCGCTCAGTCTGAAATTTCTCAAGATTACCGCCAGTTTCGACATCGGGGAAAAACTGATTTCGTACACCCGGGAGGACACCTATCTGCGGGCCTACCTGGTAGGCGTACTGAACACCATTCAAGTCTCCGTTCTGGGCATCATTTTCGCCAGCATCCTGGGCATCATCGTAGGTGTCAGCCGCCTCTCTACCAACTGGATTGTCAGTCGTCTGGCCGGAGCATACGTAGAACTCTTCCGCAACATTCCTCTGCTCGTCTTCCTGATTTTCTGGTATCAGGGGTTGTTCCTCAAATTTCCAGATGTGCGCGACGCCCTGCGTTTGGGGGATATCTATTTCAGTAAGCGCGGGGTGGCTTTCCCGTGGGGGATTCCCACGGAGACCTTCCAGGCCTACTTGTACATTCTGGGGTTCGGCTTAATTGCAGCCATCATTGTGGGCGTCGTCCTCCACAAGCAAGGCGAAAAGACCGGACGGATGCCCCTGATTGGCTTCTGGTCGCCGCTGACCTGGATTGTCATCGGCATCATCGGGTGGTTCGTCCTGCCGCAGGCTCCGCTCTCCCCCACCATCCCCCAGCTGCCGGAAAAAGGCTTCAACATCATCGGTGGACGTGTTTTCTCGCCCGAATTCATGGCCCTGCTTTCCGGGCTGGTGCTTTACACGGCGGCTTTCATCGGAGAAGTGGTGCGCGCCGGCATCCAGGCCGTTTCCAAGGGCCAGACGGAAGCCGCCCGCGCCCTGGGGTTGAACGGCTTCCAAACCTTGCGCTTGATTGTCTTCCCCCAGGCGCTGCGCGTCATCGTCCCCCCGCTGACCAGTCAGTATCTCAACCTGACCAAGAACTCATCGCTGGCCATCGCCATTGGCTACCCCGATATCGTGCATGTGTACGGCACCATCATCAACCAGAGCGGGCGCGCCGTGGAAATGACGGCCATCATGATGGCTACTTACCTGACCTTCAGTTTGCTGACCTCAGCCTTCATGAACTGGTATAACAAACGCATTCGACTGGTGGAGCGGTAATCATGACCACAATCACGGAACAAAAGGACATCCTGCCGCCGCCGTCGGAACGTTCCACGGTGCTGGGCTGGATACTGAAAAATCTATT
>JANTFR010000124.1 GCA_024763355.1 Anaerolineales bacterium
ATGTTGTGATAGACCATCTCGGATTCGTACTGCGCTCCGACGCCGGCCAGGAATTTCTGCTCGGCTTCGGGGATGCCCAGTTTCTCGAAGGTTTCCTTGATGGATTCGGGAACATCATCCCAGGTGCGGCCTTCTTTGTCAGTAGGTTTGGTGTAAAAGTACAGGTCGTCGAAATTCAGTTCGGAAAGGTCGCCGCCCCAAGTGGGCATGGGACGCTGCATGAAGTGTTCCAGTGCCCGCAGGCGGAAATCCAGCATCCATTGCGGCTCGCCTTTGATGTGAGAAATCTGTTCTACGATTTCCCGGTCCAGTCCCCTGCGGGTCTGGAAGACGTAAGTCGGGTCGCTGCGGAAATCGTATTTGTATTCGCCGATGCCTTCCAATAGTTGTTCGTCACTCATAAGAACCTCCGGGGGCGGCGCCTAGGCCGTCGCGGGCGCGCCGTTTTTCTCGCGCAACCAATTGTAGCCGTGCTCTTCGAGATGGAGAGCCAGTTCAGGGCCGCCGGATTCCACGATGCGTCCATCCATCATCACGTGGACGTAATCGGGGTTGATGTAGTTAAGAATTCGCTGATAGTGTGTAATCACCAGAACGCCCAGGTTGGGGCCGCGCAGCGCGTTGACGCCTTCGGAGACGATGCGCAGGGCGTCAATGTCCAGTCCGGAGTCTGTCTCGTCCAGAATGGCGATTTCCGGTTCCAGGGTTGCCATTTGCAGGATTTCGGCGCGCTTCTTCTCGCCGCCGGAGAAACCGTCGTTCAGGTAGCGTCCGGCAAAAGAAGGGTCCATTTGCAGGGTTTTCATCTTCTCTTTGAGCAGGCGGCGGAATTCGGGGATGGGGATGCCGCGGTCTTCGGGATTCTGCGCTTTGCGGCGGGCGTTGATAGCCATGCGCAGGAAATTAGCAACGGTGACGCCCGGAATGGCTACCGGGTACTGAAATGCGAGGAATAACCCCAGGTGAGCGCGCTCATCAGGTTCCAATTCGAGAATATTTTGTCCCTTGAACCATACTTCCCCCTCGGTGACTTCGTAGTTGGGGTGTCCCATCAGCGTGTACGCCAGGGTGGATTTCCCGGTGCCGTTTGGCCCCATGATGGCGTGTACTTTGCCTTGTTCGATGGTGAGGTTCAACCCCTTGAGGATTTCTTTGCCTTCAATGGCAACGTGCAGGTTTTTGATAACCAGGTCGGACATGGGAAAGGGTGCTCCTTGCGTGTGAATTTCTTTCGCAGAAATGTTTCAAAGTGTGATTTTTGGATATCCTTTGTCTCTTTACAGTGTTTGCAGAGGAAAAGGCCTGCGGGATTATAGCACGGGCGCTACCCTGCGTCAACGATTTTTTATATAAAAATCTAGTATATTGACAAAAAAAGGCGGAGGCTGGTATACTGCCTGCGTTATTCTCCTCGTCGTTTTTCAAAAGGCCCCAGGCAATTTATGGCTACAACTACCCGGCAAAAAATCCTTCAGACGCTCTCCCGCAAGCAGGAGTGCACTATCAAAGAATTGGCCGAAGTAGTCGGAATCAACCCGATTTCGGTGCGCCATCATATCACGCGCCTGGAGGCGGACGGATTGGTCACATCCAAAGAAGAGCGGCACGGCGTGGGACGCCCGCGGCGCGTCTACATGCTCACCAGGGCGGGAACGGAACTGTTTCCCAGTCATTACGTGGATATGACCGTGCGCTTGCTGGAGCAAATTAAACAAAACCTGCCCGCTCCGGTGGTAGAACGTCTCTTTACGCAAATGGCGCAAGGCCTGGCAGAGGAGCAGTCCAGGCAATTAAATCTGGATGGATTGAGCCTGGAAGAGCGACTGGAAGTTGTCAAGCGGGTGTTGGGGGAGGAAGGTTTTGATGTGTATTGGGAGAAAAAAGATGGGGCTTATTACATCCATGAAATGACCTGCCCGTATCTGAACATTGGGGAAGCCCATCCGGAGATATGCTCCATGGATAGGACCTTGATTTCAACCCTCCTGCAAGTCCCTGCAGAACAAATTCATTGCCGTCTGCATGGCGATTCCCATTGCACTTATACTATCTCAAAAGAGGATATCCCCGTTACCTGACTTTTTTGTACATTTGGAGAACTTTTTATGAGCGAAGATGTTGGCACCAAGAACAAAGCGGTTTGGGAAGCCGAAAGCACCCATCCCGAATTGGCGGAAGCCCTGAAGAAAGAATTGCGCCGCGTGGTGGACCCTGAAATCGGCCTGGATATTATCGCCCTGGGGCTGGTACGCGACGTCCACATTGAAGATGACAAAGCCGAATTGAAGATGGTCTTGACAACGCCTTTTTGCCCCTACGGGCCAGCCATGCTGGAGGCCACCCGCCAGACAGCAGAGACCTTTTTGAAGCGCCCTACCACTATCGAGATGCTGGCTGATGTATGGGATTTTTCATACATGGAAGAGGGTGCGGGAGACGACTGGGGATTGTGGTAATCCACGAATTGACACGAACGAACACGAATTGACACGAACGAACACGAATGGGCACGAATGAACACGAATTGGAAGACTTCCCAGGTCTCGCAGACCTGTGAAGTCTGAATCTGAAGGATGCGGCGGTATGCCTACGCTTGATGACGACCTGATATATTTGCAGTCCGCTACGGAGAGCCTGGATAAGTTTTTGCTCTCCGATGAGATTTACTGGCCTTTAGGGGGACGGCGTACCGCCCACCTGCCGCGCCTTTCGTTGGGAGGCATGCTGCTGGCCTCGTTGCGTGCCGGCGCGTACCCTAAAACGAACGAACAGCGCAGCCGGTGGGAGAGCCTCACCAAAGAGATTGAGACGGTACGCAACCGTTGGCAGGTTGCCTGGGAGCGGAAGGCAACCCGAGAGTTCGAGGCGCGATTGCGTCAATGGAGCGCTTATCTCAACGAGTACCGCGAGAATCCCGGCGCGCAGGCCGGATATTATCCTTATGAGGTGCGTGTGCGAGTCATCCTGGACTTGCTTGCCGAGGAAATTGACCTGCAATCCCTGCCGGAGCACATCACCGCCATGTACTCCGGATTGGATGCTCTCTTGCGGGCCGTATTCGTATCGGATGGTTTTGTCTGGGATGAGACGCTGCAAAACGGCCTGTCCCGCGAACGGTTCTGGTATTTGTACGGTAAACTAAAAGCATAGCGAAACAATTGTAAACAAAAAGCGGAGAGACCCACGGTCTCTCCGCTTTTGTGCGTCAGGCGGCGACTACTGTTCCGCCTGTGCCAGGGCATCATCCAGAATCTGGCGTAACTGGGCTACTTGGGGAACGCCCTGGATGGGGGTAAGCGGAGTGTCGCTTCCTGTGATGTACACGAATAAAGTCGGTGTACCCTGGACGCCCAACTGCCGCCCTTCGGCGAAATCTGCGTTGGCTTGTTGGACATATTTGTCGCTATCCAGGCAAGATTTGAACGCTTTGATGTCCAGGCCGTCGATTTTTTCTGCAAAGGCAATCAGCCGTTTCTCCAGAAAATCGCCCACGTTCTCACCCGTGTGGTTGGCGAACAAGATATCGTGATATTCCCAGTATTTATTTTGTTCGCCCGCACAGTAGGCGGCTTCGGCGGCATCTACGGATTCCTGCCCAATCCATTTGCCCATTGAACGGTACACAAAGTAAACTTTGCCGGTGGCGACGTATTCCTCGACGAAGGTGCCCTCAACCATGTCGCTAAAGGCTTTGCAAGCCGGACACTGGAAATCGGAAAATTCCACGACGGTCAGGGGAGCATTGGGGTCGCCCATTGTGTTGGCCTGATGGGGCGGAAGTTCCCGGAAATCAGGTACCACTATGTCGCCCACAGGCTGACTGGCTTGCTGTATTGAGGGGGCAATTAAAATACCGGAGACAATCAGCACCAGACCTACGACAATCATCAAAACGGTCATACGCTGACGTTTTTGCTGCCTGCGGCGGCGTTCTCGCACCGACAGTTTCTTGCTGCTCATACTACCTCCTGGCTTGCGATGAGAATTGGTGAAAATTCCCCGCAATAGAGTTCGCGGGAATTAGAGCCATTCTGTCCAGGTGCAGATTTTCCCACGGATGCTGGGGTTTGTCTAGTTCAGATGTGAGAACTCTTGTCGTTTTCTAACGAACTTGCTCTAAAAATTTCCCCTTGCGAGCGGAGTTTAAGTTAGGTCTCTGAGATTTTGCAAGGTAATGGGAAGATTTGGGGGTGTTTTGCGGGCTTTGCCCGCAAAACACCCCCAAATACACAACCTTCCACGCAAAGTATCAAAGAACCTTTAAGTTTTCAAGTCGAAGGGGGGAGCAATCCGATTTGCTTCAGCGTGCGTTCCAGCGCCTCGATACTCACCGGTTTTACGAGAGTCAATAATGCGCCGGTTTGCTGGGCGCGTCGGGCAGTTTGCGGTTGGTCGTCGGAAGTGACCATGATGACTGGAATGTGCTGCAAGCGCGGCTCCCGCCGGACGTAGGAAAGCACCTCAAATCCACTCACTCCGGGCATGTTGATGTCCATGAAAATGACATCCGGTGTCTTCTTTGTCAGGGCCAGCATGGCGGTACGAGAGCCGTAAACAGGATACGCCTCAATGTCCAGCAGTTTGAGCATGTCGCACATACTGTCGGCGGTCTGGCGGTTGTCGTCAATCACAAAAGCGATAGTCATAATACGGCTTCTCCTGAAACAAAGCGCGTTGCTGTGCTCTTACGCATCAATTATACCGTAGAGGCCTTCCTCTGTGGGTAGGCCAACGGATTGCACAAACGTTGCAATCGAAGGTGACGCGCTATCTGCTCCATAGGGTGAACACCGTCAGGCAGGCGGGCAGGGCATAGAGCAGAACGGCGCTCAGGCGCAGGATGCGCCAGTCGGGGGCCATACCATCCCGAATACGCCCCAGATACCAGATTTGAAAGCCTCCCCACGAGAGGGATAGCAAAGGTGGCAGCCCCAGCCGCGGCGCGAGTCCCGTCCCTAAGGCGATTCCCATCACCAGGAGGGCGGCCCCTACCAGCCCGTTGTGGACGCGTAGGCCCCGCTCCCATCCCAGGCGGAGCAGCAGGGTGTAGCGCAGGTACTTGACATCCTGCGCGTAGGTTTCCAGTTCCAGCGCCAGTCGGGAGGCGAGGTAGAGGAAAGGCAGGGCAAAGGTCACCATTGCCAACAGGCGGTGGACGGTGCCGGTTTGGAGGGCGAAAGCCAGCGCCGGGACGAGATTGGAGCCGACTACCGCCAGCAAAATCTCCCCATAACCGCGCCGCGCCCCCTCCCAGGGGGGCAGGGCGTACCAGCCCAGCAGCACAAAGGAGAACGCCATCAAGACCCACGTGCTCACGCCGGCTCCCGGGGCGTGCACTAATCCTACCGTCAGGGATGCGGTCAACGCCAGCAAGGCGAATCCGGCCAGGACCGCCCGACGTTCCAGGCGGACGCGCGCCGGCGGTGGGGGCGCGGAAGCCCGTTGGGCATCTGCCCAGACGCCCTCCAGCAAGAAGAACCCCGCCTGGAGAGAAAGCGTCCATAACCAGCCTAACCAGCCGGTGGGGGTGTCCAGCGCCGCCCCCAGGTAGCGCGCCGCCCCCAACCCCAGCAGGTAGGTGACGGTGTGGGCTGCCAGTATCCAGGGATGCAGCCAGGAGAGAACTTGCTGCCTCTCGGAAAGGGGGGCCTCCTTGCTCATTCCCTTGCTCCTGCCAGTGCCTTGCGGATGTCGCGCTGATGGATTTGGGTGTGGCGGTACATCAATTTCAGCATGTCTTCCACCGGGGCTTCTCCCAAAAAAGGATGCCGTCCCACGGTTTGCAGGTCTGCCTCCGTGAGCCTTTGTATCATCTCCACCGTGGCGGCGCGCTGTTGGGCGAAACGTTCCAGCAGTTCCGCAGGGGCAGCGTCCGCCATCTTGCCAACTTCGCGCCGGTTGTAGGCATCCAGGTCAAAATCGGGCGGAATCTGCCTGCCTTCCTCCAGCAAGACCCTTATCAGGCGGGGAATGCTGCTCTCGGCGGAGACGAGATGTGCCAGGATGTCGCGCACTGTCCAGGTCGCGCCCTCGGAGTAGATGGGGCGTTCCCAGGCCTCGGGCGGCAGTACCCGAAAGAAAGCCAGGGTCTTCTCCCCTTCAGTTTGGAGTTTTCGGGCGAGTTTGTTCATTGGTCGGGTTGGTTTGATTGGTCTAATTGGCCTAATTGGTCTAATTGGTCTGATTGGTCTGATTGGCCTGTCGTCTGTCGTCCATGGTCTGTCGTCTGCCGTCTGTCGTCCGCTGCTCCCGCTATCTCGCGCAGAATCGCGGCCGTCTCCCGTTTGCCGCCGGCGCCTGCCTCCCCGCCGGGGCCGGTGCATGCGGGGCAGCCGTCGGCGCAGGGACACTCCGCGATGCGCTGTTGTGCCATCGCCAGCAGTTCGGCGTGCCGCTCGAAGAGTTGGGCGCTGAAGCCCAGCCCTCCGGGAGTGTTCTCGTAGAGCAGGACGGCGGGGCGTTCCTCCGCCAGGGGCGATTTGGGGTCGCTGTGCCGTCCCAGGTCGGCGGGGTCGCACATCAGCAGCAGGGGGGCCAGGTTGTGGAGCAGATACCCCAGCCCGGCCAGCCCGCTGCGCACGTAGGCGCTCCGCTCGGCGCGGCGGTGGCAGGCGGGGCAGAGCGTCACCAGGTTCTCCAGGCGGTTGGCCTCCGCCGGGTCGGCGAACAGGCGAAAGGGAATTTTGTGATGGACGTGGTGCGCCCGTCCCTCCTCCGGCGCGCCGCACGCCTGGCAGCGGTAGTTGTCGCGGGCGCGGGCCCGTTCCCGCTGGCGGGGCCAATCGGGGCCGTAGGCATTGGGGGCGTTGCGCCATACGCCGGAGGCCTCCAGCGCTTCCACCGCGGCCTCATCCAGCGCCAGCCAGAACCCCTGGGTAAGCATCTCCTGCGGGGGCATCTCCAGGGGGAAGACCCCCAGGGTTTGCCGCGTTTCCCAATGGATTTGCCGGTACCCCAAAACGCGGCGCGTTACCCGGAGTTCTCCAAAGGCGCGACTCCCTTTGGGGAGGGGCGCGTTACCCAATGGGGCTGCCAGTTCCACTTGCAAATCCTGCTGCGGCCGGGTGAAGAAAGTCACCCCATCGGCCGGGAGCAGGTCGGCGCGGGCGGCCTCGAAGTCAAGGGATTGTACCAAATAGGGACGCGCATCGTGCAGGTAGACCGCCCCCGGATGGACGAGAGAAGGCGCGCTGGGGGCGTCCACCGTGGCAAGCAAGCCTTCGGGCGTGTGGAGGGCGATGCGCTCTGCCGAGGCGCTCCGCAGCCCCACCCGCCGGGCCGGGGCGGACTCGCCGCTCCAGAAGTAGCGCCCGCGGGAGGGGCGCAGCAGACCGTTCTCGCTCAGGTACTCCAGATAAGGGCGCACCGCGGCGGGCGGCAGGTTCCCGAAGCCCGCTTCCGCCTCCAAAGGGAGTTCGGCGGCGGCGCATTGCAGGTGGTCGAGCAGGATGAGGGGATGGTCGGGGTTGACCAGGGCGCGCTCCGGCGATTGGCCGAAGATGTACTCCGGGTGGCGGGCGAGGTACTGCTCGAGGGGCGTGCTCCCCAGCAGGAGGACGGCCAGGGATGCCTCCGTCCCGCGTCCGGCGCGTCCGGCCTGCTGCCAGGTGGAAGCCAGCGTGCCGGGGTAACCCGCCATGAGGACGGCCTGCATCCCGCCGATGTCCATGCCGAGTTCCAGGGCGTTGGTGGCTGCCGCCAGCCGGACGCGGCCCTCCCGCAGGCCGCGTTCCACGGCGCGGCGCTCGGCGGGGAGGTAGTTGCTGTGATAGGGGCGGATGCTTTCCCCCTCCCCTACCCCCA
>JANTFR010000125.1 GCA_024763355.1 Anaerolineales bacterium
CATCAATCCATAGAGGATGAGTACCGCAAAATTCTGTTTCCAGGGGAATGTCTTGTTCATGCGGCCGTCCTGTAACATGCTATGCGTCTGCCTCATTCGTCAACACCTGGCATACCCGGTTGCGCCCCCCGTTTTTTGCCTTGTAGAGTGCCTGGTCGGCACGGCGGAAAATAGTTTCCAAAGTTTCATCCGTTGGAAGGTAGGCGGTAATACCGACGCTAATGGTAACTGATAGTTGTCCGGCATCGCTGACAATGCTCTGGGCGTCAATGAGAGCACGCAAGCGATTGGCAACGTGGCGGGTAGTTTCTATCGTAGTTTCCGGGAGCAGAATGACGAATTCTTCCCCTCCGTAGCGCCCCAGAATGTCGGATTTTCGCAGGGCGCTGCGGCAGGTGGCCGCGATAACCCGCAATGCCTGGTCACCTACGCCGTGCCCATAAGTGTCGTTAATTCGCTTGAAGTGGTCAACGTCCAGCATGATGAAGCCCAAAGGACGTTGATACCGCTGGGCGCGGGCCAGTTCGTAAGCGGCGCGGCGAAAAAGATAATGGCGGTTGAAAGCGCCGGTCAGGGAGTCTCGAATGGCCATTTCCCGCATGCGGGCAAAGAGACGCGCGTTTTCCAGCGCAATTGCAGCCTGATTGGCCAACATTTCCAATAGTTGCTCATCTTCGTCACTGTAAGCATAAGGGAGGTAACTCTGGGCGCTGAGCACCCCTGTCACCCGTCCTTTTTCATATAAAGGTACAGCCAGAATGGAGCGTACCCGTTTTGATGCTCCAAAGTGGTGGGTTTGCCCGGCGTGTGCCTTTTCAAAGGCATTCAAGTCTTGAATGCGGACGCTTTTCCCCGCGGCAATCACGTAGCCGCTCAGCCCTGAGGTGATGGGGATAGGTTTTTCCTGATATCGTTGCCCGTTATCAAAGACATATACCGGTTTTATGAGGCCTTTTTGGTAATCGGCCAAGGTGAGAACGAACGTGTCGGCGGGCATGATGCGGTTGACCGCCTCATGGATAGCCTGGTAGATTTTTTCTGTGGACAGGGCGGCGACAATGTGCTGGCTGGCCTCGTACAAGGCCATGCGCTTCTCTCCATCTCGAACGGCTTGCTGGTACAAACGAGTGGTTTCCAGCGCCAGGGCCGCCTGCTGCGCGAAACGGGTGAGCAGTTGTAAGTCACTCTCATTGAACGTCGGAGGACTGTTCTCTTTGGTGATGCCAATACTGCCGATAAATTTCCCCGATGCTTCCAGGGGGGCGGCCAGTACGCTGGTGTGCGAAGGCAGGTCGTATTGCGGTGAGCGATGTTCCCAGATAACATAGTCCGGCACGAAAATCGGCTTCCGGTATTGCGCTACCCACCCCATGGCGCCTTCGCCAAGACGGAGTTTCCGCACGGTGCCCTCTTTTCCCAGGTTTCGGGAAACAACAATTTCCGTTGTGCCGCTTTGCGCGTCGTAAAGCCCCAGGTCGCCGCCGGTGGCATGGAGCAGCGTAATGGCGCGCTCGAGGATGGCATTCAAGAGAGGCGTGAGTTCCCGTTCTGCCAGTATATCGGATATGGTTTCCTGTAAGGCCAGAAGTTCTTGCGCTCTGCGTTCTCGTCCCTGGGTGGAGCGAATCCGCTGTAACGTGGCGGATGCCAGGTTTGCTGTGACCCGCAAGGCGTGCAGGTCTTCATCGGAGAAAGCGTGTTTTTGGGGGCGGGCGACCGCCAGAAGGGCCAGAATACGTTCTCCCTCCCGTAGTGCCGCCAGCGTTTCCGAGCCTTTCTGCAGCCAGGAAAACGGGGAGCCTCGTCTGGAAACATCCGGGATGTAAAGCAAGGTATCCTCTCTCATGGCCGATGAGAGGCCCGTTTCTCTGGTGTCAATGCGCCATTCTGTGGGCAGAGGGTCGCGTCCTGCAAAAGATTGCAGCACCCAAATTCCCTTATCGGGAAGGGAGCGATAAATGCGTACTTCTTGAAACTCAAACAGAGCGCTGAGCCTTTGGGCTGTGTTCCGGTAAAAAGAAATCTCATCGGTTTCTTTGCCCAGGGTTTCGCTGAAACGGAAAAGTGCCTGAAAACGATGGGCGCTCTGCCGCGTCATCTCCAACCGCTGCCATGTGCGCCGATAGATAACCCCAAGCCACCACCAGCCGGCTTCCAGTACCAGAATTGCCACCAACACGTCCAATGCAACTGACAGCGGGGCGAAGGAAATGGATTCATGCAAGAACGCGTACCGGAGAAAACGTCTCAGGTAGGCGGTCATGATGACCAGCCCATAAACTGTTGGACGCAGGTACTTCCAGAGCAGTATTGGCGGCAATTTTTTCACCAGTTTCTTCCCCTTATCTTCATCGGACGCTTCTGGGGTGCCCTCTTTCAGGGATGTTCTTACGCCGATGTATCGAGAAGTTCTTGCAAGATGCGGCGGGTGGTATTCGGGTCGGCCTTGCCGCGGGTGGCACGCATCACCTGCCCCATGAACCACCCCAGCAGGCCGGTTTTGCCGCCTCGGTAGCGGGCGACCTGTTCGGGATTATCGGCCAAAATTTGGGCGCAGATTTGCCGGATGGCCTCGCTGTCGCTCACCTGCCCCAATCCCTCCGCCTCTACGATTTCTCGCGGGGATTTACCCGTCTCCTCCGTCTTTTCGAGAAGCCCCTTCCCCGTGGGGGTGTTGACCGTTCCTTTGTCAACCATCTTGATGATTTCTGCCAGGAATTGGGGGGTGAGACGCAGTTCCCCGGCGGTTTTGCCGCTTTCGTTGAGCATCCGCATTACGTCGTTGAGCAGCCAGTTGGAGACGCGCTTCGGGTCGCCGCCGTAGGCGCTGACCGCGGCCTCGAAGTAATCCGATAAACTGCGCTCGGCGGTGAGCAGGTCGGCGTCGTATGCGGGCAGGCCGTACTCTGCCATGAAGCGGGTGCGGCGCTCCAACGGCAGTTCCGGGAAGGCGGCCAGAATCTCGGATTTCCAGGCCTCGTCCATGTGGATGGGCAGCAAGTCAGGCTCCCGGAAGTAGCGGTAATCGGCCTCGGTCTCCTTGGAGCGCATCTTGCTCAGCGTGCCGCTGTCCTCATCCCAACTGAGCGTCCAGGCTTCCACCTTGCCGCCTCCTTCCACTGCGCGTATCTGGCGCTTGATTTCGGTTTCGATGGCCTGGCGCACGGCGTCAATCGAGTTGACGTTCTTGATTTCGGTCTTCGGGTTGAGGTAATCTGCCCCTTTGGGACGGATGGAGACGTTGGCATCGCAGCGCAGGTGGCCTTTCTCCATGTCCGCTTCGGAGACGCCCAGCCAGCGCAGTAGTTGACGCAGGCGGATGAGATACTGGGCGGCCTCCTCCGCCGAGCGGATGTCCGGGCCGGTGACCATCTCTATGAGGGGCACGCCGCAGCGGTTGAAGTCAATCAGACGGCGTCCCTGCTCGTTTTTGGTTTTGCCGGCGTCTTCCTCGATGTGCAGTTTATGGATGCTGACGCGGCGCATCTCCCCGTCCCGCATGGGCACGTCCAGGTAGCCGCCGTGCGCCAGCGATTGGTCGTACTGCGAAATCTGGTAGCCTTTGGGCAGGTCGGGGTAAAAGTAGTTCTTGCGGTCGAAGTAGGAGACCGGACGGATTTCGGAGTGCATGGCGTGCGCCAGCAGGACGGCCTTTTCCA
Source organism: Anaerolineales bacterium (assembly GCA_024763355.1). GTDB lineage: Bacteria > Chloroflexota > Anaerolineae > Anaerolineales > DRKV01 > DRKV01. The sequence continues at coordinate 3,660 of JANTFR010000125.1, forward strand.
CGGCGGCCTTGTTGAGTACCGGCAGCACCCCCGGCAGGCCGGTGCATACCGGGCAGATGTTCGTGTTGGGCGGGTCGTTCCACGAATCGGCTTTGCAGGAGCAGAAAATCTTCGTTTCGGTGTTGAGTTGAATGTGAGTTTCCAGGCCGATGATGGCTTCGTATTCCATCGAGGGTACTCCTTTGTTTTACACAAATGAACGCAGATTGCACAGAGGAACACAGATGGGCACAAAAAGCGGCAGAGGAATATGCGCCGAGGTTTGCAGAATCGCTTGTCGGCGACCGGTTGTCAACCTGCCGCGCTGTGCCCCTTCGGCAAGCAGGTTTTGCAGATGTCGCTGCGATTTCAATCGCCGACGCGCCGAATCCGTGTTATCCGTGGACTATTTTCGGTGTCGTTGCGCGCCAGGCTTCCTCCGCGGTCGCCTTCTCGTAGGCGCGTCCGATACGGAATAAAGTGCTTTCCGAGAAATCGGGGCCGAGCAACTGGATTCCCAGCGGCAGGCCCTCCGCGTCCAGCCCGCCGGGCAGGGAGAGACCGGGGATGCCGGCGTGATTGGCGGGCACAGTCAACTGGTCGGCGTACTGCATGAGGACGGAATCGCCGTACACATCCTGCATGGGGAAGGCCGTCGTGGGGGTGGTCGGGGTCAGGAGGGCATCCAGGCGGTATGCGCCTGCGGGGTCAAAGACCCGCTCAAAGTCGCGGCGAATCAGGGTGCGAATCCGCAGGGCGCGGTTGTAATATTGTTCGCTGTACTGCGCCGCGCTGACGTACATCCCCATCAGGATGCGCAACTTGGGCTGGACGCCGAAACCCTCGCCGCGGCTCTTGCGGTACATTTCCCGCAGGTCGGCCACCGGCTGGGAGGTGCGGTAGCCGTACTTTACCCCGTCGAAGCGGTGTAGGTTGGAGGCCGCCTCGACGCGGGAAATCACAAAATAGGCCGGGATGCCGTAGCGGGTGTGCGGCATGGGCACGTCCTCGACGATTTCCGCGCCCTGGGCTGCCAGCGCTTCGGCGGCTTTCAAGACGGCGGTGCGGATGGCCTCCGGAAGGGCTTCTTCGCGCAAACTGCCGTCCTGCGGGTCAGGGTAGGTGATGCGGAAATAATCGGGCGAAAGACCAATCCGCAGGCCGCGCACGCCTTTCTCCAGGCCGGAGAGGTAATCGGGGACGGGCAGGGTGACGGCGGTGCTGTCGTGCGGGTCGGCTCCGGCCATGACTTGCAGCATCAGGGCTGCATCGGTCACGTTGCGCGCCACCGGGCCGGGGACATCCAGGGAGGAGCCGAAGGCAATCAACCCGTAGCGGGAGACGCGTCCGTAGGTGGGCTTGACGCCCACCACGCCGCAGAAGGCGGCCGGCTGGCGGATGGAGCCTGCTGTATCCGTGCCCAGCGAGAGCGCACCCTCCCCGGCGGCGACTGCCGCCGTGCTGCCCCCTGACGAGCCGCCCGGAACCCGGTCGAGGTTCCAGGGGTTGCGCGGGCTGGGCTGGAAAGCGGATGACTCGCTGGAGGAGCCGAAGGTGTATTCGTCCAGGTTGACCTTGCCGAGCATGACCGCCCCGGCATTTTCCAGGCGCTCCACAGGGGTGGCGGTGTAAGGAGCGATGAAGTTCGCCAACATGCGCGAGGCAGCGGTAGAGGGCGTGCCTTCCACGGTGAAGATGTCCTTGACGGTGAAGGGGACGCCTGCCAGCGGGCCGGGGTCTTCTCCGGCGGCGATTCGGGCATCTACTGTCTCGGCCTGGGTCAGGGCACGCTTGGCGGTCAGGGTGATGAAGGCGTGGACTTTGTCCGGTTCGGCCTGCGGGTCGCCCCCCAACTGGCCGGGGATGCCGTCCACGCGGGCGATGTGTTCCAGCACGGCCTCGGTCACCTGGCGGGCGGAGAGTTCGCCGCTGCGAACCTGGCGGGCAATCTCGTGGGCGGGGAGGAAGGGGATGGGTGTGCTCATGGGGTCAACTCAAAGCCTCGTGGGGGATGTCGGGGACGACGATGTAGCCTTCCTCGGTTTCGGGAACCTGGGAGAGCAGGGCTTCTACATTGGGATAGGGCTTCCAGGCATCCTCCCGCGGGGGAGGGCTGCTTTCCGGGGTATAGGACACCCCGTGGGAGGCGGGGGGTATTCCTTCTTCCAGGGGAATAGCCTGTAACTCGTGGACGGCCTGCAATTGCTTGTTCAACTGCGCGCGCAGGTATTCTCCCTCCTCGGGGGTGAGTTCCAGGGCGGCCAGTTCGACCAGGTGTTCAAAGAGTTCGGGGGTGATTTCTTCTTGCATGGAGACGTACCTCGGATGCGTTCTCGGGTATGGTTATTGAAAGGCGGAGAAATACCCTTCAGGTGACAGTCACTCCGCAAGTGACTGTCACCTGACTTCGAAGGCGGTGGCTTCGGGAAAAATTTTCTTATCCGCAACTCAGGTTAATTGGCAATTTTATCATCTTTCCGCGAAAGTGCGTGATTTCCCCGGACGATGGCAGAGGTCGAGAGTAACCGCAAAGGTGCGGTGGCGTGCTATAATGAAACCCGTTCCATTTGTCGCCATTTCTTCACTTCATACCCTTCGGGAGGATACCATGGTTCCTGATTTTCCTTTCTTTACCGACGAGCACAAGATGATTCAGCAAGCCGCTCGCGATTTTGCCCAAAACGAAATTGCCCCCATTGCCGCGGAGTTCGACGAGACGGGGAAGTTTCCCGTGGAAACCATCGCCAAGATGGGCGAGATGGGGTTCATGGGCATCGAAGTCCCTGAAGAGTACGGCGGGGCTGAAATGGATACCCTGGCCTACGTGCTGGCGTTGGAGGAAATCAGCAAAGCGGACGCCTCGCACGGCACGATTATGTCGGTGAACAATTCGCTCTTCAATTACGGCATCCTGAAATTCGGCACGGAGGCACAGAAGCAGAAATTTATCACGCCGGTGGCCTCCGGCGAGAAAATCGGGGCGTATTCGCTCACCGAACCGATGTCCGGCTCGGACGCGGGGACGATGCGCAGCCGGGCGGTGCGCGACGGGGATTACTACATCCTCAACGGGCGTAAATCCTGGGTGACGGGAGGGCCGGTGGCCGATTACGTGGTCGTCTTCATGATGACCGAGCCGGAGAAGAAGCACCGGGGCGTGACCGCTTTTCTCATCGAGACCGACAAACCGGGTTTTATCCGCGGCAAGAAGGAGCCGAAACTGGGAATTCGGGCCTCCGCCACGAGTGAAATCGTCTTTGAAGACTACCGCTGCCCGGTGGAAAACCGCCTGGGAGAGGAAGGACAGGGCTTCAAAATTGCCATGACAGTTCTGGATGCCGGGCGCATCGGCATCGGCGCCCAGGCTCTGGGGATTGCCGAGGCTGCTTACGAAGCCAGCGTGCAGTACGTGCAGGAACGGGAGGCCTTCGGTAAGAAAATCGGTCAGTTCCAGGGAACCGGCTTCAAAATTGCGGATATGAAGACCCGCATCGAGGCCGCCCGCCTGTTGATATACCATGCTGCCCTGGCGAAGGAGCGCAGCAAGACCACCGGCGAGCGCTTCACCCTGCAATCCTCGATGGCGAAATTGTTCGCCTCCGAGACAGCCATGTTCTGCGCCCACGCGGCAGTGCAAATCCATGGCGGGATGGGCTATTCGAAAGAATTGCCCGTGGAACGCTACTTCCGCGATGCCAAAATTACCGAGATTTACGAGGGCACCAGCGAAATTCAGCGGCTGGTCATCTCCCGCCTGGAGACGGGGCTGCGGTGAGATGGATAAGGACGGTGGACCGCGGACGACTGACCACGGATGACGGATGACCGACCACTTGACCACCCGACCACTTGACCACCCGACCACCCGACTACCCGACCACCCGACCACCCGACTATCTGACTACCCAACTACCCGACTACCCGACTACTCCATGAAAGCCATTCTCTTCTACCAACACGGCGGGCCGGAGGTGCTGGAATATGGCGACTATCCCACTCCGGAGCCTGCTCCCGGTGAAGTGTTGGTGCGCCTGCGGGCGGCGGCCCTCAACCGCCTGGACCTGTGGGTGCGCCAGGGCTGGCCGGGCATTAAGTTACAGTACCCCCACATCCCCGGCGCGGACGGGGCGGGGGAA
>JANTFR010000126.1 GCA_024763355.1 Anaerolineales bacterium
CAGACCATTCTGACCAACACAGCAGGCATCACCATCACGGGAAAATCCTATGCCCGCGACTACCTCGCAACGGTTACCGTGCTGGATAGCAGTGTCCCCGTCGGGACACCGGTATCGCTGACGTGTCCCAGTGGGATTACCACAACGCAGTGGACACAGCCCTGGACACCTACCGAAGGCGTCCATCACCTGCGTTCGCAGGCAGTGGCGTGTGGCACAGGGGAGACTTATAACGAACCCGAACGCACCGTCTACGTGGATACGACACCGCCTGTGGTCACGCTCGCTCCCACCAACATTAATCGCGACCAGCGACTGAGTTACGGGCGCGTGCTGCTCTCCGGTGGGGTAACAGATGCCACCAGCGGTCTCGCCAGCGTGGAAGTCAACGCCGACGGACAGGGTTGGTCGGATGCATCCATCGATGGCAACACCTGGCGTTGGGAGTGGTATCTGGGCGAAGAACCCGATAGCGCCCACTACACGGTTTCCGTGCGGGCCACCGACCGTGCCGGGTGGAGTACGCGCATCACCGAAACCGTCACCGTGGACCTGGACGTTCCGAATCCGATTACCCTCACTTTGCAAAGCGGCGGAGAGGTAGTCACCCCCAATCTGACCCTCCGTTCCCTGCCAACGATGCTTGACCTTTCCTGGCGGGCCAGCGAACCGCCCGCTAAACTCTTGCGCTATGACGTACTCTGGACGGTGGAAACGCCCACCCAGACTCTACAAATCCCGTCTGTGGTGCCGCCCGCCGGCCCGTTGGTCTCTTCTTACTTTGCCGGAGAAGCCGAGCGTATTACTCCGCAGGTGACTAGTGTCTTCACGGATGGCAACACCCAGGTGGACGACTGGGGCCCGATTTATGTGGATACGCCCCTCACGCCTGACTTCGCTCGGTTCGCAGGAGATTCCATCCCCTATCGCGGCTGGATGGAAAGCGGTTGCTCCGCTTTGGGCGTGGACCGCCGGGTGATGGAAAACGCCCAAGGCGGCGCGAATCTGGATAATCCGCAAAATCTCTACGTTACCTGGGATACCGAAGGGTTGCGCATTGCCTGGATTGGCGCCAACTGGGATTACAACGGCGACCTGTTCATCTATCTGGATGACCTCAGCGCCCCCAGTGTGCCCACTGTCGCTTTCAATCCCTACACTGCCACCCAGAATATCAGCGTCAGCATCCCCGGCGGCAAGGCATTCATCTGGGTACAGGATTCACAGACTGCATCTTTGGGCTATTGGACCGGGAGCGATTGGAATTCCACCGATTTGCGTACTGAGAATTACCATTTTGATGCCGGGATGAACGGCGGCACCACGGATTTGTACATTCCTTTTAGCCTGCTGGGCATCAGCGACCCGGCCCATACACCGCTCTCGCTGTATGCTTTTGCCACGGATGAGGGTGAAATGCGCCTGTGGGCCACCCAGCCGCCGCAAAACCCGGTCAACAGCCCGAACGTAGTCGAAACAGCCATCTACGCTGGAGCCACCTACATTCTGGACTGGATGCATGTCTACAGTTGGCCCAGCCTGGGTGCGGGTATTTGCCCCAACCTGGCGCAAAATCAGGATGTTGACCTGCGCTTCGGTATCAATGCCACCCCCGACGGCGCCGCCTACGGCTTGATGAGCAACGACCTCTTCTGGATGGGCGATGACCTCAGTGTTCTCACCCGCACGGTGGACCTCAGCCAAAACTTTGCCTTCATGGATGTCAACCACACCCCGGTGGGCAACGGCGATACCATCACTTACACGTTGGTTTACACCAACCACGGGAACGATACCGCCACCGGCGTAACCGCTTTGGCGACCGCCCTCCAGTCCCTGACGTTCAACGGCAGCCTCACGCAGACAATTTCCATCGGGGATGTGCCCCCCGGCACAGGCGGTAGCGTTACTTTCACCGCCCAGGTGGATACCAGCGGCGCAAGCAATCCCGATTGGGCGCTTCTCAACGTGGTGCTTTACGATTCTGCCTACGCCGTGGGAAACCCGCTTGATTACCTGTGGGTAGACCATAGAGTGGACAATCAGCCCCCGCAGTTCTACGGCATCCTTTCGCCGGATTCCGTGATTGGAGCGGGCGCTAATCCCGTTAGCGGCTACGCTTACGACCCCTCGGATGTGCCCGCCTTGACCCTGGAGGCTCAGCCCCCCGCCGGAGGTGCCTACCAGACCCCCTGCCAGGACGATACTCCTGCCGATGGGCACTGGGAATGCAACTGGAACACCGCTGGTTCCGCCGCGGACGGTGACCTCTACCAGATTCGCATCCAGGCTGCCGACCGTTACGGACAAACGAGCGCGTGGTCACCCTGGCGCACCTACGTGGTGGATACCGTCCCGCCCATCCCGACCTTTGACGCCGCAACCCGGGTTCTGACCGATACAATCGTCAACCGGGCAGTGGTGGGATTGAGCGGCTCGGTAAACGACAACTACGGCATCGCAAGCGCCGAATTTTGTCTGGACGGGGCCTGTGAACCGGCCTCCCTGAGCCTTGACTTGCGCTCCCCCGCTACAACGGAGGACGCCTCGGCCACGCCGGTTCCCCTCGGTGTTTGCGGAGGCGGCGAAGTGGTGCGTACCTTCGTCATCAGCGACAGTTTTTCCGTCAACCGCGTCGCGCTGGGCTTGAACATTGACCACCTCCGCAGAGACGAGTTGCAAATCACGCTTTCTCACGACGGCACGACCGTGGTGGTGGCGCAACCCGCGACGGGCACGCCGCTGGATGCTGCCAATCTGGATGTCACCCTGGAAGATTCCGCCGGGAGTGGTTTGCACGAGCGCAGCGACGACGACACCGGCCCATGGTACTACGACCGCCTCGCCCGCCCCGATGCACCCCTGGCCGATTTTTACGGTGCATCTTCCGCCGGAACCTGGACGCTGACCATCTGCGATGCCGACCCCAATGAGAACAACGGTTCCTTTAATCGGGCTTCCCTGACACTCTCTCCCCAAAACAACGTCGCGACCACGGGACAGTGGTTCCACTCAGTCGGTGGGCTGGAAGAGCAAGATTACATCTCGCACACGGTGGAAGTCTTCGCTACCGACCTGGGAGGCAACCGCAGCCAGCCGCTCGCCATGAGCCTATGGATTGACAATGTTGAGCCCATCCTGACCGTTTCCAACGTAACGGAGAGGGCGTCCGTCGGAGCAACCGCGGGCGAGGTGCGGGTGATGGAAGGCACGGTCACCGATGGCGGGAGAATCGCACAACTGTATGCCATGCTCGTCACTCCCGGCGGCGAGCGACAGAGCCTGCGTTTGGGACAAAACGGTTCGCAGTGGTGGCTCGACCTGAATACCAGCGAACCCGGCACCTACACCATCTGGATTAACGCCGTGGATTTGGGCGGCAATGCCGTTACTGCCGGGCCGTACGATATCACGTTGGTTTATCCATTGCTGGATGCCAATGCCCCCACTCCGCTGGGGGCGGCAACTGTCTTCACCGCCACCTTGCTCGGGGATAACAGAGATGCTTACACCTACGCCTGGGACTTTGGGGATGGGACCGTGCTCAACGGCCAGCCGTGGGCTGTCAACCACATCTACGCGGCGGCCACAGGGACTTACACTGCAACGTTTACCGCTGTGCAGGAGGGGTATACCTTCACCGCCACAGGGCGCGTGCGCGTTGACGAGGTCATTGCCGGGCTGAGCGCCGTGAACGATAGTCCGACTCCAATTGGGGCGGCTACCGCCCTGACGGCCAGCATCACGACCGGGAGCGGTGTTTCCTACCAGTGGGCTTTCGGCGACGGGGTAATGGCCTCTGCTTCTTCCGAGAGAGCGATTACCCACTTCTACCCCGCTGGGGTCTACACGGCTGTTGTGACGGCAACCAACAGCGTCAGCGTGATGACGGCCACCACGCGTGTCGCCGTGGTCAGCCTGACTCTGAAAAATGACAGTCCCACCGAAGCCGACTTGCCCACGGTCTTCACCGCGACCCTGACCGGAGATACCGTCAACGCCTATGACTGGAATTTCGGCGATGGAACAATCGCTAACGGGGAACCAGCGGTAATCAGCCACACTTACAGGCTGCCGGACATCTACACGGCAACTGTGGGCGTGGAGACCGCTGTCGGGCCAATTACAGCCACCAGTACGGTGACCATCACTGGTCTGGGGGTAATCAATGATAGCCCCACCCGTCTGGGGGAGACGACCACGTTCACGGCGGCTACGTCGTTGACAGGCACGGTGACTTACGATTGGGCGTTTGGAGATGGAATGCATCCAATCGTTGGCCACCCATCTTCGGGCGTCACCCACACCTACGCGGCAGCAGGGATATACACGGCGACGGTCATCGCGGAAAACAGCGTGACGACGCTGACGAAGGACATCCCCGTGATTGTTGACAGCGCGCCGCCCACTGTAACCATCCAGTCTCCGATAAGCGGTACGGTCATCACAGAAACGGTTTATCTCATCACAGGTACGGCTGGCGATGACCTGGCAGAGGTTGCTCTTGTGGAGGTCAGCGCTGATAACGGCGTGACCTGGGCCGCAGCCGCCGGTACAGATACCTGGACATACGTTTGGGCGGTCCCAACGGCGGTGAACGCGCCCTACACCCTCCAGGCCCGAGCGACTGACCGGGCCGGTTGGGTTACGCTAAGCGAGTCGGTAGTCGTGACGGTGGATACCCCCAGGCGACTCTACTTCCCCCTGGTCTTCCGTTAATCTCCGTGATGGACCGTTAGAGAGTATGATGCCCAGGTTGAAAATATCTCTCAAATTGAGCATTCCAGGCAGCCTAGTTTCGCCAATTTCCTTCCTGCGCCATTTTGCCGCCTGGTTCGAGCAGACCAACGGCGAGACCCTGACGCCGCAGCGGGTCACATCGTCATCGCTGTAGTTCACGGTCTCGCTCCTCTCGCACGGCCTCCCGCGCCCCTGGCACGTCCACTTGCGGCAGTCTCGCCCGCCGCTCTCTCATCCGCTCCAGCGCAGCCAGTCTGACCGCACGCCCCCGCTCACGCTCCTCCAGCCCGGCCTCGATGAACTCGCGAATGACATCCGCCATGCTCCGGCCCTCCCGGCGGGCTATCGCCTCCACCCGCCGGTACTGCCCCCGTTCTATGTGTAACTGCATCCGTCGGAAATCGCTCACGGCTAGTACCTCCGCACCCATTATGCGCCTATACTGTTGTGTGTGTCAATACTTTTTTCGGCGAGAATCCTCTTTCTCCCCCCATCGGGGGGAGATGTCCGCAGGACAGAGGGGGAAAAAAGAGCGTATAATTGGGTATCGCATCATTCCCCCGGGGAGAAGACCGCATGACCCACCCGCTTCACGCCAGCCTGATACGAATCCTGGACGCTGAGGGCGCGCCCCTCGGCGTGGGATTTCTGGCCGCCCCCAACCTGGCGGTGACCTGTGCCCACGTCGTCCGCGCCGCCCATCCGCAGGACGATGCCCTCCACTTTGATTTTCCCCTCCTCGCGCCCGGTACCTTGTGTGCCGGGCGCGTTGTGTATCGGGACGAGGCGGCCGACATCGCCGCCGTGGAAGTGCCCGACCCGCCGCACGGCGTGGCTCCCATCCGCCTGGTGCAAACTGAAGACCTGTGGGCGCACCCTTTTCGCGTCTTCGGGGTGCCTGCCGGATACGACGAGGGCGTGTGGGCTTCCGGTGTGTTGCGCGACCGCAACGCCCAGGGCTGGCTGCACATCGAAGACCGCCAGACGGGCGGCTACCCCATCCAGCCCGGCTTCAGCGGCGGGCCGGTGTGGGACGAGGAACTGCGGGGCGTGGTGGGCATGGTGGCCGCCGCCGAGCGTGACCCGGCGGTGCGGGCCGCCTTTTGCATCCCGGCAGCCCAATTGAGCGCCGCGCTGCCTGCCTTGCGGGAGTACGTCATCCCGCCGAACCCTTACCGCGGCCTGAACGCCTTTCGCGAACAGGATGCGCGCCTTTTCTTCGGGCGCGAGGCTTTCGCGGCGCGCCTGCAGCAGGCCGTGGAGAGCAAGCCCCTGGCGGCGGTGGTGGGCGCTTCGGGGGCCGGCAAGTCCTCCGTGGTGTACGCCGGCCTGTTCCCCCGCCTGCGCGCCCGGGGTGATTGGCTGCTTATCCATTTTCGCCCCGGGGCAGACCCGTTCCGCGCCCTGGCTGCCGCCCTGCTTCCCCTGCTCGAACCGCAGATGAGCGAAACCGACCGCCTGCGGGAGCGCAAGAAACTGGCCGCTTCCCTGGCTGCCGGGGAGGTGACTCTGGCCGAGGTGGCCGCCCGCATCCTGGAGAAATCCGCCGAGCCGTCCCTGCTGCTGTTTGCCGACCAGTTCGAGGAACTGTACACCCTGTGCGCCGACGCAGAAACCCGCCGCGCCTTTCTGGATGCCCTGCTGGAGGCCGGTACGAAAACCCCCGGCCTGCGCGTCCTGCTCACCCTGCGCGCCGATTTCATGGGGCGGGCGCTGGAACACCGCGCCGTGGCTGACGCGCTGCAAAGCGGGACGTATCTGCTCGGCCCCATGCGCCGCGAGGAGTTGCAGGCGGCCATCGTCGAACCGGCGCAGCGACACGGCGTGACCTTCGAATCCGGGCTGGTGGAGCGCATCCTGGACGAGGTGGGCGAGGCCGCCGGACGCCTGCCCCTTCTGGAGTTCGCCCTGACGCAGTTGTGGGAACGCCAGGAAGGGGGCCGCCTGACCCACGCCGCCTACGAAGCCATCGGCGGGGTGGAGGGGCGCTCACCCGTTATGCCGAGGCGGTCTATGAGACCGAGCTCAGCGAAGCCGAGCGCGAGGAACTGCGCCGCGTCTTTGTGCAACTGGTGACCCCCGGCGAGGGGACGGAGGATACCCGCCGTCGCGCCGCCCGCGCCGAACTGGGCGAGGCGCGCTGGGCGCTGACGCGCCGCCTGGCAGACGCCCGCCTGGTGGTGACCGGGCAGGACGCCGCCGGGCAAGATTACGCCGAGGTGGCGCATGAGGCGCTGATTGGACGCTGGGGGCGGTTGCGCGGCTGGATGCAGAGCGACCGCCGCTTCCGCCTGTGGCAGGAACGCCTGCGCCTGCTGGCGCGCGACTGGCGCGAGAAGGGGCGCGACCCCGGCGCCCTGCTGCGCGGCGCCCCGCTGGCGGAAGCCGAAAACTGGCTGGCGGAGCGCGGCGGGGAAATCGAGGACGCCCTGCGCGAGTTCATCCAGACCAGCGCCGAACGCGAAGCGCAGGAACGCGCCGCCCGCGAGCGTACCCGCCGGCGGCTCTTGCAGGCTTCTCTGGCGGCGGCGTTCATCTTCCTGTTGCTGGCCGGCGCCGCGTTTTGGCAAGCAGGCGTAGCCCGCCAGCAGCGCGACGTTGCCCGCGCCCGCCAGTGGGCGGCGGTGGGCATGGACGCCTTCAACCGCCTGCCACTGAACCAGGGACCCGTTATCGCGCTGGCGCTGGGGGTGGAATCCATGCGCCTGGAGCCTTCCCTGCAAGCCGAGCAGTTGTTGCGCAATGGCTTCATCCTGGCGCCGGAGGCCGCCCGCATGACGCATGAGAATTGGGTAGAAGCTGTCGCCTTCAGCCCGGACGGGCGCTACGTGGTCAGCGGAGGCTGCGACAGGCGAGATGAAAGTTCCAACTGCTTAGAAGGCACGGCGCGGGTGTGGGAGGCGTTGACCGGGCGCGAGGTGGCCCGCATGACGCATGGGGGGGCTGTATGGGCCGTGGCCTTCAGCCCGGA
>JANTFR010000127.1 GCA_024763355.1 Anaerolineales bacterium
TGGGCTACCGCGTTTTGGTCGCCACCAGCAACCCCGTTCTGGCTTTCCTTCAGGAGATGCTGGCCGCCCCCGGAGAAGCCTCCCTGTGGAAAAGCGCTCTGGCGCATCTGGCCGCCAGCCGCATCGAAGGCCAGCGTCTGGAGCCGTATCTGCGCGCCCTGTACGCCACCACCTGCCCCTCCTGCGGAGCGCGCATTTCCGCTCGCGCCTACTTGTGGCACAAGGGAGCATCCGAACCGCACGCCCGCCTGCTGACCTGCCCCCACTGCGGCGAAAGCGGCCTGCACAGTTTAAGCGAGGACGATAAAGCCCTCCTGCCGCCCTTGCAGCGCAGTTACGGTCTGCACCACGCCCGCGCCCTCCAGGGGGTTGCCCCGCCGGGAGATGCGCTGCGCCCGCAGGCCGAGGCCGCCCTGAAAATCTACCTGCCGCGCCCTCTGATTGCCCTCTTCACGCTGCTCAATCAGGCGCAGGAAGTGGAACTTCTCCCCCCGCAGCGCAAGCGCCTGGAGGCCCTGCTGCTCTCCGCCTGCGACCGCGCCAACGCCCTGTGGCCGCACCCCGAAGCCTCGAAACCCGTCCGCGCCCTCACCGTCCCCGCCGTGTTCACCGAATGGAACTTGTGGGATGCGCTGGAGGAAGCCCTGGAGACCTGGACGCAGCGGGCATCCGGCATTCAGGTGAGCACCTGGCCCGATTTGCCCCCCGTCGAGGGCGGCATCTGCGTCTTCCCCGGCCGCTTGCGGGAGGCCGCCGAGGCCCTCGAAGACATCTCCCCCCAGGCGGTCGTCGCCCCGCTGCCCCGCCCCAACGCCGCCTTTTGGAAACAAGCCATTTTGTGGAGCGGCTGGCTGTGGGGACGCGAGGCCATCGGCGCCTGGAAACCCCTCCTGCGCCGGTACCGCTACACCTGGGAATGGCACACCGCATTGCTCAGCGAGGCCTGGAAAACGCTTTCCCCGCACCTCCCCGCCGGAATCCCCTTACTGGCCTTGCTGGACAGTGACGAGGCTCCCTTCCTGCGCGCCGCGGTGGTCTCGCTGGCGCAGAGCAACCTGGACTGCCGCACGCTGGCGCTGCGTCCCGGTGGAGGCGCGCAAATCCACGCCGGGGTTGGCGAAGGGGAAACGCCCTCCCCAGCCGCGCCCGATGCGCCGCGCAACCTGGCCCTGGAAGGCATCCGCGCCCATCTGGAGGAACGCGGCGAATCTGCCCCCTGGATTTGCCTGCACGCCGCCGGATTGCGCGCCCTGGCACGCGGGGGTGCGCTGAATATCGAAGCGCCCGCACCGACCTACAAGCGCGTCACCCCCCTGCTGCGCCTGCATCCGCTCCCGGCCGGACTGCGCGCCGCGCCCATGCAGGCCAAAAGCGAGCAGGCCCGCCGTTACTGGCTGGAAGCCCCGCCCGCCGAGACGCTTTCCGTGGCCGACCGAGCCGAGATGGCCGTCGTGCGCGCCCTCGTAAAGCGCTCTCCCCTGCCCTTCTCCGCTGTGGATGCCGCCGCCTGCGCCGCCCTCCCCGGCCTGCTAACCCCGGAGGAAGACCTGCTCCGCATGGTGCTGGCCTCCTACGCCCGGCAAGAGGGGGCAGCGTACACCCTGCGGGAGGAGGACGCCCCCACGAAACGGCGCGCCGACATCCGGGAAACGGCAGCCACCCTCAAGGGAGTCGGCTCCCGCCTGGGGGGGCGCGTAACTTCCGAGGGCGCGGTGACCCCGCGGGTTTCCTGGCACTTTTCGGGGGATACCGTCTTCCACTTCTTCGTGATTGCCTCCGCCCTGGCAGGCAAAGTCATCCTCCAAAATCCCGCCGTGGCAGGCCGCGGGTGGATTGTTCTGCCCGGCAGCCGCGCCAATCTGCTGCTCTACAAACTGCGCCGCGACCCCGCTTTGCGGGAGGCCGTGGCCCGGGGCAAGTGGCAATTTCTCAAATTCCGGCACGTGCGCCGCCTGGGGGCTGACGCCGGGCTGCGCCGGGAGGGGCTGGAGGAACGGCTGGCGCTCGACCCGCTGACGTACGAGGGGCCGCAGTTGCCGTTGTTGTAGGCCCTCACCCCCAGCCCCTCTCCCAGAGGGAGAGTACCCTCACCCCCAAACCCTCTCCCAAAGGGAGAGGGGGGATTCTAAGAGATTTCAAGGAGCGTATCGTATGCACTACCGTACACTTGGCAATACCGGCCTGAAGGTCTCCGCTGTGGGACTGGGCACGAACCGCTTCGGCGGCAAGGTGGATTTCCCCACCGTGAACGAGATTTTATCCGCCGCGCTGGATGCGGGCATCAACTTTCTGGATACCGCCGATATGTACCAGAAGGGACGCTCGGAGGAGAGTATCGGAGAGGCCCTCAAGGGGCGGCGGGACAAATTTGTGGTCGCCACCAAGTTCTACTATCCTACGGGAGAAGGACCCAACGAGCGCGGCGGCTCCCGGTATCACATTCTCGAGGCCGTGGAGGCCAGTCTGCGCCGCCTGCAAACGGATTACATCGACCTGTACCAGATGCACCGTTGGGACGCCGAAACCCCCATCGAGGAGACGCTGCGCGCCCTGGATGACCTCATCCAGGCGGGGAAGGTGCGCTACATCGGGGCATCCAATTTCACCGCCTGGCAACTGGTGACGGCTAACGCGGCCGCGCAGAGCCACGGCTGGACGCCTTTCGCCACCATCCAGCCGCACTACCACATGCTGGAGCGCGGCATCGAGGCGGAACTCATCCCCGCCTGCGTGTATCACAACATCGGGATTTTGCCCTATTTCCCCTTGGCGGGCGGCTTCCTGACAGGCAAGTACCGCGCCGACGCGCCTCCGCCCCCCGGTTCGCGGGGCGAAGAAAGTTCTTACGTGCAGGGCTACATGACCCCCGAAAACTACGCCCGCCTGGAGAAACTGGGCGCTTTTGCCGAGGAACGCGGCCACACGATGGTGGAACTGGCCCACGCCTGGCTGCTGGCGCAGCCGCAAATCAGTTCCGTCATCTCCGGCGTGACGCGGGTGGAGCATGTCTTCTCCAACGCGTCGGGGGCCGACTGGCAACTCTCGGCGGAAGAAGTCGCCGCGGTGAACGAGATTTTGGGGTAGAGGCCCTCACCCCCGGCATTTCTCCCTCACCCCCAACCCCTCTCTCGTAAGGGAGAGGGGTGTGAGGTGGTGGTCACCGGAGAATGGTCAGCGCCAGGCACCAGGCGGTCAAGGTTCCTTCGTCGGGGCGGGAGAGGTCGGAGACGGTCAGGAGATACTCGCCATCGGCGGGGAGGCCGGCAAAGGAGGCCAGCGGTTCCGCCGGGCGCAGCGTACCGTTCAGGGCAGGGGACGTCTCACTGCAAGAATCCTGAACGGCAGCGGGAGCCGCGTCGTCGAGTACGACGCGGACATCGTTGCCGGGGCATCCGGAAGGCGGGTTCTGCGCGGCGCCGGGGCGCTCCATCAAGAGGACATCCTGCCTGGCGTGGCTCAGCGCGGCCCGCAGGTCGCCCACCCAGGTGTGGGCAATCTCCAGACGTACGTTCACATCCAGAAGCGTGCCGGCATAATCCACGGAGAGCGCGCTCTGCAAGCCGTCGAAGTCCCCATCGGGAATGGGCAGCCCGCCCTGCGGTAGCGCGGCGCAGAAGTTCAAGGTCACCGGCAGCGGGGTAGGCGTGGCCGTCGGGGAGGGCGTCAGCGTGGGCGTGAGGGTTGCCGTCGGCGTCGGGGTGGCGGTGGGCGGGTCAAAACGCATCACCAAGGGCAGGAAAGCCCGCGGCGGCGTCGGGGAGGCAGACAAAACGGCAGGCCGGGAGGGGGAAGGCAAAACAGGAGGCTGCACGGCTCCTTGCGAGCGCGTGCAGCCTGCCAAAAGCAAAAGCAATCCCCCCAGGAGAACCAGGCCGCGGCGCGGCATGTTTACGCTCCGAATTTATCCAGCCTGCCGGCATGAGCCAGCGCCAGGGGCAAAGCGTCGTGCGCCGGGAAGGTTCCCAGACCGCCGCGGGCGCAGGCGCGTTCTCCAAAGGTTGTCTGGTCGTCGGCGCGAGCGCTGGCGGGGGCCCACAGGAGGAAGGGGACGGGATGCCAGGAGTGAGAGCGCAGTTTGCAGGGGGTGGAGTGGTCGCCCGTGACCATGAGAACATCCGGCTTGAGGGCCATCAACTGCGGCAAGGCTTCGTCCACCATCTCGATGACGTGTACCTTGCCGTCGAAATTGCCGTCCTCGCCCATGCTGTCGGTCTTCTTGATGTGGATGAAGATGAAATCGTAGGAATCCCAGATGCGGGTAGCGGCGGCAAACTCATCGCGAGGGTATTCGCCCTCGAAGGAGATGACATCCATGCCGACCAGTTTGGAAACGCCCTTGTACATGGGATAAACGGCCACACAAGCGGCCTTCAGATTGTAGGCTTCGTCGAAGTTGGGGAGGCCGGGGTCGGTGGCAAAGCCGCGCAGGGTGACGCCATTGGCGCGGGGTTCGTCGGCGATGGCGGCGCGGGCGGCGGCAATCCACTGGTTGAAGAGGGCCGCGGTGCGCTCCGCTTCAGGGGCCAACGCCTGCACCGGCAAGGGGGCAACGCCCGTCTTCTGGGGGTCGGTATCGGCCAAACGGGGGTCAAGACCTTCCCCGCGCATCACCACGGTAAAGCGGTACTCCTTCACGGGGGCGACGTCTACCTGCACACCGGGAATCTGCACCTTTTTGAGTTTTTCCACGATGGGAAGGGCTTCCTCGGTCGGGATACGTCCGGCGCGGCGGTCGGTAATCAGGCCGTTCTCGTCGAGGGTGCAGAAGTTGCCGCGAGCGGCCACGTCGCCGGGGCGGACATCCAACCCGACGCCGAAAGCGGAGAGCACGCCGCGTCCAACGGGATTGCCGAGAGGGTCGTAGCCGAAAAGGGCCAGATGAGCGGGGCCGGAGCCAGGCGTGACGCCGGGAGCCAGGGGGATGGTCTGTCCCAGAGTGCCTTCGGCGGCCAGTTTGTCCAGATTGGGGGTTTTGGCGGCTTCCAGGGCGGTCAGGCCGCGTTCATCAAAGGGGATGCCGCCCAGTCCATCCAGAACGAGGAGGACGATTTTGGTTTTGGTTTTGTTGAAGAGGGGAGGTAGGTAATCGAATGGCATAGCGGGAATCTCCTGTTGGAATTTCAGCAAAAAGACCACAGAGCAAGCCGCCCTGTGGTCTCATGGATAGATTTTGTTGAGGGGAGAGGAGAGCGTCAGCGCACGGCCTGCTCGGTGTCGCGGTCGAAGACGTGCATGTTCTCCATGTTGAAGGCCACCTGGACGGAATCGCCCATGCGGAAAGAAGTGCGCGGGTCGACGCGCGCCACGAAGTTGTGTTCGCCGGCGTTCATGTACACGAAGATTTCGTTGCCCATCAGTTCGGTGACATCCACTTTGGCTTCCACCGGCTGCGGTTTGATGCCGGGAGGCGCAAAGTTGGGGTCGTGAATGTCTTCGGGGCGAATGCCGAAAACGATGGGTTTATCCACATAATCGTAATAGGGGCCCCGGCGGTCTTCGGGAATCTGCACCTTGAAAGCGCCGCCATCCACATAAAGGGCATCGCCGTCCTTGCGGATATAGGCGTTGAAGAAGTTCATCGCCGGGGAGCCAATGAACCCGGCCACGAAGATGTTGTTGGGCTTATCGTACAGGTTCTGAGGCGTATCAACCTGCTGCAAGATGCCCTGGTTCATAACCGCGATGCGGCTCGCCATCGTCATGGCCTCCACCTGGTCGTGGGTGACGTAGATGAAGGTTGTCTGCAGGCGTTGGTGCAGACGGCTGATATTGGCACGCGTCTCGACGCGAAGTTTAGCATCCAGGTTGGAGAGAGGCTCATCCAACAAGAAGACCTTCGGTTCGCGCACGATGGCGCGTCCCAGGGCAACACGCTGGCGCTGCCCACCGGAAAGTTGACGGGGCTTGCGGTCCAGCAGTTCGGTGATACCCAGCATCTCGGCGGCTTCCTGCACACGACGCTTGATGTCCTCTTTAGGCGTCTTGCGCAGTTTCAGGCCAAAGGCCATGTTGTCGAAAACCGACATATGGGGGTAAAGAGCGTAGGATTGAAAAACCATGGCGATATCGCGGTCTTTCGGCGGGATATCGTTGACCACCTGGTCTCCAATCAAGATGCGCCCTTCACTGATTTCTTCAAGCCCGGCAAGCAAGCGCAACGAGGTGCTCTTGCCACAACCGGAAGGGCCGACAAAAACCAGGAATTCCTTATCTTCGATATGGATGTTCAGGTCGTTGACGGCCGTAACGTCACCAAAGCGTTTGTATACGTGTTCGTAAGTTACACTGGCCATGGTTTTTCTACGCTCCTTTCTTCGCATGTATGGTGACGTTATTATAGCCTTTCACGGAAAAGTCGGCAAGTGGGAAAGTGGGGAAGTGGGAGGGGGATCAAGGACGGTAGTGGCGTGCCAGTTCGGAGGCGTACTTTTTCCCCAGGGTATCGGCGTGTTGCAGCGCCCAATCGCTCAGGGCGGTCTCCCCCGCTGGAGGGGAATCCGTCACCAGGAGGTTATCCATCAGGCCCCGGATTTCCTGACGGGTGAGGACGACATCCCCGACCAGCAACCCCAGCAAGCGCGCCATGCCCCAGGCTGTCCCAGGGGGAAGGTGCAATAGACGCGCCCGACTTTCCACGGCACGCGCCAGGAGACGGACAAGTTCCTCGAAGGTGAAGGTCTCCGGGCCGACGGCATCCATGACGACGTCTTCCTCCCGGTGACTTTGCTCCACGGCCAGGGCGGCGAAGTCGTCCACGTAGATGGGCTGCAAACGATAGGTTCCCCTCCCCGGAATGACGAAGAGCGGGAAGCGGCGCAGGAAGTAGGCGATGTTGTTGATGAGGATGTCCTCACGCCCAAAAAGCACCGCCGGACGCAGGATGGCGTAGGAGAGACCGCTGGAGCGCAGGGCTTCCTCCAGCCGCGCTTTGCCGCTGAAGTACGGCAGGGGCGAATCCGGCGAGGGGTTGGTGATGCTGACATGCACAACCCGCCGCACGCCGGCGATGCGGGCAGCCTCGAAAAGCGCCAGTGTGTTCTGGACGGCCCGCTCGAAGGTGGTGCGTCCGTGCGAAAAACGCACCCAATAGGTGTTGAAGAGGGTGTCCACGCCGGAAAGATGCCCGGCCATGCGCACGGGGTTGCCAAAATCGTAGGGCGCGGGGCGCACCCGCTCTCCAAAAGGGTTGGGACGGCGGGGATGGCCGGTCAGGTTGACAATCTCGGCGTTCCCTTGCAATAATCGGCGGGCGATGTATTTGCCAGTGTAGCCCGCGGCTCCGGTGATGGCGTAGCGGTTCATGGGGTGGTCGGGTGGTCTGATTGGTCTGATTGGTCGGGTGGTCTACGGTCTGCCATCCACGGTATCCAGTTTCCATACGCCTACGTCATCGCGGCGGTAGAGGGGTTCGGAGGGGGGAGGCTGCCCGCCCAGGGCACGCTCGCGGGGGCCGAAGAGGAGGTAGTCGGCGGGGGCAAGGTAAGCGGTGTCCGGAGGGGCGAGGCTGCCGCCGAAGTAGTGTAACACGGCGGCAGCCGCCGCCTCTGCATTTACCGTCTCGAAGGGATGGCCGTACACGACGCGGCGAGCGGCAAAGGCGGGGATGAACGCGCCCATCTGGGGAGAGGCCAGAACGACGCTCTCCGGCGGGGTGTTGCGGGCTATCCAGCGCAGGGCATCGGCCTCGGCGCGG
>JANTFR010000128.1 GCA_024763355.1 Anaerolineales bacterium
TCCGTGCCGTAGGAGCCTTCCCCGAAGTAAGATTTGAAGTTATCCAGCCCGGCGAAATACTGGATATTGGTGAACATGGCATCCAGATTGGGGAGGGGCTGCAGGTAGTTCTGGAAATTGGCGTTGTAATCCCACACGCCCAGGGAGGGGGCGATGGCAAGCCATCCATTAAAGGCGTCATTGATGTCTGCGTTTCGAACGGTGTCGGTGTAGGGGTAGCCGAAGTCGGCTGTGATGGGGGCGATTTCTATCATCACGTAATCGGGGACGGTCATGCTCATGGGCGGCTGGAACGACCATTGATAGGCCGAGGTGCTCAAGTGCGCCTCGGGATAGACCTCGCGCACCTGATTGGCGATGTCGGTCACCATATCCACAATGGGGGCAGATAGCACTCCCCCGTGGTCATCGGCAAAAGCCTGACTGTCCTCGTCCGGATCCCAGCCGCGGTCTTCGTGAGAAAAAGCATACCAGGGTTTCCTCCCATCATTCCCGGCTCTATCGATGAAATAGGCTGCGGCTTGCATGCGCACGGCGGGGTTCATGACATCAATCTGCCCGCCGCGATGATAGACCTCACCAACGATTTCCTGGAAGTTGGCGTCGCCCCACGGGCCTTCCAAGGACCAGGTGTCGATTTCTTCCGGGTAATCGAGGTATTCGCGGTGGGTGCCTCCACGATTGCCGTTCAAACGGTTGTGCTGGCGAAAATAGGCGTCATCCGTATCGGCGCTGAAAATCTCCCGATAGGGGACGCTGGGATTTTGTAAATCGTTCACGCTGCTGGCGATGGTGAGAGGGTCAAGCGATGGCACGAACGTAAAATCGGGAGAGAGCCAGTGGACGCCGAAGTAGATGTCCAGCAGGTGATAGACGCCGTAGAGCGTACCGCGGTCAATCGCCCCGGCAATGTACACATCGCCGTTCCTGGTCAGGATGCGAAAACCGTCGCCCTCGATGGCCGAAAAATCCATCTGGTCGGCAACGGCTTGGGTGCGAGGGT
The DNA here is from genome assembly GCA_024763355.1 of Anaerolineales bacterium. Taxonomy (GTDB): domain Bacteria; phylum Chloroflexota; class Anaerolineae; order Anaerolineales; family DRKV01; genus DRKV01. The sequence continues at coordinate 1,004 of JANTFR010000128.1, forward strand.
TGTTGCGCCCTATGATGATTTTGGGCTGGGAAACCGTCTCATCCGTAGTGACCGTAAAGGAAGCGCCGCTGATTTCGTCCAGCCACTGTCCTAACTCGAGAGCAGCATGTTCTACAATCTGACTTTCCCCCGCCCCATAGTAAATTACGTAATGGGCAACACCGCCGCTGGCCAGGACGAGTTCCTGGGGGGCCGCCTGTCCGGAAGTGCGGCAAGCGGAAAATAAAGTGAGAGGTGCAAGTAAAAACAAAACAGAAATAATTTTACGAAAATACATCTATCGACTCCAATTGAACGGGAATTCGCATAATAAGTTGTCTTTGGGAAAGATATCCCCGGTAACGCTCGCGTGAGCATGTAAACCTTGAGAATAAGAAGCGAGAAACGGAATTCATCTCGTTTGTTTTCCCCAACCGAGGAAGCAAAGCCTCTTTACCTTGACCTGCCCGCACATTCTAGCATTGCCCAAAAGGGTCATCAATGCCCCATAAGTCCTCCCTTCTTTCGGCAGCCATACCCTTTTGCGGTTCTCACTCGCAGTAATTCTGAATATGGTCTGTAATCTGCGAATACCGCGCAGGCAGACTTGCAATTGCTGTTTTACCCTATACCTGCCGGCTGCACATTGAATTCTGTGTTACATTAAAAAAGCATCAGGATATCACATCCATCTTTTGTGAAAGGAAAGGATTATGAAGTGGGTAACCCGCTCGCACGTTCACGTAGACCGCGTCGCCTGCCCTTGGCTCATCAGCCGTTTCATCGATTCGGAAGCCGAGTTTATTTTCGTCCCCAAAAGCCAGGTCAACCGGGTGGCGGAGGAAACTGGTGCTATCCCCTTTGATGCTCCGGGCGTAGAACTGGGGCACCACGACGGAAAATGCTCCTTCGAAGCCATCATCGAACATTACGGTCTGACCGACAAAGGCCTCTTGCGGCTGGCACAAATCGTCCACAGTGCCGATGTGCGCGCCGACCGCGATGCAGACCCCATCGCATCCGGCCTGGAGGCCATCGCCGTTGGCTATAGTTTGCGCTTCCCTGACGACCTGGAAAACCTGGAACGACAATTCGACGTTTACGATGCCCTGTACGCCTGGTGTCGCTTACAGATGGCCGGGCAAAAGTCCTGAAACACTTCGTCCCGCGCAACATTTTGCTTGATGCTTTGCATTGCGCCCCGAATAACAACGCATTTTGCGTCTCATCAATTTTTAACCTTAAAAGTTTTGCAAACCCCTTGACTTTCTTCCCTGGTTCTCTATACTGATAAGTGACAGGGAGTTCCAAGAAATTGGACGGCACCTTTTCAAGCCAACCCACGGAAAGAAAGTGGAAGAAGAAGTACCCCGCATCATACGGAAACGTATTGGGGACTGAAATTCCACAATCTAAAGTGGCACGGTTCTTTTCCAGCGAAGATATCTTTTTGTAAACGAATGGCAGGGTTCTGAAAAGAAAATTGTCTATCGGCTACAAAAGGATGGAGCCAGAAAAGAATCCAGACGGTTCTCTTCTCTAAAGTTTTCAGAAAAACCGCAGGGAAGAAAAAGACCGAAAGGATGTGAAAAGGAACGGAAGGTTACTTGGAACCCCTGTTCTGTTAACGGGGCGACTGACAGACCGCCCCGTTTTCGATTCTCATCCCCCGCGATGCAACGCTTCGGCCTTCAGCAGCCCCACAAAAGGCAGGTTGCGGTATTTCTCCCGGTAGTCGAGGCCGTATCCCACCACGTAGTAATCGGGGATGTCGAAACCCTTATAACGCAGGGGGAGGTCTATCAAGCGGCGTTTATCCTTATTGAAAAGCACGCACACTTCCAGGCTGGCAGGCTGCCGTGCCTGTAAACTCCGCAGCAAATAATGGAGAGTCAGGCCGGTATCAATGATGTCTTCCACAAAGATGAGGTGTCGTCCGGCGATGGGCGTCTCCAGGTCCTTGACCAGCCGCACTACGCCCTGCTGACGGGCCTCCGGAGAATAATTGCTCACAGACATAAAATCCACTTCCACAGGAATGTTGATAGCCCGCAGTAAATCCGCCATGAAGAAGATAATGCCTTTCAGCACCCCCACCAACAGGGGGGATTTTCCAGCATAATCGCGGGCAATCTGCTGTCCCAGGGCGGCTACCCGTTCCTGAATTTGCTCGGAAGTAAACAACACGCGGCTGATGTCCTGCATCCATTCTTCGGGGACAGGGTATTCTTCCATCTCAACGTTCTCCCTGCGTATCCTGAGTATCGCCATTCTTCTGCGCCTGGGTGCCTGCGATGGCCGCGGCTTCCTCCACGAGGCCATATTTGAGCATCATGTTACGCAGTTCCCGGCGTTTGAACAATTTGATATTGACATCCGGGTAAAGTTCTTGCAGACGCTTCAGTTTGCGGTTTTTACGGGTGGAAAGTTGCGGGCGCAGGGTGGTCAATTCAATATACAAGTCCTGGTCGGGGAGGTAAAAATCGGGGGTAAAGGCCTCTACCACGTTCCCCTGCTCGTCCCACTCCAGCGGAAACGTACGCGGCTCATATTCCCAGGGAATACCGTAGAAATCCAGAATGCGGGCGAAAACTTCTTCTGCAGGATGAACAAATTTTGGAGCAGGGTGCTGGGCAGCCAATCCATACCTCCTGAATGAAAACTTATCGTTGTGGAGACCTCGCGGCTCACGGGCACTCTTTTCCTGCCATGCTGTGGATAGCCGCGCACACCACCGCCGCGGCAGTGTCCAAATCCATGTGTCCCGTGTTGATGACGAGATGATAAAGGGTGGGGTCATCCCATGCGGTATTGTAGAAGCGGCGCAGGTAATCGGCGCGATAACGGTCGCTGTCTCGCACCTGGGCGCGGGCCGCCGTCTCGGAAATCCCATGCGCGGCAACGATACGCCGGACACGCACATCGAAAGGGGCCACCACACGGATATGCAGCACCCCTTCATGTTTCTGGAGAATGCTTTGCCCAGCGCGTCCAACGATGACTACATTTCCCTCTTGCGCCAGGTTCTCAATGACCCGACGCACGGCCCGCAGGTAAGCCTGCTGCGCCGTTTCATCCGGTTCAATACCCAACAAGCCGAGTTCGTCAATCGTAGCCAGGGCCACATCAGGAGCACCCGCCAAGCGGGCAGCCTGATTGATGACATCCCGATGTACCAGGCGGTATCTCAGCCGGGAGGCGATGCGCTTCCCCAGCGTCGTTCCCAGGCTCCCCAGTTGACGAGAAATGGTGATAACAGCCATCTTCTTGCTCCCGTGGAATGTCACGCGGCACACCGCGTCAGAGCATACACTCTCCATTGTACAACAAAATCATCAAAGGCCCCATCGTCATCGTCATTTTTCCTTGCAGAAGAGACAGATAAGAAAAATGGCAGATGTCTTAGAATCAAGACAAAATCCATTGCTGCCAAGGCTTTTACGGTTGGTCCCGGCTTCAGCCTTTTTAGATAACCTCAGTTGCGGATAAAGTATGACCTCTCGCGTTGAGCGGAGGCTGCGTAGCAATCGCAGTCGAAACGCCAGAACTTACGCTTCGACTGCGCTCCCCCTTCGACAAGCTCAGGGTCGCTCCGCTCTGCGCGGTGGGCTGAAATGGCTTATCCGCAATTCAGGTTAGATAGGTTTTTAGAGTCAGAAAAGATATGAACACACATCGATATATCATGCTTGTCGTCTTGCTGCTATTTACAGGTAGTTTGGTATCCCCCGCCCGCAATGCCCATGCTCAAACGAGTGGATATGCCTTTTATGGACGTCGCGGCACGCTTTACAACGCGACATGGGATGAAAGCACCTACGAAATCGAAATTGCCACCCCGGATAACACCTTCCCGTGGGATTTCATCAGTTTCGTCAGCCCCTTGGGAGCCGTCGCCCTCAATGGCTTGCCCAATATCGGAAATACTTTTGCCTTCTCCGACAACAGCAGCATCGCCGGCGCCATGCCGGGCGATATTCTGCGCGTAAAGGGACACGATGCCTGGGTGCTTTCCCATCTTGGGAAAATCGGACTGGTCATCGGCCAGGGGACGAACGCCCAACGCGCCTGGTTCTCGCAGGGCACTATCAGCGCCTATTTGTTGGAACCCGGCTCAGTAGGGTATCGAGTCACCGTGCTGGGACGGCAAGCCACCGTACGCATCACCCAGTTGCAGGTCAGCAGTCTCGAATTCGTCACCATATTCGCTATCACCCTGGACGACACCACCAACGCTCGTTTGATATTCGCCACCGACCTTGAACCTGCCATTTCTTACACTTACGGCGTGGAGTATCACGATACCCCTGACACCGCTGTAGCCTACAATGCCACGACCGAGGTCATCACCGGGACAGCGCGCATGGACGGGGGCGATGAACTGGCCTATTGGGCCAGGACGAACGAGAGAATCCGTGCCTACCTGTACGCCAGCACACCATTGGAAAGTTGGAGCGCCAGCAATTTGCCCCTCGACGATTATCTCCAAACCGATACGCTTGATGAGGGCATCGCCAGCGGTTACACCGACGGGCGCGTAGCCCTTTCCATGCAAGCGCAGCCCACGCAGTACATCTACCTTGGCAACACCGTACTCTCGGAACCCGTCCGCAGCGACCCCATCGTCCCCTGGGAAGCCCTGCGCGCCGAGCGTTTGAGCACGCTCCAGCAACTCCCCATCATGCAGGCCGATACGCTTCCCGGCCTTGAGTTGACCTCCATGCTCGCCAATCTGCTCAATAGTTACATCATCAACCCGGAGGGGCGGGTATACGCGGCCGACCGCACCTTTCTTTACGCACCGGATTCTCTCATTCCCCTAAACACGTATCCCGAAATGCTGCCCCCCGCCTGGCAAAGTACCTATCGTGACTTGTTGGAACGCTTCTCCACCCAGGCATACCCATCTCCCCCCGTTAACGGCACCGACATGTACTGGTGGAAACTCGACCTGGGAGGCCCCAGCCCTCTGCCCTCCTGGTATGGCGGCAACATCCCCGATTTGCCCATCTACCTGCCTGACGGCTTGATTTACAACCGCCGGCAATTCTCCGATGTCCACAGTACCACCGAATATCTGCGCGCCATGCTTGCCTACTACCGCATCAGCGGGGATGCGTCTTTCGTGCAGGCGCATGAGGCGGTGATTGATGGAGCCATCGACGCCTTGAAGCAATTCGATGTGGCATACGATGCCGCTTACGGCGAAGACGGCAACCTGTTCCCCAACGTGATGATGTCCGTGGCCGATTTGAGCACGCTGGACGGAGAGTATCCCGCCGAGAGCGCCGCCGCCACTTACGCCTATGAGGCCGCCGCCGATTTACTGGACATCCTGGGGAGACACGCCGATGCCACCGACCTGCGCGACAATTACGCCGCGCCCATGCGGGCCGCCTTTGAGGCCGCCTTCTGGGACCCCGCGGAGAATTTTTACATGCCCTACGCCGACCAGAACAATGGCGACGGCAAGGCAGATGGGCAGCAGTACGATGACAAATGGAGCAACAATCTCTTCTTCACTCTCCAGGGCGACATCGGCGAAGCGCACAAGGCCGCCATCCTCAGCACCTACACCGCGCCGGGCATTTTCTTCGAGTCGGAGGGCGATGTCCATTGGATGAGCACCGACAGCGAACACTTCATGGACCACGGCGGATACGGAATCTCCCCATCGTACAATAACGGCTACATCATGGAAGGAGGCTTCTTCAGCATGCTGCCCGCCTTTGCCCCCATCGGATACTACCAGATGGGTGAAAGTGCCCTCGGAGACCAATACGCCAACATCTTCCTCCAGAGGTGGCTGGAACTGGGCCCCTACGAAACCATGATGGAATACAACGGACAGGTGCCGGGACGCATGTTGGAATCCAGCATGTACATCGAAGGCACCGCCATGCCCGCCTGGCTGATTCGGGAGGCTCTGGGGATGCAGGTAGAGGGCAACACCATACGCTTCAACCCCAAACTAGAGGGGGCCTTCAACATACGCAACTTGTATCTCACCGTGCAGGGACAGCATGCCCTGCTGGATTACCGGCGTTCGGCCTCCGGCTGTGAGACCTTTGAGATTCGCGAAAATACCGGCCTGACGCTCACTTCGGATACCTTCACGACCGTCACCTGGCAAGGAGGCGCATCCGGCGATTGGAACGACCCCGCCAATTGGGGAGGCACGCTGCCCGATTGCAACACCCACGTTGTCATCCCTGCCGGCTCACACGTCACCCTCACCGGAGACGCCCAGGCGCAGAACCTGACCATCTCCGAAGGCGCTATTCTCGACCTGAACAGTCACACGTTGAGCGCCGAGGGCGCCGTTCAAAACCGGGGAGAACTTCGGCAGACACGCACTGTAGATGCCTCCTGCACCACGGGAGAAGGCTGCGCTTTGGGGTTCGTCCGCACGCAGGATGGCGTTTCCACGCGGCATTACGGGGTGTACCTGCGCCCTACGGGGAGCAATCCCGATATGGGAGCAGTGGGCGTCTCGCTGCGCGGCGCACAGACCTGCGGCACCGCGGGCACGCTAAACAACACCGTCCAGCGCTGCTTTGAAATCACCCCCGCCACCCCCCAGCCTGCCGAGATAACGTTTTACTACCGTGCCGACGAGGCAAATGCCAACGCCGC
>JANTFR010000129.1 GCA_024763355.1 Anaerolineales bacterium
CTTTCCCCGGTGGCCTATGGCTTCCTCGCCGGTCAGTTGAAACACGCCCGTGCCCTGGCAGCGGTGGCGGCCCCCACGGTCAATTCGTACAAGCGGCTCGTGCCGGGGTATGAGGCTCCCGTGTACATCAGTTGGGCGCAGCGCAACCGCTCGGCGGCCATCCGCCTGCCGCGCTATCAGGAAGGCCGCAGCAAGGCCCTGCGCCTGGAACTGCGCTTCCCCGACCCCTCCGCCAACCCCTACCTGGCGTTGGGCGCGATGCTGGCCGCCGCCCTGGACGGCATCGACAACGACATCCCCGCTCCCGAACCGCTCAACAACGTCAACATCTACCACCTGACGGAAGAGGAGCGCCAGGCCCGCGGCATAGGCTCCCTGCCCGCCTCGCTGGGCGAAGCCCTTGCCGAACTGGATAACGACTCCGTGCTCAAGGAAGCGATGGGCGAAAGCGTGTACACCGCCTTCGTAGCCGCCAAGACTGCCGAGGTGGAGGCCTTCCGCCTGACGGTCACCGACTGGGAAGTCGAACGTTACCTGGAAATCGCCTGAGTCCCGGTAACACTTTCCCCGCATCACACCGCGCAAGCAACGCAAAGCCGCGGGGAGGCGGAGACAAATTAGGGTAAGACTTCCGAGATTTTGACGAGAACCGCTCCGGAGGGGCATCTCACCCGATAAATCTCGGAAGTCTCCTTGCGTCACCGCGTCCTTGCGTCCCTGCGTTTTCCTCCCCTTGCGCGCAAGTGTCCTCCTCAAAACGCCAGGGGGGTGAACCTCGTCTCGTAATCGAAAACGTCCACCCCCTCGGCGCGTTTGAGGGCATTGACGACCAGATACGTCAGGGGAGTAGCCAGGGTTTCATACGCTACCTTGAACAGCCATTGCGAGAGAATGGCCTCCAGCAAACCGCCCATCGGGAAGATGCCGTAAAAGGCCAGGGTGATGAAGACGGCGGAGTCGGCCCCTTCCCCCACAATGGTGGATGTGATGGTACGCAGCCACAAGAAGCGCCCTTCGGTGCGTACCTTCAGGCGGGCGAGTACGTAGGAGTTTAAAAATTCCCCCACCAGATAGGCGGCAAAGGAGGCCGCCAGCAGGCGCGGCGTAAATCCCAGGATGGCCTGGTAAGCCTGCTGGGCGCTCTCCGGGGTGGAGAAGGCCCCCGCGCTCCAGAAGGGGGCCGCGGGCAATTGCCCGCCAATCCAGATGGCCGTCACCGCCAGCAGGTTGCAGGCGAACCCCGTCCAGATGACCTGACGGGCGCGGGCGTAACCGTACACCTCGGTCAGGATGTCGCCGAAGATGTACGCCACGGGAAAAAGCACCACCGCAGCGGGCAGGAACAACCCGAACAGGCGCACCAGTTTGACAGCGATGATGTTGGATGTAATCAAGGTGGTGACGAAAACGGCGGTCACAAAAGGGAACCAGCGGTAAGCCGGAGTTTTGGCATCGGACATAGCGCACCTCTCAACTCCGCACCGCGCGTTTTGCTTCCGGCGTCTTGACGTGTTCCGCTTCCACCGTGATGCCGATGCCCCCGCGGATGTTGAACGCGCCCGTCACCTTGCAGTAATGGGGGTCGAGCGCTTTCACCAAATCGTCCAGAATCACGTTGACCACGTGCTCGTGGAAGACCCCCTCATTCCGGTAAGACCACAGGTACAACTTGAAAGATTTGGATTCGACGATTTTCTCGTCGGGGACGTATTCCACTTTGATGGTGGCGAAATCCGGCTGCCCCGTGACCGGACACAGGCAAGTGAACTCGCTGGTTTCCAGCGTGACGAGGTAGTAGCGCCCCGGAGCGCGGTTGGGGAAGGCTTCCAGGTGTTTGCTGGGTTGCGCTTTGCGTCCCAGCAGCGTCAGGTCTTCAAGGTCTTGAGGTTGGGTAGGCATGGATTCAGTTCTCCTTTGTTTTGATGTGGCGGGTGCTGCGACCGCCGCAGAGTTTTGGTAAGCCGGGTGTCCTGCGACCGGCAGACATCAATCAGACCGCCTCCACCTTCACCAAACGGCAGAAGGCGCACTGACCGGGGGCGGAGGTGGGTTGTCCGCAGGTGGGACAGGTGTGCAGCAGGGCCACCGCCTCCTCTTTGGTTTCCACAAACAGCCCCTCTTTTTTGGCCTTGAGAAAGCCCAGGTAGAAATGCAGTTTTGCTCCGGGGCTGTCCTTTTCCAACTGGTTGAGCAGTTCCTTATAATGAATGGACTTGGCTCCCACCGAGAAAGGACATTCCTCGTAGATGTATTCGATGCCGCGCAGCAGGGCATAAGCCGCTGTCTCGCGCTCGTAGAAGCGGCAGAAAGGCTTGACCTTGCGCGCCAGGCCGGGAGAAGCGGGCAGCACCGGCCCCTGCCGGATGAGATAGCCTCCCGCCCATTGCATCGTGTTCCCGAACAGGGTCGCGGCCTCGTCGTCCAGATTGTGACCGGTAGCCAAAACGTCGTAGCCCAGGTCGCGGGCGATGCGGTTCATCTCGTGCCGCTTCACCAGCCCGCACACGGAACACGGCTTGCCCTTGCCGCGGCGGGTGCGGCGAGCGATTTCGGGGATGCTCTCGCCGTAATCTCCGGCGATATCCACCACGTGGAGGGTCAGGCCGCGCGCCTCGGCGAAGGCGACCGTCAGGGCGTGCGATTCGCTCGAATAGCCGAAACCGCCGTCAATTCCCAGGTCAATGTACAACCCGTCGGCCTGATACCCCAGGCGCACAAGGACATCCCACAGCGCCAGAGAATCCTTCCCGCCGGAGACGGCCACCAGCACCCGCTCATCGGACGTGAACATGTGATATTTCTCGATGAAGCGCTGGGTCTGCTGGGGAATCCACTCCAGATAGTGCTCCTTGCACAAAGCCAGTTTGTGCTGGCGCATGTTGATGACGGCCTTCTGACCGCATTTGCGACAACGCATGACTCAGCCTCCCGAGATGACGGCCACCAGCCGGATGAGGTCGCCGTCCTTGAGAATGGTATCGCCGGTGACCAGTTCCCCCTTGCGGGTGGGCAGCACGCTTTCGGGGTTCAGCCCGGCCTGCTGGATGGCCTTCCGCACCGTGATGCCGGCAGGGACTTCGTATTCCTTCTTGCGTAAAATCAGTTTGGCACCCATAAAGGCTCCTTGTAATGTGAAAATGTGGGGCTGTATTTTACCTGCAATCGGTTGCAATGGGCAAGTTGAAGTACAATACAGGCATCAATGGTATTCAACGCTCTGCATTCCCACGGAGGTTTCCATGCCCGTCAAACACGCCGATGAAGTTCCCGCCCAGGAAGTCAAAGCGGGAAAAGATACCGCCATTCAGGTTTTGATTTCCCCCGAAGAAGGCCCGCACTTCGCCATGCGTCGCTTCACCATGCAGCCCGGCGGCGGGATGCCCTGCCACACCAACGCCGTGGAGCACGAGCAATACGTCCTCGGCGGACGCGCCCGCATCGGCATCAATGGGCAGGTGTACGAGGTGCAGGCCGGGGACGTGGTCTTCATCCCGGCGGGCGCGCCCCACTGGTATCAGAGCATCGGGGAGGAGCCTTTCGTCTTCCTGTGCCTGGTGCCCAACCTGCCGGATGAAATCACCATTCTGGACGAATCCGCCGAGGGCTGCTGAGGCGCGCCATGAGTGTGGTCACCGGTACGCTCGAACTGCGCACCCGCGGCGACGCCGATATTCACGACATCACCGCCCAGGTGACGGATTTGCTGCGTCAATCGGGGCTGCAAAACGGCATCCTGACCGTCTTCACCCCCTCCTCGACCAGCGCCATCACGACCATCGAGTACGAAAGCGGCTGCCTGCGCGACCTGCGCCGCCTGTTCGACGAGATTGCACCCCCGGAACGGGAGTACGCGCACAACGCCCGCTGGGGCGACGGCAACGGACACGCCCACCTGCGCGCTGCCCTGCTGGGCGCTTCCTTCAGCGTTCCCTTCGTGAACGGCAAACCCACGCTGGGAACCTGGCAGCAAATTATCTTCGTGGATTTCGACAACCGCCCCCGTCACCGCCGCATCGTCGTGCAGATGGTGGGCGAGTAACCTCACGGATTGGCGTACACTCCCAGGTGATTGCCCACCGGACGCTCCCACTCCGGCCGCCCGCGGTGAATGGGGCTGTTGAGCACCACCGGTCCCAGCGTTCCGGCGCGCGCCAGTGTGGAGGAGCCGCCTCCGTCCAGATTGATGGCCTCCTGCGCGCCCAGTTCCACCAGCAGGGATGCCAGTTCATCCAATTGCATTCCCTCGCTGTAACCGGCCTGCCGTCCGTCCACCACCACCAGGTACAGGTAGCGCCCGTTCTTGCTCACTCCAACCGCCGTGCGGGGGGCCGGTTCCCCGCCCTCCGGAGGGGAGGCAGTTCCGCGCCGCACCAGCCAAGCGTTGCCGGAGACCGCGTTGTAGACCGCGCCGACAGGCCGCTCGAAAGAGACCTGATTGTTGCGCCCGATATACAGGGTCGGTTCGGAATCGGTATCCTGAGAGTAGACCACCCCGCGGGAAGCCGCGAATCCGATGGGGGCTACCGGGTCGCCCGAATGGGGATAGGCATCCCAAAAGCCGCGCCCGCTCCAGGGGGTGAATCCGTCTCCATTGATGGCAATCTGCACCCCAAAATCCCACACGAATTGCGAGGTGGTGCGCGCTTCCAGGGGCAGGGAGGCCTTCGGGTCGCCGGGGGTGACCAAAAAAGCAATCCCATCGGCGCGGGTATCCACCGTAACGATGTGTACCACGAGGGGACGGGGAGAGCGCGTCACGCGGCGCGTGTAGGTGACCCCCTCGAAAAGACGTTCTGCGACCACAGGGCGGGGCTGCGGACGGAGACGCGGCCAGAGCAGCCACACCGCCAGCAAGCAGCAGACGGCCAGCAGCACCCCTCCACAACCCCAGGCCCATTTCCTGCGCATCCGGGGGTCTAAAGCACGACCTCCTGCTCGGCAGCGCGCATGGCATTGAAAGCCGCAATGCCGACCTCAAGGATATCCAGCGAGGGTTCTCGGGTGGTCAGGTGCTGCAAGGCCAGACTGGGTTTGATGAGCGCCCGCACCCAGGCTTTATCCAGATGGTTGGCCGTCCAGCGCTGGTATTCGTAGGTGATGCCCGCCAAAACGGGGAGCAGAAGGACGCGACTGGCAAGTTTCCACGCCGTGGGGAGGGGACCAAGCAGCGAGAACAAGATGATGGAGATGACTACGATGTTGAGCAGAAAGGCCGTCCCGCAGCGAGGGTGTTCCAGCGAGTATCGCGCCACCACTTCGGGGACGAGTTCCGCCCCGTCCTCGAAGGCGTTGATGGTTTTGTGCTCCGCGCCGTGGTAGGCAAAGACGCGCGCAATCTCGTCCATCTTGCCGATGCCCCAGATGTACCCCACCAGGGCGACCAGCCGCACGAGGCCCTCCACCAGGTTGGCGCTCCAATGGGAGAATCCCAGGTAGGTCTCGCCCAGCCCGCCAATCCAGGCCGGCAGGAGGAAGAAGAGAAACACCGCCGCGCCCAGCGAGACGGACATCGTCAGGTAGAGCATCGGGCCTTCGAGTTGCTCGTCCTCGCCGGTTTGCAGGTTGGCCGAGGTCGTCAGAGCGCGCATCCCCAGCCCGAGGGCATCCCACAAGACGACCAGGCCGCGCAGGAAGGGGATTTTGGCAATCCGGCTTTTGTAGATGCCGCCCAGAAGCTCCGTTTCGATGACGATTTGCCCTTCGGGGGAGCGCATCGCCATCGCCACGGCGTTGCCGCCGCGCATCATAACGCCCTCGATGAGGGCTTGTCCGCCGTAAGAAGGAAGTTTTTCCATAGTTGATTGTAGATTTGGTAGATTTTCAAAGTACCGCAACAGACCTCACAGGTCTCAAAAAGCGCGGGGCGTAACGTGCGAGGTGCGGGGGGCGTGCATCCTCAGACCCGCACCCCGCACTTCCGCACTCCGCACGTCATCCTAAATTGAAGAAGAAGTGGGTCAGCGCATCAATGCCATTGTACCAGGTTGGCAGATGCAGGGATTCGTTGGGAGCATGGAGATTGTCGTCCGGCAAGGCAAAACCGGTGTTGACCACGTCCACGCCGAGGATGTTCTGGATATCGCCCACCACGGGGACAGAACCGCCCTCGCGTTTGAAGACGGGACGCTTGCCCCAGACGGTCTCCTGGGCTTTGGCAAGGGCCTGCACGCCGGGAGAATCGATGCGGGAAAGCGAAGCGCGCGCCGGTCCGGGGAAGACTTTCAATTCCCAGGTAACGGTTTTTGGGGCGTTGGCCTCCAGATAGGCGCGCAGTTGCGCCTCTACATCGGCGGGGTCCTGGTCGGGTACCAGGCGGCAAGAGATTTTCGCCATCGCGTAGGCGGGCAGCACCGTCTTGGCGCCTTCGCCGATGAAGCCGCTGTACAGGCCGTTGATTTCCAGCGTGGGGCGCGCGCCGGTGCGTTCTACGGGAGAATACCCCTTCTCCCCCCACAGGGCGGGTGCGCCGCTCTTTTCCAGGTAGAAGGCCTCCGTCATCGGCAGGCGGGCCAGCTCGGCGCGTTCGGCCTCGTCCAGAGGGAGCACCTTGTCGTAGAAGCCCGGCAGGGTGACGCGTCCCTCGGCATCGTGCATGCCGGCAATCAATTCGGCAATCACCTGGGCGGGGTTGTGCACCACGCCGCCAAACACCCCGGAGTGCAAATCGCTCTTGGGGCCAAAGACTTTCAACTCAAAATACACCAGGCCGCGCAAGGCGTAGGTAATCGTGGGGACATCGGGCGCCAGCATCCCCGTATCGGGGTTGAGAGCCACAGTGCAGGCCAATTTGTCCTTGTTTGCCTGGATGTAATCACCCAAATGGACGGAGCCGACTTCCTCCTCGCCCTCGACGAAGAACTTGACGTTGACGGGAGCGCCGCCGCTGCGGAGGACGGCCTCGACCGCGTTCAGCGAGGCCATCACCTGCCCTTTCATGTCGGTCGCGCCGCGGGCATAGATTCGCTCGCCGCGCACGGTCGGCTCGAAGGGGGGCGTCTCCCACAAGTCGAGGGGGTCGGCGGGCTGGACATCGTAGTGCCCATAAATCAGCACGGTGGGGGCCTCCGCGCTGGCGTGCAGCCAGTCTCCGTACACGACGGGGTGGCCGGGGGTATCCATCACGGCCACGTTTTCCAGGCCGATTTTCCGCATGTGGTCGGCCACCCATTCGGCGGCGCGGCGCACTTCATCTTTGTACTCGGCGCTGGTGGAAATAGAGGGAATGGCACAAAGGGCTTTCAGTTCTTCCAGAAAACGGTCACGATTTTCGCGGGCAAAGGCTATCGCAGTTTCTCGAGGCTCAGGCATAAGGGACTCCTTGTTGGTTTATTGGTTGCATTGGTTCATTGGTCTGGCTGCGCCGCACGTCGCACGTCGCACGGTCTACGGTCCGTCGTCCGTGGTCTGTTGTCCATCGTCTACCTCCGCCGCACCCCTCGGCGGTAGACGCCCGTCATCAAGCGGGGGAGAAGGACATCCGAACTGAAGTACGCCATCCACGGGAGGCGGGAACGGGGCTGGACGCCCTTTGGGGTGGGCGGCGTCTCCGGAAGAGCAATCTCCCTTGTAAGGGTGGTCTC
>JANTFR010000130.1 GCA_024763355.1 Anaerolineales bacterium
GGGGAGGGCTGGGGTGGGGGCAGACCGTCTGGACATCGCACCCCGCACCCCGCACGTCGCATGTGCCCACCTGCCACCTGCCACCTGCCACTTAACTTTTCCGTCGCACGGCACTCTTACTCGGTGAAGCAGGCCTGCACCTTAGAACCCCGATAACCTCACAAAGGAGGTACCCCCATGCGTTTCGTTTCCAGACGCCCCTCTTCTCGGGAGGTGTCCTGAGATGTCCCCCGTCCCCTGTCCGGAGCGTGGATTGCACACGCTCATCCGGCAGATGGCTCAGGAAGACGGCAGGAACGGTAATCCGGCGCTGGCCGCGTTTATGGATTGCATCTGGCCCCGCCTGGCGGCCAGCCTGCGCAGGCAATACAACTTCCTGAGTGCGGAGGACATCGAAGACATCATCCAGTACACCGTTATCCGGGCGTGGCGCGCTGCACCTGCTTACCGGGGCAAGCACGGCGAGCAGAGCGCCTGGGCCTGGGTCTTTCAAATCGCCCACCGGCGGGCCAGAGGTCCCTACCGCCGTTGGGCTGAACAAACGATACCCTGGGACGAAGACCAACTGAATACCCGGCCTGCCGGAGAAGAATATATGCCCGAAGGCCCAACCCACACCATCCGGCGGACGTGGGAAGCCTGTTTGGAGACGTTGAGCACCAGAGAGCAAGAGATTGCCCGAGAACGCTTCCGGGGAGTACCTCTCAAAGAAATCGCTGCGAAACACGGCATCTCCACCCCCCGGGTACACCAGATTTTGCAAGAAATCTACCGCAAGGCCGGGAAGTGCTTTTCCTGATGTGAGGGCAGGAGTTTATCTCCTGCCCCTCCCGTCGGTTAGCAGGGGCGGTTGCGCATCAATCTGTTTTTTAATGCACCATACTCAATGAAGGAGACGCGTATGTATTGCATCCCACGGATTCCCCTGACTTGTTCTTTCCATCCGGAGGCTTTTTCTCATCCATTGCAGGAGGGTATCTAATCGGTGAGAAAAAGCCTGTGAACGACCAACATACCCGCACCATCCAAAGACTTATCGGCCTGAGTACGCTGCCGCCGCGCAACGGCAACGCTGTCGAAGAGGGGGAAAGCAGCCCCGCGGAGCGTTTCGGCGAGTGGGTACTTACCCGCCGCCGCCGTCGGGGATTGAGCGTAGCCGAGGCCGCATCCCGCGCCGCATGTCCGCCCGAGCAATGGCGGGCGGTGGAATACGGCATGTTGGACCTGGACGAAACGGGGAAATGTGTCCCGGCCATCGGTCGGGCGTTAGGCATCCCTGCCGCGCGCCTGTACACCGTCTTGTTCGCCTTTATCGCCGGGGAAGAAGCGCCTTCTTTCCCCTGATACTTGACCCTGCGCTCGCCCCAGGCGGAGGCCCGGTTCAACCGGCCTCCGCCTTTTTGCATATTAACTTCTCTGCCTCCCCCGTCTCTTACGGAGTGAAGCCCCACAGGAGCAAACGATGCCCAGACGACCCGCCTACTCCCACCTGATAGTCTACACCGACGGCGCCATCCGCCCGGAGCGCCGCTGCGCCGGCCTGGGCGCGGTGGTCTGCGACGAGAGCGGGTACATCCGCTTCTGGTGGAACCGCCGTGCCCCCCTGATGACCTGCAACGAAGCCGAGTACGCCGCCGTCCACATGGCGCTCGAAGCCCTGCGCCACATCCCTGCGGAGCGCATCACCCTCTACAGCGACAGCCAGGTGCTCATCCGCCAGATGCAAGGACTGGCTGCCACCCGCTCCCCGCATCTGCGGGCGGCCCGCCAACGCCTGCGCGCCCTGCTCGCGGCCTGCCCGCCGGTCACCTTCCGCCACCTGCCGCGGGAGCACAACCGCCTGGCCGACGCCCTCGCAAACCAGACCGCCGAGGGACGTTTGCCCGATTTTGCCGGAGGCTCCCGTGAGCGCTGAAGACCTGCTCCTGTGGGCTGGCCCCGGCGGGCAGGTGGCGCGCAGCCGCATCATCGCCGTCGCTCGCTGGGATTCGGCGCCCATCCGCCGGGCGGCCCGGCAGGCCCGCCGCGAAGGCCGCCTGATTGACCTCACCTACGGCCACGCCTGCGCCTGGGTCATCTTTCTGGATAGCGGCCACCTGGCGCTGGCAACCGAAGTTTTTCAACCCGGAGACGCTTATGGATACCCCCATCACCCAACCCCGTGAAACCCCGCCCCCGGCGGCCCCCCTGGTTTCCCCGCCGGAGCCGTTGCCGCCCTTCCTGTGGGGATTGCTGGCCCTGCTGGAAGTTCCCCCCGGCAAACACGCCATCTGCTATCCGCCCGAAGAAACGCCACAGGCCTACCCGCCGGGGACTTACTGGCTCAAAGGCGTACCCGGCGGCAGTTTGCAGGTGCGCTGGGTGCATACCGACCGCCGCAAAGTGCCCTTGCCCCTCCTGCAAGCCGTCAGCGCCGATGGATGGGAACTTTCCCTCCAGGTTGCCCTGATTGTGGAAGTAGCCGACCCGCTGCGGGTAGCCGCCTGCGAATCTCCCCTGGAGGCCCTCCGAGACATGGCCCGCTCGGTCGTCCTGGCCCAAATCGCCGCTATGGACCAGCAGGGACTCGTCCGCGCCTTAGGGGGCGCAGAATCCGCCGCCGGGGAGTCTGCCCCCGCAGCCGTCGCCCTGCGCACCATCGAAGAGCAAATCTGCCGCCAGGTGGATGAACGCGCCGCCGCGCTGGGGCTGCACATTGTGGATGCCGCCATCCTCCATTTCCAGGGAGACGAACGTCTGCTCTCCACCCTCCAGGGGCAGGCCCTGGAACGGCTGCAAGCCATCCAGGCGCACCGCACCGCCCTTCTGGAGCGGCGTCTCCACGAGCGGGAAATCGCCCTGGAAGCCCGTCTGGCCGAGGCCGAGCGGCTGGTCGCCCTGGCACAGGCCCAGACCGCCCTGCAAATTGCCCAACTGGAGGGCGAAGGACAGGTACAGGCCGCTCACACCGAAGCCGAAGTGCAGGAAATCCGCCAAATGCAGGAGGCCCGCGAGGCTGAACGCAAACGCATCGCCGAAGAGTGGCGCACCGCCAAGGAACTGGAACTGCGCTCCATGGAGTACCAGCACGCCGAGACGCTCTCCATCATCGAAGGCACGGCCCGCATCGCCGGGGAAGCCGCCAAACGCGGCGCCATCACCACCCTGACGCCTTCGGGACGCCCTCTCCACGTGGATGAAGGGCTGCCGGATGCCGTCGCTACCGGCCTGCACGTCCTGCGCGGTTTCCGGGAAAAACTCACCCCGCCCGCGGCCCACTTCCTGCCCATGCCCATGGCCGCCCGCCTGCCGCAAAACGGCGAAAACCGCCTGGAGGCCGAGGCCCTGCGCCTGGAGCGCCTGCGCGGCCTGGAGCACGAAATCATCCTGCGGAACGGCATGCTGCACGAGGCCCGGCTGTGGCGGGTTTCCGAGGATGGCGCAGAACCGCCGGAACTGACCTTCACCTGCCCGCCGGAATATCCCCGCCAGCCCCCCGCGGTGCGTCTCACCCGGCAGGGCGAAACCCGCGAATGGACGCCCCAGGATTGGGACCCCCGCCTTTACCTGGCCGACCTGGCGCGGGAAGTTCTCTTCGACATCCTGCGAGAAGAGGAAGGGGAGGTCTCCCCCGACGCCCCGTAGGAGGCGGACGTAATCTCATGGACGAAAATCTGTACGTACACCTCTCCGAGATGGGGCCGGTCTATCTGGCCGATGAGCAGTACGTGTCCGGTTTCCACGCCCTGGCCGGACTGCGTCTGGATGCCCCGCCTGCCTCCCTTTCCGCCGCCGACTGGCGGGCGCGCCTGCTGCGCTTTCTCCTCGCGCTGGGGTATGCCGACGAAGAAGAGACGGCACCCTGGTGGACGTGCGTCTATCACCTGCGGATTGCCTTCGCCGCCCCCGAAAGCGCCCCGCTGGTCTCGCTGTGGACAGCCCTGACCGCTCCCTCCGACTGGCAGGCAGAGAGCGCCGCCTGCGACCTGTGCGGGGAAGTGCAAACTCTCCTGCCTCCGGAACTGGAGCCCCGGGAAGTGTGCACCGCCGGAGAATTTGCTGCCCTGTGGGGCAAAGAGACACCCCCCATGCTGTGGGAAATCCTGCCTGCCGAAGACTGGCGCACGCAAGAACCGCCTGCCTACCATGCGGTACGTCCCGTGCCGGATTGGGCTGCCTTGCAGCAAGTCATCCTGCTTTGCCGCCGCCTGCCCGGCCCCGTCTGGCTGGATTTCGCCTTCCTGCCTGTGCATTTGCCGGAAGCCGAACGCGCCGCCCTGCGCGCCTGGGGTGTATCCCTGCCGCCCCACGGTAACCGATGGTGGCTGCTGCGGCAGACGGTGGCTGGCGGGGGCGAATACGTCCGCCTGGCGACGCGGGCATTGGCCGCCGCCCAGACCTACCCCGGCTCCCGCCTGCCCGCCCGCTTGTGGGTGACAACTCCCGTCAACGCCGTCGAATGGCAGGCTGCCCGCGCTAACTGGACCTGGGGCGTTTGGCGTCCCTGGGGAGAGCCGTCGCCCCCGGAGAATGCCCCCCGTATGCGCCGTATGCTCCCGCCTGCTCCTCTGGCTGCGTTGCTGGCCCCCTGGTGTCTGGCCTGAGGACGGATGTTCCATTCCCATGTATTGCTGCCATGACTCTTTTCGACGATTTTACCGCCTGGGATAACCTGCAACTGGCCTGGCGCACGGTCCGCCGCAACGTGCCCCGCTACCGCCGCGCCCGTTCCGCCGGGCCGGACGGCGTTTCGCTGGCCGAATTCGAGCGCCGGATGCCCCGCTCCCTGCGTATTTTGCAGCAAGCCCTGCGGGAGGAAACCTACCGCCCCAAACCGCCCGGACGTTTTTCCCTCCCGCGGCAGGATGCCCCGCCCCGCGTCCTGGCGCGTCTGAATGTGGAAGACCGCATCGCCCAGCGCGCCGCCTTGCAGGTCATCGCGCCCCTGTGGGAGGAGATTTTCCTGCCGTGCAGTTACGGCTACCGGCCCGGGCGTTCTCCCGCCGATGCGCTCGCCGCGGTGCAATCCCTGCGGGAAGGGGGGCGGCGCTGGGCGTTGCACGGCGACGTGGCCTCCTGCTTCGACCGCCTCGACCACGACATCCTCCGCAAGCGGCTGCGCCGCACCCTGGACGACAGGCGGCTCCTGCGCCTGCTGGATGCCTGGCTGGAAGCAGGCATTGCTCCGGCGGGGTTCCCCGCCTCCCCGCCTCCCTTGCCGCCGCCTGCCCTGCGCCGCTCTGCCGCCGGGTTGGATGCTCTTTTGGAATGGCTGAACCGCCCGGCGGGGGATGCCTGGGCGGGCGGGGACTTTCTGGAACCCGATGCGGTGCGCCGTCTGGCATGGCAGGATGTGGGCCGCGGTCTGGCGGCCCTGGCCGGTGCCTGGCTGCGTCCCAAAGGGGTGCAGGCCGGGCGCAACCTGGTTTCCCGCCTGCGCTCTCCCGCCGGACGCCGGATAGCACGCCGCGGAGCCTGGGTCACCGGCGGGCTGGGGGCGCTGGCATTTGGAGGGATGGCTGTCTCGTGGTATCTGACGCGCCGCGCCGGGAATGCTCCGGCAGGGGTCTTGCAGGGCAGCCCGCTTTCCCCCCTCCTGGCGAACATCTACCTGCACCCCTTCGATGCAGGTATGTCACACGCCGGGTATGCCCTGGTGCGCTTCGCGGATGACTGGGTGGTGTGCGCCGAAAGCCGGAAAGAGGCCGAATCTGCCCGTCTGCGGGCCGAACGCCTGCTCAAAGCCCTGCGCCTGGAGTTCAATCCCCGCAAAACGCGCCTGGTCTCCCCGGCAGAGCCGCTCCCCTGGCTGGGAGACTGGGTGCCGTGAAGGGCCTCGTACACCGTACCCCGTACCCCGTACCCAACTACCCAACTACCCAACCACCCAACTACCCATCATGTCCGTACTATACCTTACCGAACCCGGTTCGCGCTTGCACAAGGCGGATGGCCGCCTGATAGTGCGCAAGGGCGACGAAATTCTGGAAGAAATCCCCCTCATCCACGTAGAACAGGTCGTGCTGATAGGGCGCGGGGTGGGGCTGACCACTGCCGCTCTGCACGCCCTGGTGCGCCGCGGCGTGGACGTGGTCTTTCTCTCGGGGAGTGGAGCGTATGTCTCCCGCCTGATGGGACGCGAACACGGCCTCAGCCGCCTGCGTTACCGGCAGGCGTTGGCTGTGGGGCGGCCTGCCTTCGCCCTGCCCGTGGCGCGGGCCGTGGTGTACGCCAAGGTGCACAATCAGCGCGTCTTGCTCCTGCGTCACGGGGAGCGGGAACGGCGCCTCCGCCGTCCGATTCGGGATTTGGCCGCCATGCTGGAACGCATCCGGGGGGCCGATTCGCTGGAGCGCCTGCGCGGCCTGGAGGGGCAGAGCGCCCACCTGTATTTCAGCGGATTGCGCCTGCTTATCCGCCCTCCCGCCGACGGGCGGGATTGGGGCTTCCGGGAGCGGGCCTATCACCCCCCGCCCGACCCGGTCAACGCCTTGCTCTCGCTGGCATATACCCTCCTCCTGAAGGAGATGATTGCCGCCTGCCAGATGACGGGGCTGGACCCGGCGCTGGGCTTCTTTCACGTCCTGGATTACGCCCGCCCTTCGCTGGCGCTGGATTTGATGGAGCCGTTCCGTCCTTTGGTGGGGGATGCGGTCACCCTGTATGCGCTCAACCGTCCGCTGGTGCATCTGGCGGATTTCGAGCGGCGCACCATTTCCGGGGTCTCCGCACCCTCCGGGGGCGAGTCTGCTCCCCGCGGCGCTTCGGAGGGGCGCACGCACCCCGGGAGGGGGTTCTATCTGAAGGCCGAGCCGCGCCGTCAGTTCCTTTCCCTGTACGAAAACCGCATGTTGGAGAAGGTGACGTATCCCCCCGGCGGAGAACGTACTTCTTATCGCCGCATCCTGCGCTTGCAGGCCGAGGCCCTGGCGCGCTGCATTCTGGAAGACGAGCCGAACTTCGAGGCTTTCATGGTGCGATGAAAAAGCATTTCGTAGTGGTGAGTTACGATATTTGCAACGACCGCCGCCGCCGCAAGGTGATGAAAATCATGGAGGGGTTTGGCGAGCGGGTGCAGTACAGCGTATTCGAATGCCGTCTGACTCTGGCGCAGGTGGGGATGCTGCAAAAGAGGCTGCGGCGCTGGGTGAACCCGCAAGAGGACAGCGTGCGTTTTTACTTTTTGACCCGCCGGGAGACGGGACGCATTCTGGTGATGGGCGTGGGGGAGGTGACCCCGGAGCGGCGGTACTACGTGTTGTGAGAGAATTTCGAGGGGCGGATGGCGCGGGAGGCACTCCCGCGCCCCTTTTTGGGGGTGCGGATTGTGCTTTTCGTCACTTGTGGGCGCTGGCGGGGGCACGGCGGCGCAGGTGGAGGGAAGGCGGCGTCCGAATGTGCCGGGGTGAGTTTGCAAAAAGGGAAAAAGAGAGGGGCTAAAAGCGGTTTTTCGCGTTTTTGCAAGGATGGTCCGCCGGGGGTCGGAAAGTGAGGCGGAAAACGGTGGTAAAATGTGCAAAACGGTGGAAA
>JANTFR010000131.1 GCA_024763355.1 Anaerolineales bacterium
AGGCACAACGTCAGGCGGGTGGAGAGATTTACAAGCCCGAAGGGAAATACGAAACAGGGCAAAAACTGCTCTTCCCCCTGTTTGGATGGCAGAGCGGCACGGTCGTCAACGTGCGGCCGGGACACAACCCCGACCAGCCTGATTTTTCGGTCATCGAAGTAGAATTCGAGACGGGGGAGCGCCGCGAATTCGCCGCCGAGTATCCCGACCATCCTCTCAACAACCCTCCCGAAGTGGTCACGGATGATGCCCTCACGCCCGACCGTGTGTTGGAGAATTACGGCGAGCAACTCCTGGACGCCTTGCACGAGGGCTTGAAGGCGCATCCCGATTTCGTCCGTATTGCCGGACGCTGGTTTGCCCGCGCCCTGCTGGTGGACATCAACATCGGACATCTCAACCTGGCCGAAGCCGTATTGGATATGGCGGGCGGCGGGCCACTCTCTACCGCCGAAATCATCGAGCAAATCGGCTTTACTGCCGATGCTCCGCCGAAACTCCTGGAATTCTCGCTGGATTTGGCCTTGCAGGAGGACGAGCGCTTCGACGAGGTTGGCCCTGCGGGCGAGGTAGCCTGGTATCTGCGCCGCCTGGAACCGGAGAACGTGCTCACCCCTCCCGTGTATTTGCAGTATGTCCCTGTGGAACATGACCGCAGCGTTCTGGATGCCGAGATGCTGGCCCTGGAACAAATCCTGGATGATGAACTCTCGCCCGTAGATGCCACGGATGAATTCCCCGGCACGGTGCAGATTCCGCTCATCTTCCCGCATTGGCAGGCGGGGACGCTGCCCCTGGGAGCGCGGGTAGCCTCGATTTTCCCCACCGCCTACGAAGCCCCGCGCGTCCGCTTCATGCTGGTGGATAGCAAAACAGGCAAGAAGTTTCCCGGCTGGGTGGTGCGGGAGCACGGGTACGTCTACGGTCTCAAGGAGTGGTACGAGTCATATGGCCTGATTCCCGGCAGTATCGTCGGCATCCGGCGCGGGGAAAACCCCGGCGAGGTTATCGTGGAAAGCGGGGTGCAGCGTGCCAGTAAGGACTGGATACGCACGGCCCTGATAGGCTCGGACGGCGGCATCGTCTTCGCTACCCTGCCCCAGCGAGTCAGCGCCGAATACGATGAGCGCATGGCGATTGTGGTCGCCGATGTGGATGCGCTGGCCGAACTGTGGCAGGAGAAACGCTACCTGCGGATGCCTTTCGAGCGCCTGGTGACCAATATGACCCGTGAACTTGCCAAACTGACCCACCAGGAACACGTCCATGCCACGGAGTTGTATGCCGCCGTCAACCTGGTGCGGCGCTGCCCTCCGGCGCCCCTCCTGGCGCTGCTGGCCTCCAGCCCCTGGTTCGTACATGTGGGCGATTTGTACTTCCGGTTCGACGATTCAGCCCGATAGGAAGGAGAAAACATGGCGGTGCAAAAGCGTTTCAGCCTGGTCAAACCGACCCTGGACACCCCTTTTTACATTGATTTTGAATGGTGGAGCCGCACGGAACGGAACTGGCGCGTCCATCTGACGAGTTACCTTTCCCCTGAACATCAAACGATTTTGGAGGAGCAAGAACACGAAACTTTCGATACCGTAGACCCCGAAACAGGCGAGGTCACCCAGGTGGAGGCTTTGCAGTATTTGCTCATGTCCCACTACGCTCGTCAGGACACTTTCCTGAGCGAGTCCTCCTCGCTGGTGGAGACCATTTTCCGCCTTTTTCTCTCCAACGGCAATAAACCGCTCACCCCGAAAGAAATCGGAGAGCGGCTGCACCGTCCGCCGGAGACCATCCTCCGCACCCTGAGCGGACGCCGTGTCTATCGCGGCCTGCGCCCCTACCGCGGCAACGATTGACCAAATCAAATGCCCCCGTAGCTCAATGGATAGAGCACCGGACTTCTAATCCGATGGTTGTGGGTTCGAGTCCCGCCGGGGGCGCTGCTGAGTTTTCCCACCCCCACACAAAGGAGGAACACCTTATGGAATATGTTGAACGTTTTGGATTGATAAAGTTCGGCGGCCGCGATGCCACCATCGTTGGAGAAGACATCACCGTTGGACAGCAGGCTCCTGAGTTCACCGTCACCGCCCAGGACTGGAGCGACTTTCACGGCCTGGCAAACACCGAGGGGAAAGTTCGTGTCATCGCTGCCGTTCCCTCGCTGGATACCGCCGTGTGCGCCCGCGAGACGCGGCGCTTCAACGAAGCCGCTGCCGCCCTCAGCGAAGACATCGCCATCCTGATTATCAGCATGGATTTACCCTTCGCTCAGGCGCGCTGGTGCGGCGCAGAGGGCATCGACCAGGTGACGGTGCTCTCCGACCACGTCCACGCTG
The DNA here is from genome assembly GCA_024763355.1 of Anaerolineales bacterium. Classification (GTDB taxonomy): domain Bacteria; phylum Chloroflexota; class Anaerolineae; order Anaerolineales; family DRKV01; genus DRKV01. Next base: position 2,337 of record JANTFR010000131.1, read on the forward strand.
ATTTTGGTCCCAAGTACGGCGTCCTCATCAAGGAAGTCCGTCTCCTACGCCGGGCTGTTTTCGTCGTCGACCGCAGCGGAAAAGTGGTCTATGCCGATTACATGCCCGCCCTGGGCAATGAGCCCGATTACGATGCCGTTCTTGAGGCGGCGCGCCAGGCTTTGGGATAACCTCGGAACTTCTGACCCTGCACCAGTTTCTCGGAGGCAGCCATGAAGCAAGTGATTTTGGCCCTCAACTCGTCCGACCCGGTCTGGTATGCCGCGGAACCCCCTCTTTTCGGAGAAGGGCCTTCCGAAGAGCGCTATCGGCGCCTCTATGCTCATGCCTGGCGTCCGCCCACGGATGTCTTCTACACCGACGACACGGTCTTCGTGCGGTTGGAAATCGCCGGCATGCAGCCTTCCGACTTCAATATCCTCGTGCAGGAATCCCTCCTGGTGGTGTTCGGCACGCGCCCGGCCCCCCAGCAGCGCGGTGCGTACCAGCAAATGGAAATCCGTTTCGGCGAATTCCGCAGCGAAGTAGAACTTCCCGTTTCTGTTCGCGTGGAAGACGCTCAGGCCGAATACCGGGATGGTTTTTTGACGATTTCTCTGCCGCGCATGTTGCCGCATCAGATTCACATTGCGTCGAGGTAAACGCTCGTGACCGATGACAAGCCGATGAAGCCCTCCGAAGGTAGGCCGGATTCCTTCCCGGAAAACGCGCAAACTCCAGATGTCTCGCGGGAAACGGAGGCCCTTCAAAGGGAGTCTGCCCCCCAAGAGGATAATACCCTCCCCGAGGTTCTTCCCATCCTGCCCCTGCGGGGCGTGGTGGTCTATCCTCAGACCGCCGTACCGCTTACCATCGGGCAGCCGCGTTCCATCCGCCTGGTGGATGACGTGGTGGCAGGCAACCCGCGCCTTATCGGCCTGGTGGCCTCCAAGGACCCCTCCATCGAAGTACCCCAGCCGGACGACCTCTACACCGTGGGGACGATTGCCGTCGTTCACCGGCTGTTTCGCGCCCCTGATGGAACCATCCGCCTTCTGGTGCAGGGAACGACGCGCTTCCGCCTGGGGGAATTCGTTCAGCAAGAGCCGTACCTCAAGGCGCAAATCCACCCCGCTCCCGAGACGGTGGAACCCAGTCTGGAATTGGAGGCGCTCACCCGCAATGCCCTGGAACTCTTCGAGCGCATCGCGGAACTGATTCCCTCCATCCCGCGCGAACTGGTAGCCTCCGTACTCAGCCTGGAAGACCCCTTGCAGGTGGTCTACACGATTGCCAACTTCCAGCGCATGGATTTGTCCGACGCCCAGGAAATTCTGGAACTGGATAACGCCGCCGACAAACTCCGGAAACTGCTGGGGCTGCTGACGCGGGAGGTAGAAGTCCTCGAAATCGGGCAGAAAATCCAGGATGAGGCCCGTTCCGAAATCGAGAAGGTGCAGCGCGAATACTTCCTGCGCGAACAACTCAAGGCCATCCAGAAGGAATTGGGCGAAGGCGACGAACAGACCGCCGAAATCGAGGAGTTCCGCAAGCGCATCGAAGAAGCGCACATGCCGCCGGAGGCCGAGAAGCAGGCCCGTCGCGAACTGGAGCGCATGTCCCGCCTGCCCACCGCGGCTGCCGAGTATGGCGTCATCCGCACCTACCTCGACTGGCTGGTCTCCCTTCCCTGGGACAAGACCACCGACGACAACCTGGACATCGCCCACGCCCGCGCCGTGCTGGACGAAGACCACTACGGGCTGGAGGACGTCAAGGAGCGCATTCTGGAGTACCTGGCGGTGCGCAAGTTGCGCTTCGAGCGCCGTGAGGAACTGGCCGAGGAGCCGGTAGATGTCATCCGGCGGGTGCGCGAGGGCGTCATTTTGTGTTTCGTCGGCCCGCCGGGGGTCGGCAAGACCTCCCTGGGACGCTCGATTGCCCGCGCTATGGGGCGCAAATTCATCCGCATCTCTCTGGGCGGGATGCGCGATGAGGCCGAAATCCGCGGCCACCGCCGCACCTACATCGGAGCTATGCCGGGGCGCATCCTGCAGGCTATCCGCCGCGTCGAAAGCCGCAACCCGGTCTTCATGCTGGATGAGATTGACAAACTGGTCTTCGACTTCCACGGCGACCCGGCCTCCGCCCTTCTGGAAGTGCTCGACCCGGAGCAGAACAACGAATTCCGCGACCATTATCTGGAAGTGGCTTTCGACCTCTCGCAGGTGATGTTCATTACCACGGCCAACCAGTTGGATACCATCCCCCCTCCGCTGCGCGACCGCATGGAAATCATCCACATTTCCGGGTACACCGAGCAGGAGAAAGTCGCCATCGCCCGTAACTACCTCATCCCGCGGCAGATTCGTGAGAACGGCTTGCGCCCCGAAGAGATTTCCTTCACCGAGGAGGCCCTGCGCACCATTATCCGCTCCTACACTCGCGAATCGGGGGTGCGCAACCTGGAGCGGGAAATCGGGAGCGTGTGCCGCAAGGTGGTCACCCGCATCGCGGAGGGCAAGCACACCCGGGTGGAGGTCACGCCTGAGGTGGTGCGCGAATATCTGGGGCGACCGCGCTACTTCGGGCAGGAGGAAATCGCCGAGCGGACTTCCATCCCAGGGGTCGCCATCGGCCTGGCCTGGACTCCCGTTGGCGGAGACATCCTCTTCATCGAGGCCACCCGTATGCCCGGCGGCAAGAACTTCCAGTTGACCGGTTCCCTGGGCAATGTGATGCAGGAATCGGCCAGGGCCGCCCTTTCTTACGTGCGCGCCCACGCCGAACGCCTGGGAATCCCGCCGGATTTCTACGAGAAATACGACATCCACCTGCACGTTCCCGCCGGGGCGCAGCCCAAGGACGGCCCCTCCGCCGGGGTGACGATGGCTACCGCCCTGGTCTCCCTGTTGACGGAGCGTCCCGTGCGCCCGGAGGTGGGTATGACCGGCGAAATCACCCTGCGCGGTCAGGTGCTGCCCGTTGGCGGCATCAAGGAGAAAGTGCTTGCCGCCCATCGCAGCGGTCTGAAAACCATCATCTTGCCCCGCCGCAACGAATCCGACCTGGAAGATTTACCCGACGAGATTCGGCAGGAGATGACCTTCGTGTTCGCCGATACCGTGGATGACGTTCTCCACGCGGCCTTGAGCGAACCGCCCTCCCCTGCACAGAACGAATCCTGAGCCGGCAGCAACCGCCATCTTGTGGAGCACCCATGCCAAAAGTATTCCTGATTGAAGACGACGCCACCATGCTTTCCCTGCTGGGTACCCTGCTGGAAATCGAAGGGTTCAGTGTGGTGAAATTCGCGCCGGGGGCGGGCCTCCTGGAACAGGTGCGCGCCGAACAGCCCGATGTGGTGGTACTGGATGTGAACTTTCAGGGTATGGGGGCCGGAGGCTTCGATGTTCTCAAGGCTTTGCGCGGCGATGCCGTTTTGCAGGGAACTCGAGTCTTGATGGTCTCCGGCATGGATTACGAGCGGGAGGCTCTGGATGCCGGGGCGGACGGCTTCTTGCTCAAACCCTTTATGCCGGACGCCCTCATTCAGCGTATTCGCTCCCTTGTGTAAGCCGGCAGTTGGGAATTGCGCTGGTTGTGAACCCAGATACACAACCTTCCACGCAAAGCATCAAAGAACCATAAAAAATCAAACGCCATCCCCGCTTGTCGGGGTTTTAAGCGTTATTCGTGAATTGGAAACATCATCGTGAGCAAAAAGAAACGAAATTCCTCCATGCAGTGGTATAGCATGGATTTGCACCTTCACACCCCCGCTTCCAGCGATTACCAGGAGAAAGATGTCAGTTATCTGGATATCCTGCGCAAGGCGGAAGCCGAGGGGATGGATATCATCGCTTTCACCGACCACAACACCGTGGCCGGATACCGTCAGATGCAGGAAGAGATTCAACAACTCGAACTGCTGGAGAAACTGAACCGGCTCCTGCCGGAAGAAAAATCCCGCCTGGAAGAGTACCGCCGCCTTTTGCAAAAAATTCTGGTTCTGCCGGGCTTTGAGTTCACCGCCACTTTTGGCTTTCACATCCTGGGGATTTTCCCTCCCGAAAAACCGGCGCGGGAAATCGAACACATCCTGCTGGACCTCAACATCCCTCCCGACCAACTGGATAAAGGCTCGGCCACCGTGGGGGCCTCCTCGGACGTTCTCACCGCCTATCGCGCCATCAATCAGGCTGGCGGTTTGGTGATAGCCGCCCATGCTAATTCCAGCAACGGAGTTGCCATGCGGGGCTTCCCCTTTGGCGGGCAAACCAAAATCGCCTACACCCAGGACCCCAACCTGCACGCTCTGGAAGTGACCGACCTGGAGCGCAAAGGACCTCGCACTACCGCTGCTTTTTTTAACGGAGCCAAGCCGGAGTATCCCCGCCGGATGCACTGTATCCAGGGTTCGGATGCCCACCGCATCAAGGGAGACCCCCAGCGTAAAAAGAACTTCGGCGTCGGGGAGCGCGCTACCGATGTGCGTCTTAAGGAACGCTCCTTTGAAGATTTGATGAACCTTTTCCTGAGCAACGATTTTGCCCGCACCCGCCCGCACCACGCCAGCAGGACCGAAGCGGCAGGCAACGGTTTCGATTTCATTCAGGCGGCCCGCGAAGAAGGTCCCAACATTGTGCAGGATTTCCACGAGGGGATGACCGTGCGGGGCGGCAAGTTGTACGCCATCATCGCCGACGTGTGCGCCTTTGCCAACACCAACGGCGGCACGCTCTACGTGGGCGTCAGTGCCGACCCGAAGAAGAAACCGGCGGGCATCGCCAAACCGGCGCAGGCCATTGCCCAATTGGAAAAGGAAATCAACAACCGCATCAGCCCCCCCATCAATTGCACCCTGGATGTGCAGGAGAGCGGCGGCAAGAAAATCGTGCGGATTTTGGTGCCCCGCGGTGATGACCCGCCTTACGCCGTGGACGAGAATAAAATCTACGTGCGCGCCGAAAGCGAAACCGGCCTGGCCGTGCGGGATGAAATCGTCTCCCTGGTGGAACGCGGCCTCAAAAGGAAAATCGCTCCCCCCGCGGGGGATGTCCCCGCGCCCGTTCCGGGGGAGGAAGTATCTCATTTGGATGATGTCGCCCCTCGCACCGGCGTTGAGGTGGTCAGCGCTGCCCAGCGCAAAGGCACGCGGTACTACGTTTTGCGGGACCTGCGCAACGG
>JANTFR010000132.1 GCA_024763355.1 Anaerolineales bacterium
GTCACCGCGGCCCACGAGCCGGATGAAATCGAACACGCCATGGATGTCCTGGCGGAGGCCGCCAAAAAACTGGACCTCTTCGCCCGCCTGGAAGAAATCATGGCTGCCGACGCGCGTCTCTAGCGGACGCCTTCTCCCAAACTCCACAAATCGCGCTCCCTTTCCCCGGCGCTGTTCAGGTGGCAGTCACTTCGAAAAGTGACTGTCACCTCGTTCTGCCCCCTGTTCGATGACTTTCCCCTGCCTCTTTCTCAAGCCTGGCCGCGAAAAATCGCTCCTCCGCAGACACCCCTGGGTTTTCTCCGGCGCGGTGCAGCGCGTCGAGGGACAACTGGGGATGGGCGACATCGTGCGGATTTGCGACTCTCGCGGACGCGACCTTGCCTTGGGAGCGTACAGCCCCCATTCCCAGATTCGTGCCCGCGTGTGGACCTGGAACCCGCAGGAATCCATCACCCCTGAATTCTTCCGCGCCCGCCTGGAAGACGCCCTCGCATTGCGGGCGGCTCTCGCTCCCCGTTTGGAGAGTGACGCCCTCCGCCTGGTGCACGGCGAATCGGATGCTCTCCCCGGACTGGTGGTGGACCGCTACGCCGATACCCTCGTCGTGCAGGTGCTCAGCACCGGATCGGAGCGCTGGCGCGATACGCTGGTCTCCCTCCTTCGGGAGATGACCGGCGCATCCCGCCTCTACGAGCGTTCCGACGTGGAGGTGCGCCGCCTGGAAGGTTTGCCGGAGCGCCGCGGTCTGCTGTACGGCGAACCGCTCACCGCTCCCGTGGAAATCCGGGAAAACGGCCTGCGCTTCCGCGTGGATATAGATTCCGGTCACAAAACCGGCTTCTACCTCGACCAGCGCGCCAACCGCGCCTTGTTGCGCTCCCTGGCGGGGGGTAAGGAGGTGCTGGATTGCTTCGCCTACACGGGCGGTTTCACCGTCTCCGCCCTGGCGGGTGGCGCGGCCTCCGTCCTGGCGGTGGATACCTCCGCCCCTGCCCTGGAACGTCTGCAGGAGCATGTGCGCCTCAACGCCCTGCCCGAAGAACGCCTGACTACCTGGCGGGAGGACGTCTTCCACGCCCTCCGCAAACTGCGCGACCAGGGGCGCTCCTTCGACCTGATTGTGCTTGACCCGCCCAAATTTGCTCCCACCGCCGCACAGGCGCGCAAAGCGGCCCGCGGCTACAAAGACATCAATCTCCTGGGGCTGAAACTTCTCCGTCCCGGCGGGTGCTTGATGACCTTTTCCTGCTCCGGCGGCGTGGATGCGCCTCTCTTCCAGAAAATCGTGGCCGGTGCTGCCCTGGATGCCGGGTTGCACGTCCAGATTTTGGCCTATCTCCATCAGGATGCCGACCATCCCGTGGCGCTCAACTTCCCCGAAGGGGCTTATCTCAAGGGCCTGCTCCTGCGTCGGGCATGACGATGTCTGTCCCCGTCCAATCCTTGCCCATTTTCCCTCTCCTATTCGTGTCCATTCGTGGACAAAAAAGCGGCGCACCCGAAAGTGCGCCGCTTAATCCTGGTGGAGATGGCGGGAATCGACACGCTTGTCCTGACTTTCGCCAGGCGCTGACTATCTCTTGAAGTTGCCCAACGAACAACTTCCCCGGCGTATTGTAGAGAGGATAAAATGGAACCTTCGGCTTTGGATTTAGCCTACGCCGCAGGCATTTTGGATGGTGAAGGCTCTGTTGTTCTGACGCGTAATCGGAAAAACAGATGGCCCTCGCCGCAGGTGTCTATCTCTTCCAACGACTACGAGTTAATGCTTTGGCTTCGGGAGCGTTTTGGCGGCTCTGTGGTCAAAACGCACCCTCGGAAACCTGAACATGCTGTCTCGTATGAATGGAAAGTGACAGACCGCAAGGCACTGGGCTTCTTGACGCTCGTTCGGCCTTATTTGGTCATTGAGCGTAAGAAAGTTCGTGCAGATTTGCTTTTGGAGGCTTATCTCGCCTGTACACCTCGGAATGGGCGGTATACAGATGAAATGCGTCTCCGTAAGCAGGAACTTATTGAAAAGTTCGCCTCTCTACCCTAGTACTCCGTGCCATCAGGTTTAGGAGCCTATGAGTCGATGCAGGGCTTACTCCTTTCGGATTCACCCCTCAGGGTCAACATGCCGCTTGCGGCGGTTTAGCCTTCCCTGATTAAGCCGGGTTTTTCCTGCTGCGTCACCGCAACAGGGGGCTCGTTACGAACCCGCGTCCGAAAGATTAGGTCCTCGGACCTCTACGAGCGTAGTCACCTGTCGTTCTTACCGGAGGAGCCTCAGGTGACCCAGGGCGCCCTCCGGCCAGCCGCTTTGTCTTTCACCCGAGCCGCGGCTTCTCGGATGGCAGGCCGACTTTGTGTCGCCCAGCCCCTCACCGGTCGGCCAGCGGGAGGAGTGGACGTGACCTCTCAAGAGGTCAGGTGTGCTTCCCTCCGACTAGGCAGCCAGGGGGAGAGCAGCATAAGGTGTGCGGTTGGCACTTGTGTGGTGCGCTGATTTTACGAGGTCGGCGCCTCTCGGCTCGCCATCCGGGACCAGCCTCTTCCGTCGAGACCGTTCATCCCCAGGCACTCTCGATTATACCTGATTTTTGAAGCGCATCGTGTTAGAATCACGTTGGCGCAGCGTAATTACACAATTCCTCCGGCAATCAGGATGCTGACAAGGCCGGTATACGTTGGTTTGCGCCGGTTTTTCCGTTCCCTTTTGCCTGTCTCCCTCGGTGGCATTGACGTTGCCGCTATCTCTCCCCGAAACAAATTATGCAGTTTTCTTACTGGAGCGACATCTTGGCCCGTTTCCACGCGGCCCCGCGAAGCGAGGAGAGCGTGTCAGTCTGGCGTGAAGAAGATATCATTCAACAAGCCGTGCAGGGCGATGTAGAGGCCTTTGGCCGGCTGTACGAGCAATACGTTACCCGCATTTTCAATTACGTCTATTACCGCACCGGCAATCTTTACGACGCGGAAGACCTGACTGAGCGGGTCTTTATGCGCGCCATGCGGCACATTGGCAACTACCGTAACCGAGGCGTACCTTTTTCGGCGTGGTTGTACCGGATTGCGCATAATTTGGTCGCCAACTGGCACCGCGATATGCAGCGGCGGCGTGAGATTCCCCTTCAAGATGCCTACCCCCTTCCGGGGAAACGGGAGCACCCCGAAGACAGTGTCCTGGCATCTGAACAGCGCGAGGCGCTTCTCAAACTCATCCGCACCCTGCCTCCGGAGCGGCAGCAACTCTTGATTCTCAAATTCGTGGAGCGGCTTTCCAACGCCGAAATCGGAGCGATAATGGGGCGCACGGAGGGGGCTATCAAGAGTTTGTACCACCGTACACTGACCGCCCTGCGGGCCGAGATAGAAAACCACGAGATTTTTTTGCCTTTTCCCCCTGATGAGGAGATGTGAAATGTTGCGCATTGTGATGGATAGCGCTGGGGACTTTCCACCGGAAGACCTGGAACGCTTGCAGATTGACGTCATTCCGGTTAACGTCCACTTTGGGGAGCGCACTTTTCTGGATGGCGTGGAGTTGAGCCGAGAGATGTTCTACCGTATGGTGCGCGAGCAGAGGCGTGTCCCGACCACCTCCCAGCCTTCCCCCTATCAGTTTGCTGAATTTTATCGGCGAATTGCTCGTCCTGGCGACACCATTCTGTCTGTGCACGTTACTTCTGGCCTTTCGGGAACCTTTGCCTCCTGCCAGATGGCGGCGCGGGAACTGAGCGACGAGTTTCACATTGTGCCTTTCGATTCGGGTGGTGGCTCGGCGCAGATGGGCTTCTTGTGCATGGAAGCACGTCTCATGGAACGCGCTGGTACCCCATTGGAGCGTATTTTGGAACGCCTGCGCCAGATTCGTGCTCAGACGCAAATCATCCTTACCCTGGACACGCTGGAATTCGCCCGTATGAGTGGGCGAGTGCGCGCTTTACAGGCTGCCTTGGCCTCGGTGTTGCGCATTAAGCCGGTAATCGAACTCCGGGATGGCATTCTGGAACTTTCGGAACGCGTCCGGACGCGCAGGCGCTCGCTGGAGCACGTTGTCAGGCGTATTCGGGAGCGTTTTGGCAGCATTCCGCTGAACGTGGCGGTCGTCCACGCCATGGATATGCCTGCTGCACAGATTCTGTTTTCCCTGGTGCGTAACCAATTGCACACCCGGCGGTTAATAGTAGTAGACCTGTCAGTTTCTGTGGCTGCCAATTTAGGCCCCGGCACTGTTGGATTGGTGGCTTACCCTGCCGGGGAGGTATGAGCATGTTGAAAAAATTATTGCGTCGTGAAAAGACGGCGGTCTCCGAGGTGGAGCCTTTGGAAACTCTTTTGGCGGAAGCGTTTACCCCTGTGACGCCGCGTTCCGAATTCGTTGCCGCTCTGGAAGAAAGACTACTGCGGGCTTACCCGCAAGCGGTGCCGCTCGCGGAGGCTTCTCCCCTCGCGCCTTTGACGGGGTTCGGGACGGCCTTGAAGCGTTACACTTCCGCGCAAGTGACCCTGAACCGCTGGCGCGTTTGGCGCGGTCTGTTGGCAATAGCGATTTTCCTGTTGAGCGGCAGGCGCGCCCTGGCGGGGAGTAAATCCTGACCGCAGGACGCATTTGCCATCGAGATATCAAAAGAGCCTGGGACGTTTTTCCCAGGCTCTTTTGCGTTTTGGCGCGATTTTTTTCACTTCTCCTGAAGTTGTTTTCGACTGGCAAGCCACCTTTGCAGTGACTTTTGGCTTTCACCAGATGGTACACCGGCCAACAAATGCTCAACGCTGACGTCTTCATCCAAATCCGGCCAATGGATGCCTTGCCCATCGCCAATCAGCCGCCACTTTTGCCGCTCTTTTGGCGTGCCATGCAGTAAGCGCGGGTACCACACCAACGGCACGGCAATCGTCCGTCCATCGTCAAGCGCAACTACCAACTCGTCGTCTGTTACTTTCACGTCGTTGGCTTTCACTACCCGTCGTTCAATCGCTAAAGTACTCATCCCATCGCTCCAATATCATCACATGACGCTCCTCCACCAGCCGCTGGAGCCGCCGAACTTCATGGGGGCGGAAACCGCCGCTGTCTTGCAATCGCACCGGTTTGAGCCAGAATTTGGCAATCTTCCCTTCTCTTTCCACATGCACATGGGGTGGCTCGTTGCGGTCACCCGAGTAAAAGAAGAAACGATATGGGCCAACATAGACTACGGTAGGGGACATGATGGGCTCAATGGCTTCTTAAAAAATCCGGGAGTAGCATGCTGTTCATCTGGTGACCGTTGTTAGTGTACCATCGCTTTGATGTCATTGCAAAATGATGGGATATACCCCGTCCCCCGGCGGCACCCGTGTCACTCCATCAACCGTTCCCGCAGCCAGCGAGCCTCGGCAATCAGGTCGGCCTCGATGGGGAGTTTGAATTCGGGCGTGACGCGCCGCAGAAAATGTTCCGCAACCTGATGCACCTCGGCGGGCACGTCTTCCAGCGTGATGAAGAAACGCACCTTGTCGTAAGCGCTGGGCCTGTCGAAAGGGATGCCGCGGGCGGCGAAGTAGCCGTCCAGGAGCGCGCCTACCGCGCGCCGGGCGCAGACACGGGCGCGGCCCTCGTTCTGTCGGGCGCGAGCCTCCTGCGCGGCCTGCAATTCGTTCTCGAAACGGGTCGTCCAGTTTTCCATGCGGGGATTGTATCACGAGCGCGTATCAACGTCATCTACGTTCTGCCGCCCGTCGGGATGGAGCATGTCTGTCCGGCACATTGCTGGCGTTTCCAGAATGCCCCCCCATCCCGATAACCTTTCTGCGGTACAATCGCCGGCATGGATACCCGCCCAAAATCCATCTGGTGGCGCTGGGGACTGGGATTGACCCTGGGGAGCGTTTTCCTGTACCTTTCCCTGCGCGATGTGCCCCTCGCGGAAGCCTGGGATGTGTTGCGCCGCGCCGGGATAAATTGGGTGCTGTTGGCGTTGGGGGGTGTGGCGCTGAACAACGCCGCCAAAGTGTGGCGTTGGCAGATTCTCCTGGCGGAACGTCGGCAGCACGTCTCCTTTGGGCTGGCGCTGCGGGCGATTCTGGCGGGGCAGATGTTCAACTACCTGCTGCCCATGCGCGCCGGTGACCTCTCCCGCGCCTATCTGGTGGGGATACAACAGACCGGCACGGTCTATGCCCTGGGGACGATTGCCCTGGAGAAAGTGCTGGATACCCTCATGTATGCCTTGCTCTTCGTCCTCACGGCGCTTGCCCTGCCCCTCCCCGCCTGGGTTGACAATTCGGGCTTCACCTTGACGGTTCTCAGCCTGGCGATGGGGTTGGGAGCCTGGCTGCTGGCGCGCTATTCCGGGCAGGCGTTGACCCTTCTCTTGCGTATAGCCAAAATCCTGCCGCCGCGCTGGGCGCACAACCTCGAAACCCGCCTGCGCGACGCCCTCCGCACCTTGCAGGTTGTCCGCAGTGGACGCTCCCTGACCGCGCTGGGCTTCTGGTCGCTGATTGTCTGGGGGAGCGCCGTCTTCCCCAACTGGGCTTTGCTGCACGCCCTTTCGCTGCCGGGAGGCTGGAGCGCGGCTGCCGCCGTCCTGGTCTTCCTGCAGGCGGTCATCTCCCTGCCGGGCGTGCCGGGACGGGTAGGGGTCTTCCAGTACGCCTGCATCCTCGCCCTGGCGCTTTTTGGCGTTGCCGAGACCCCCGCTTTTTCCTACGGGCTGCTCCTCCAGGCGGTCGCCGTGCTTCCGGTTGTCCTGGGGGGTGTGGTATCCTTAGGCCACCTGCGCTGGAGACCTTTGCCCCAGGAGTGATTTCATGCCGTCCGTGCTCTTCGTGTGTACCGCCAACCAGATTCGTTCTCCCTTCGCCGCGGCCCTCTTTCGCCGCAAACTGGAAGCGCGCGGCCTGGATTTGACCCCCTGGCGCATCGAATCGGCGGGAACCTGGACGGAGGAAGGCTTTCCGGTCTGGCCTCCGTTGCTGAAGATTGCCCCCCGCTGGAACCTGGACCTCAGGGAACACCGTTCCCGTCCGATTTCCTGGGCGTTGCTGCGGCATTTCGACCTCATCCTGGTGATGGAAAGCGGTCACAAGGAGGCCCTGCGGGTGGAATTTCCCGCCGCCGCGGAGCGTACCTTCTTCCTGAGTGAGATGTCCGGCCCACCCTTCGATGTGCGCGACCCCATTGGGCGTTCCCGCCGCACCCTGGAAGAAACCTGCCTCCTGATTGACGACCTCCTCACCCGCGGCCTGGACGAAATCATCCGCCGCGCAGCCTCTCCTCGCGAATAATCCCCTCCCCATTCCGCATTCTGCTTTCATCATTCCTTATCCCGTCTTCCTCCATGCGCCGCCCCTTCTGGCTCTTCCTCACCCTCGCACTCCTGAACGGGCTGGTCTTCGTCTTCCTCGTCCCGCCCTGGCAGCACTACGACGAACCCAACCA
>JANTFR010000133.1 GCA_024763355.1 Anaerolineales bacterium
ATGCTCACCCTGACCGGCAACAACGTAGCGATGGATTCCTTCGGGCCTATCGCCGACAACGCTGCGGGCATCGGCGAGATGTCCTGGGCAGAGCGGGACGACGAGGAAACCAAACACGCCCAGCAAATCATGGCCGACCTGGACGCGGTAGGCAACACCACCAAAGCCATCACCAAGGGCATCGCCATCGGTTCGGCAGTAATTGCCGCGGTCTCCCTGTTCGGCTCCTTCATCACCGACGTGGGGCGCGTTGACCCCACTGCGCTGGCTAACGGCATTCGCGTCTCTATGCCGCAGGTCTTCGTCGGGATGCTCATCGGCGGGGCCATTCCGTGGCTGTTCTCCTCCTTCGCCATCCAGGCCGTCAGCCGGGCTGCTTCCCTCATCATCCAGGAAGTGCGCCGCCAGTTCAAACTGGGCGTTCTGGAAGGCAAGGTCAAACCCGATTACCGGCAAGCCGTGACCATCTCCACCAGCGCAGCCCAAAAGGAACTCGTTCCCCTGGCCCTCCTGGGCGTGGTAACCCCCATCATCGTCGGGCTGGTGCTCCAGGTGGAGGCACTCGGCGGGATGCTCGCCGGGCTGATTCTCTCCGGTCAATTGCTGGCCGTGTACCTGAACAACGCCGGCGGCGCATGGGATAACGCCAAGAAGATGATTGAGGATGAACCCAAAGACCCGGCCAACAATCTGGGCAAAGGCTCCGAGCGCCACAAGGCCGCTGTGGTCGGCGATACCATCGGCGACCCCTTCAAAGACACCGCCGGCCCGGCCCTCAACCCGATGATTAAGGTGGTCAACCTGGTCTCGGTCATTATCGCCCCCATCATCGTGACCTACGAACACCTGGGCATCGGCGGCTGGATTGTCGTCCTGGCGCTCCTGGCTACCCTTGTGTGGGCTATCTTGCAGAGCAAGAAACCCGCCCCTGACATCACTTGAAAACCGACACAACCCATTACTTGAGGTAACCCGGCGCGGCGGACAGAAATTCTGTCCGCCGCGTCCTTTCTTCCCGTCTCATCGTTCCGATTCGCCAGACTCAAGATTCTTGGGGAAAAGATAAAATCCAGGGAAACAGGTATAGCCTTCTCCTATTCCTCCACCAACATCATCTCTGTCATGCAAAACTCTTGCAACTTGGTGTAGAATAGGGGATACTAAAAGAAATTTTCCGCAATTATTACCTGTCAGGACGCACGTCTGCAACCGTATTATTGTATTAAGGGAGACCACCATCATGGCCCGAATTTCACTCCGCGCCTACAATGCCGAAATCGAAGCCCTCATTGAAAGCGAAAAAACCGATGAGGCCGTGGCGCATTGTCGGCATATTCTTGCCATCTTTCCCAAACACGTTCACACTTACCGACTTTTGGGCAAGGCCTACCTGGAGAATCGCCAGCATACCGAGGCGCTGGACATCTTCGAGCGCCTGCTTACCGCTATGCCGGATGATTTCATCGCCCATCTGGGAATGAGCATCATTCGGGAGGAAGAAGGCAACCTGGATGCCGCCATCTGGCATATGGAACGCGCCTTTGAAATCCAACCCTACAACAGCGCCATTCAAGATGAGATGCGCCGTTTGTACGGGCGACGCGATGGAGCGGAGCCGGTCAAAATCCGTCTAACGCGGGGCGCGCTGGCGCGCATGTACGCCCGCGGCAATCTCTACGAGCAGGCCATAGCAGAAATCCGTCAGGTGCTGGCGAACGAACCACAGCGTCCCGATATGCAGGTGCTCCTGGCACAGATGTACGAGAAGATGGAAAAGCCCGTCCAGGCCGCCGAGGTGTGCAGCCGCCTGCTCAAAAAGTATCCCTATTGCCTGGAAGCCAACCGCATCCTGGCGCACGTATTGGAAAATTCAAAACGTCCCGAGGAGGCCAAGGCCTACCGGGAGCGCTTACAGGCCCTCGACCCCTACTACGCCTATATCAACCCCCAGGCTCCCACCCTTGCGGATATCCCCGACGAAGCCGTTCAACTCGAGAAGATGGCACATACCTCCGCCGATTTGCTCCCCGTCCAGCAAGAAAGCGGCTGGCTGACTACCATCGGTGTAGAGGAAACTGCTCTGGAAGCCGTGCAGGAGGAAGAAGAATTGCCCGACTGGCTGACTGGCGAAGAAGAACCCCAAGAAGCCGCGGCCACACCGGACTCCCTTACAGAGGCTTCCGCCTCCGAAGAGGAACCCATTCCCGATTGGATGAAAGCCGCTGGTTGGGGCCCAGATAGTGGCGAATTCGACGAATCTGCAGTCAGCCTGGAAAACCCGGAAGAAGCCCCCGTAGAAGCAGGTGAGGAAGACGCCGCGCCGGCAGAACTCCCCGATTGGCTGCAGGAAATTGCCCCTCCCGAAGTCGCCACCGGCATGTTAACCATGCCCGAAGAAGAGATGGGCGAGGAGGAAGACCAGGCCCTTGCCGCCCTGATTGACACCGGTAGTCTGGGTCCCTTGCCCGAACAGGAGGAAAGCACTGCACAGGAGATGCCCGACTGGCTAACGGAAATGGCAGCGGAAGAGACGACGGACGTCGGACAACCGACCACCGAAGAAGCCGCCCCCGCCGAGGAAATCCCCGAATGGCTGGAGGAAGCGACCGTAGACCGTGGACCGGAGACCGTGGAAACACCGTCCACAGTCCACCGTCCACCGTCCGAAGAAGAACCTGCCGCACCGTCGTCCGCCGAAGACATGGACGCCGCGATGGCCTGGCTGGAGGGTCTCGCCGCCAAGCAGGGCGTCAGTGAAGAAGAACTCCTTACCGCCCCCGAGGAACGCCCCGAAGAAGCCCCGGAATGGGTGGCGGAAATGGCCGAGGAGACGACGGACGTCGGACAACCGACCACAGAAGAAGCCGCCCCCGCCGAGGAAATCCCTGAATGGCTGGAGGAAGCGACCGTAGACCGTGGACCGGAGACCGTGGAAACACCGTCCACCGTCCACCGTCCACCGTCCGAAGAAGAAATTCCCGAATGGCTGGCAGAAGAGACGGTAGACCGTGGGCCGGAGACCGTGGGAACACCGTCCACCGTCGACCGTCCACCGTCCGAAGAAGAAATCCCCGAATGGCTGGCAGAAGCGACCGTAGACCGTGGACCGGAGAGCGTGGAAACACCGTCCACCGTCGACCGTCTACCGTCCGAAGAAGAAATCCCCGACTGGCTGACGGAAATGGCAGAGGAGACAACGGACGTCGGACAACCGACCGCGGAAGAAGCCGCCCCCGCTGAAGAAATTCCCGAATGGCTGACGGAGATGGCCGAGGAGACGACGGACGTCGGACAACCGACCACGGAAGAAGCCGCCCCCGCCGAGGAAATCCCCGAATGGCTGGCAAAAGCGACCGTAGACCGTGGACCGGAGAGCGTGGAAACACCGTCCACCGTCGACCGTCTACCGTCCGAAGAAGAAATCCCAGAATGGCTGGAGGAAGCAACCGGAGACCGTGGACCGGAGACCGTGGAAACACCGTCCACCGTCCACCGTCCACCGTCCGAAGAAGAACCTGCCGAACCGTCGTCCGTCGTCCCTGGCCCGTCGTCCGCCGAAGACATGGACGCCGCGATGGCCTGGCTGGAGGGTCTCGCCGCCAAGCAAGGCGTCAGTGAAGAAGAACTCCTCACCACCCCCGAGGAACGTCCCGAAGAAGCCCCCGAATGGGTCGCAGAAATCGCGGAAGAGACGACGGAGGTCGGACAACCGGCCGCGGAAGAAGCCGCCCCCGCTGAGGAAATCCCCGACTGGCTGACGGAAATGGCAGCGGAGGAGACGACGGACGTCGGACAACCGACCACCGAGGAAGCCGCTCCCGCTGAAGAAATTCCTGAATGGCTGGAGGAAGCGACCGTAGACCGTGGACCGGAGACCGTGGAAACACCGTCCACCGTTCACCGTCCACCGTCCGAAGAAGAACCTGCCGAACCGTCGTCCGTCGTCCCTGGTCCGTCGTCCGCCGAAGCCTCGTCCGAAGAAGAAACTGAACCGCTACCCCCTCAAGAGGTGCCCGTCGCTACCGGTCCCTTGCCGCCTCCGCCCGAATGGGTGCTGGAAGGCGAAGCCCCAGAGGAAGAAGCCGCGGCCCCCATCACCTGGGACGAAAGCGGACAGGCCGACATCGAGAAACTGGAACTCAACCAGGCCTCCCTGGTGCAGTTGGAACGCCTGCCGGGGATTGGTTTTCGCCTCGCGCAAGCCATCACCACCTATCGGGAAGCCCACGGACCATTCCGCAGCCTTCAGGACCTGGAAAACGTAGCCGGCATCGGCCCCATGACCATCTCTGAGTTGCAAAACTTTCTCTACGTGGAGGCCCCAAAAGCCGCCAAACGCCGCCGCTCCCCTACCGGCATGCCCCTGCCGGATGCCGAGGCGGCCCTGCGGGAAGGCGATGCCGAAGAGGCCGTCCGCATCCTGGCCCCCGTCATCCACAGCGGTGGCGCCCTGGATGAAGTCATTCACATGCTGAAGCAGTCATTGCGCGACGTCCCTGATAATCTCGACTTGTGGATAGCCCTCGGCGATGCCTGCATGCGCGCCGACCGCCTGGAGGAGGCTCTGGAAGCCTACAACAGGGCCGAGGAAATCCTGGCGAGCGGCATCTGAACCCACCTTGAAATCTGGTACAATGCTTGCGCCTTGCCCCCGTTGCGGAGCAAGGCGCTTGTTTGTCAATCTCACCCTTTACGGAGGTTCCCGTGGAAAAAACACTCGTGCTCGTCAAACCCGACGGCGTCCAGCGCGCCCTCATCGGCGAAATCATCAGCCGCCTGGAGCGCCGCGGCCTGCGCCTCATCGCCGCCAAATTCATGCAGGTCAGCCAGGAACTGGCCGAAACCCATTACGCCATCCACAAAGGCAAACCCTTCTACGAGGGCCTGATTGCCTACATCACCTCTGCCCCCGTCATGGCGATGGTCTGGGAAGGCCCCAACGCCGTAGCCGCCGTGCGCCAGACGATGGGCGCCACCCGCCCCACCGAGGCCGCCCCCGGCACCGTCCGTCACGATTTCGGGCTGGAAGTGGGACGCAACCTGACCCATGCCTCCGACACCCCCGAAAATGGGGAAAAGGAAACCGCCCTGTGGTTCCGCCCCGAAGAACTCGTCTCCTGGGAACGCGCCCTGGACCCCTGGTATTTTGAATGACCCCCAGGGCAGGGCGGGGAACGTACTCCCTTTTGGGGCGGCTACCGTTTCCCCATAACGGCAGCCGCCCCAAAAGGGAGTACGCTCCGGCTCGCGGGGCAGGCGAAGATACATCCTTCGTCTGCCTCCTTTTTTTGCCTGAATCAGTCCGATTTTTCCGAAACACGGTATAATCCCCGCACCAAATCTCCCCTTTTAGAGGTATCCGCATGGCTTGGACAGCCGAGAAAATTCAAACCGAACTGGAAAAAATCCTGCCCCTGGTGCAAAAACCGGGACGCTACACCGGCGGCGAACTCAATCAGGTGGTCAAAGATTGGGAAGCAGTCCGCACCCACGTGGCTTTCATCTTCCCCGATGTCTACGACCTGGGGATGTCCAACCTGGGGCTGGCGGTACTCTACGACCAGGTCAATCAGCGCCCCGACGCCTGGGCCGAGCGAGTTTACAGCCCCTGGCCCGATATGGAAGCCGAGATGCGGCGCGTCGGCATGCCGCTCTATGCCCTGGAGAGCAAACACGCCCTGCGAGATTTCGACATCGTGGGCTTCACCCTGCCCTACGAGACGCTCTTCACCAACGCCTTAAACGCCCTGGATTTGGGAGGCATCCCCCTGTTTGCCGCCGAGCGGGGCGCGACAGACCCGCTGGTGATTGCAGGGGGACACGCCGTCTACAACCCCGAACCCATCCACGCCTTCTTCGATGCCTTCGTGCTGGGCGAGGGGGAGGAGGTCATCCACGAGATTGTGGAGGCCTACCAGGAATGGCAGCGCAGCGGCGCTCCCCGCCGCGCTCTGCTAGAGGCGCTGGCCGGCATCTGGGGAGTGTACGTGCCCGCCTTCTACGCCCCGCGTTACCACGCAGACGGCACCATCGCGGCCATCGAACGTACCTGGGAGGGCGCACCCGACGAGGTGCGAAAGCGCATCGTCGCCAAACTGCCTCCCCCGCCCGCCAGGCCGATTGTCCCTTACGTGGACATCACTCACAACCGTGTTCCCATCGAAATCATGCGCGGCTGCACCCGCGGCTGCCGTTTCTGCCACGCCGGGATGGTCAACCGCCCGGTGCGCGAACGCCCCGTGGACGAAATTCTGGAGGCCATCGAGCAAGCCATCCGCAACACGGGCATCGAGGAAATCGGGCTGCTTTCCCTTTCGTCGTCCGACTATACGCATGTTCTGGAACTGGTACATCGCGCAACGGAGCGTTTCGCCGACCAGCACATCAACATCTCCCTGCCTTCCATGCGCATCGAGAGTTTCTCGGTGAATTTGATGGACGCCCTGAAGTCATCACGGCGCAGCGGCTTTACCCTGGCCCCCGAGGCCGCCACCGAGCGGATGCGGAATATCATCAACAAGCCGGTCAGCACGGCGCAACTGCTGGAAACGGCCCGCGCCATCTACAGCCGGGGGTGGCACACCATCAAACTTTACTTCATGATTGGACACCCCTCCGAGACGCTGGAGGACGTGCAGGCCATCGCCGACCTGGTCAAAGCGGTGCGGGAGGAAGGGCGCAAAATCATCGGCGGGCGCGCCAAAGTCCATGCCGGGGTAAGCACCTTCGTCCCCAAGCCGCACACCCCTTTCCAATGGGTTCCCTGCGACACGATGGAACAAATCCGTGCCAAGCAGGAACTTTTGCGCCGGCAGGTGCGTGGCAAGGGGCTGAAACTCAGTTGGAACAACCCCCGCGAGACGATGCTGGAGGCCTGGCTTTCGCGCGGCGACCGACGCATGGCCGATGTGGTCTATCGCGCCTGGCAGCGCGGCGCAAAATTCGACGCCTGGCACGAGCACTTCCGCTACGACGCCTGGCTGGAGGCCTTCGCCGAAATCGGCCTGGACCCGGCTTTCTACACCCACCGCTCCCGCAGCATAGACGAGATTTTCCCCTGGGAACACCTCAGCATCGCGGTCCGCAAGCGCTTCCTGGCACAGGATTACCTGTGGAGCCAGGAGCAGAAAACGCGGATAGACTGTCGCCACCAATGCTTTGCCTGCGGCATCCTGCCCACCTTCAACGACCTGCGGATGGCAAACCCCGGCGAGGGGTGGGGATGCCCGGAGGTCAAGCCGAAACGGGCACGCAACAAACAAGCGATTCCCTTGCCGATGAGGTAGCGGATTTTCCCTCCCCCGAGAGGGAAAATTCGTGCCCATTCGTTCCCATTCGTGTAAATTCGTTCCCATTCGTGGACGTATTCGTGCCCATTCGTGTTCATTCGTG
>JANTFR010000134.1 GCA_024763355.1 Anaerolineales bacterium
ATTCGTGCCCATTCGTGTTCATTCGTGGATATTCGTGTAAATTCGTGGACCAACGCATTCGAGTACACTTCGCTAAAACCGAGGCCATGCGCTACACCGGCCACCTGGACTTGCAACGCGCCTGGGAGCGCATCCTGCGGCGGGCGGGACTGCCGGTGGCTTACAGCCAGGGCTACAACCAGCGGGCGCGCATCCAACTGGCGGCGGCCCTCCCGCTGGGATTCACCAGCGAGGCCGAAATCGTGGATTTCTGGCTCACCTCGCCCCAGGAGACAGGCGCCGTCGAAACGGCTTTGCGGGAGGCTGTTCCCCCCGGTATCCGCATTCATGCAGTGGAAGAAATCACCACCAAATCCCCCGCCTTGCAAAGCGTGATGCGCTCTGCCGAATACCTGGTCACCCTATTGGAACCCATCCCTGATTTGGAAAAACGGGTGGACGCCTTGCTGGCGGCCGACAGCCTGCCTCGCGTGCGCCGTAAAAAACGCTACGACCTGCGTCCGCTGGTCTTCACCTTGCAAACGCTCCCGCCGGATACAGAGGGGAAGCAGCGCATCTTTATGCACCTCAGCGCACGGGAAAGCGCTACCGGACGCCCCGACGAAGTACTGGACGCTCTGGGCATCGCCCCGCACACCGCCCGTGTCCACCGTACCGCCTTGCACTTCGCCGAAAATCCATAGTTGCCCCATCTTCCCCTATCAGGTAGAATAACGCTAACACAGTTGCCGCACTTCGGCTGCATCGCATCGCGACCATCGGAGAAAGCACGTATGGGCATCTTGCTGGCGCTTGCCTTCGGGTTCATCCCCATGTTTTTTTACGCATGGTTGATGTATTGGGTGGACCGCTACGAAAAAGAACCGAAAATTCTGCTCGGAGCCGTATTTCTCTGGGGTGTCGTGGTCGCCGCGGGGTTTGCTTTCATCGTCAACTCGGTGCTGGGATTGGGCATCTACCTGTTCACCGGTTCCGATGCGATAACGGAACTGGGAACGGGGTCTCTCATCGCCCCATTCGTGGAGGAAAGCATCAAGGGACTGGCCGTTTTGCTGGTCTTCCTGTTTTTCCGTCGGGAATTCGACTCGGTGGTAGACGGCATCGTGTACGCATCCATCGTAGCCCTGGGGTTTGCAGCCACCGAGAATGCCTACTACATCTATTCGTACGGATATGCAGAAAATGGCCTGAGTGGATTGCTGGGGGTGGCCTTCATTCGCGTTATCCTGGTCGGATGGCAACATCCCTTTTACACATCTTTCATCGGAATTGGTCTGGCCGTAGCGCGCCTGAACAAAAATCCCTGGGTGAAGGTCGGTGCACCGTTCACAGGCTGGATTTTTGCAGTTTTTACCCACAGCGTCCATAACACAATTGCCACCTTGCTGAATAGCCGAGCGGGATTAGTGGCAGGTACATTGATTGACTGGACGGGATGGCTGGCTATGGCAATCTTCTTGCTGTGGATGCTGGCTCGAGAACAACACCTCCTGACACGCTTGCTGCGCTCCGAAATCCGCTCTGGAGTCATCACGCAGCGTCAATACGAAATAGCCTGCTCCGCCTGGAAGCAAAGCGCAGCCCGGCTAGATGCCTTGCTGCGAGGCAAATATGCCCTAACGCGCGAGTTCTACCAGTTGTGCGGGGAACTGGCGCATAAAAAATATCAGTTAGCCACCCTGGGGGATGAAGGTGGCAACGGGCACATCGTGGAAGAACTTCGCATGAAACTGGCCCAACTTTCCACAAAAATTGAGTAACGATTTTGCAACCGCAGGCGTGTCATGGTAAAATGCAGGCCGCCACAAGCCCCCATAGCTCAGTGGACAGAGCGTCGGCCTCCGGAGCCGAAGACCCGCGTTCGAGCCGCGGTGGGGGTACTGGTCTTTTCCCCCAAAACAACGTCCCAAATGGGACGTTTTGTGTTTTAATCCGAAGGAGACGTAACTACCCAGGCCGTCAGGTGACAGTCGCCTGGCCCCACGGAGGTGCCCGATGAAGATTTTGATGACCGGCGGAACCGGATTGATTGGCAGCGCCTTAGCAAAAGCGCTACACGAGGCAGGACACCACCTCACCGTGTTGACGCGCAACCCCCAGCGCGCCGTAACGCTGCTCCCTCCGGATGTGGTTGCCCACCCCTGGGATGCGCACACGCTGAAGGGTTGGTCGCACCTGCTCTCCGAATGCGAGGCCGTCGTCAACCTGGCAGGCGAATCCATTGCCGGAGAAAACCTGCGCGCCATCCTGCTGCGCCGCTGGACGCCGGCATACAAAGCCCGCATCCGGGAGAGCCGCCTGCGGGTGGGCGCACTGCTCACCGAGGCCATCCGGCAGGCGGAGAAACCTCCCCACGTCCTGGTGCAGGCCTCCGCCGTGGGCTATTACGGGGATACCGGCCAACGCGAGGTGGACGAAAGCGCGCCGCCGGGGAACGACTTTTTGGCGCAGGTATGCGCGGATTGGGAAAATTCCACCGCCCCGGTGGAATCCCTGGGCGTGCGCCGCGTCGTCCTGCGTACCGGCCTCGTGCTGGCCTCGGAAGGCGGCATCCTGCCCGTGATGCTCCTGCCCATTCGCCTGTTCGTGGGCGGGCCGTTGGGGGACGGGCGGCAATCCGTCCCGTGGATTCATCTGGCAGACGAAGTGGCCACCATCCGTTTCCTGCTGGAGAATGAGCGTGCTTCCGGGCCCTACAACCTGTGCGCCCCCCAACCGGTCAGCCAGGCGGAATTTGCCCGCGTGGCGGGACGCGCCCTGCGGAGGCCGGCCTTTTTTCCCACCCCCGCCACGTTGCTGAAACTGGCGTTGGGCGAAAAAGCCCAACTGGTGCTCGAAGGGCAGGGCGCTATCCCCCGGCGGCCGTTGGAAGCGGGTTTTTCCTTCCGCTATCCCGACCTGGAAGTTGCTCTCCAAGACCTGCTGAGATAAACCCGCGCTCTTTACGGGCGCAGGCCGGAAACGGCTATTCCCAGATACTCTTTAAAGGCTGTTGTGGTCAAGTTAAGACTGGCAGCATTGGGTATCGCCCCCAGCAGGAGATTCTGCCAACCGCCGTGAAAAGTCGCCTGCCAGGAGGCCTGAGTCACGTTGAAAGCGGTCGGCGCGGGAATCACATCCACCCCCTCGGCCTCGAAAAGCGCTTTGGCGCGCGGCATGTGCAGGGCAGAGGTCACCAGAATGACGCGCCGCACGCCCCAGCGTTCCAGCACGGCGGCGCTGTACCGGGCGTTTTCCGCCGTGTTGCGCGATTCGGTCTCCAGGGTGATAACTTCCGGGGGAACTCCCAGCAAGGTCAGGACCGACTCCATTTGTTCGGCAGGCGTGGTGGGGTCACCCCCCGCTTGCCAGGGGATGCTTCCCCCGCTGACCAGAATGCGCGGCGCTTTCCCCTGCCGGTAGAGAGCGGCGGCGTAGAAAGCCCGCTGTCCGGGCTGGATGATGGGCTGCGGGGGCGAGGCAGGGAAGGCATCTCCCCCCAAAAGGACGATTGCCTCCGCCGGAGGGATGTCCCCTTCAGGCAGATAACGCCACTCCAGGGAGCGCGCCAGCCCCAAAGAAATCCAGCGGTTGCCTCCCGCCCACAAAAGGAGAGCCGCCCCAAAAAGGGCAGCCCTTTGACGGCGGGTGAGGTTCCCTTTCCACGCCAGCGCAGCAACAAGCAGGAAAGCCAGTCCCAGGGGGTAAATCACCAACGGGAGAAATTTGGAGAGAAAGAGCATCCAGAAAAGCGCGGCTCACAAATCCACGGCATCAAGAAAAACGGGAGCATCGGAAGGCAGGGAGAAGGCATCCACCAGCGGCTTGACGTAAAGATGGGTCAGGGTATCGGCGGTGAAGAACCCCCGCAAGGCCGAGAACCAGTGGGAACGGCGTTCTCCCACCAGGAAGAGTTGCCCCACTCGCTCTGCGACAGCCCGATTGTTGATGGAGACCAGCACGGCACGCAGGGCCTCGGGAGAGGAAAAGCCCACCGGCGTAAGGCACCATTGGGTCAGGGTCTCGCCCGGGCCCGGCAGGGAGGGCGCGGAGGTCATCAGCCCAGCCAGGTTGAGCGCGGCGCGAATGATTTTCAAACGGGTGTTGAGCGCCTGGACGGTAATCTCCGTGATTTTACGCCAGTCCCAGTAGCCGACACACGCCGTCAGGTTCCCGCCGTTTCGCTCCAAAACGAACAAATTCTCCAAAGAAAATCCATGCAGACACGCCAGGCTCTCTTGCAGACTTTCGGCAGTGTACGGTTTGTAGAGTACAAAACCGTTCCAGGTCTCGTTAAGCAATTTGGCAATCGCGGGCAAGTCCTCAGGGACGGCAGGCCGTACCGCTCCCTGCCCCGGAGCGACCATTTTTTTGTACGGCAACAGGAAGGGAGCGCGCAGGGTGCGGTATAGGGTAAAACCTTCCTTCTCGAAAAGCCGCATGGAGGGGAGATTATCCTCGGCGGTCAGGAGATACGAAAAAGAAGCCCCCTCAGAACGCAGCACAGCCTCGATGTGGCGGTGCAAGGCACTGGCGACGCCTTTGCGGCGGTGGGCAGGGTCAACAAAATACTGAAATTCGTATCCCGCCCGGTGCGTTTCTCCCGCCAGCGTGACTTCCCGCAAACCGGAGGCCGCGGAGCCGAGAAGAATACCCTCTTGCTCTGCCACAAAGACGCGCGGGCGATGGTAAACACGGGCGCGGGCGAAGAAATCCGGTTTATTAACCGTGGTAAAGCGCAGGCCTGTTCCTTGCGGGCTGCGCGCCTGGATGCCCTGTAACGCGGCACTGTCCTCGGGAGTGGCTTCTCGAATGTGGAATTGGTTCATTGGTTGCATTAGTTGCATCGGTGCATTGGTTGCATTGGCGCATTGGTTGCGGCGGTTGGTCGGGCGGGTGGGGGGCTGCCGACTGTCAGCCGTGGTCTGGCCGCTGCCGCACGTCGCACCTCGCATACCGCACGTCCGCCACACGGTCTCTACGGTTTGTCGTCCGCACCAACACAAACGGGGACTTTCCGAACACTCACCGGATAGTCCCCGAATGACAGTGGGCGGAACAGGACTCGAACCTGCGACCTCCTCCTTGTAAGGGAGGCGCTCTAACCAACTGAGCTATCCGCCCGGGCAGCAAGATTATACCGCAAGCAGGCATCATGACAAGGGAGACGAGAATGCGAAAGGACATACTCTCCCGGCAACGTAATTATTAGCAAACCGCAATGTTTTTTTCACAGAGTTTTGACACACATCTTTGCAAAAAAGCAGAGAATCATGATACACTTTGAACATGCAAGAATTTATGCGCTTCCCGTGCGGCCATGCTACAGAGCGCGCATCACTTTCATCTCTTCCATAAACAACCGTCCTATTTCCTCATTCCTCTTATTGCTCAGGAGCGACCTATGTCTTACGAGGCAAGAATACGAGAAAAACGCAACAGCATGTCGAAGAGTTTTGCCAAACTGGCGGACTTCTTGCTGGATTCTTACGTGGAGGCGGCTTTCATGACAGCCACCGAATTGGCGCACGCCCTCAAACTGGATGCCGCCACGGTGGTACGTTTCTCCCAATACCTGGGGTACAAAGGTTTCCCGGAATTGCAGGAGCAAATCCGCAACCGGGTGCGCGACGATTTGCTCACCCGCCCCAAGATGGCCGAGGACGAGATGTCCGTGCCGGGCATTGCGGTCAAGGCCATGCGGCAACTGGCGATTGCTATTGACCAGACGCGCATCTCCCTCGACACGCGCGAAGTCACCCGGCTGGTGGAAAAGGTCGGGGAAGCGCGGCGCATCATCATCCTGGCAGAGGGTCCCGCTCAGGCCGCAGCGTACAATCTGGTACACTTGCTGGAACCGGGCGGTTTCCGCGTCTACATCGCCCGGCAGGGAGCCACAGACCTGGCCCAGACCGTCTATACTGCTACTCCCCAGGATTTGTTGCTCTCCATTGAGGTAACCGGCGAACACCCCTACCTCGCCAATGCGATTGACGCCGCTCGCGCCCGCGATATCCCTACCGCCACCATTGTGGGCGCCCCGGCCCACAACACCGCCCAGGTGGCCGACATCGTCCTGGCAGCCCGCGCCCACCCATCATTGGAAGTCCGCATGATTACCGTAGACGCCATCGTCTACGTACTGGCGCAGGCCATTCACTGGCAGTTCAGCGAACGCTTTGCAGGCGCCCAACAGTCCATCGAGGAACTGGTAGATTTCATCCAAAGGAAAAACCACCGGTAGTCCTATGCGCATTATTCGCTACACCACCCCCAAAAATACCGCCCCCCAATATGGCTGGGTATACGAGGGACGCCTGGGAGCCTTGCAGGGTTCGCCGTTTGGAGCCTTCTCGCGCGAAGAAGCCCGTACACCGCTGGAGGATGTAAAAATCCTGCCCCCTGTTTCTCCCAGCAAAATCATTTGCATCGGGCGCAACTACGTTGCCCACGCAGAGGAACATCACGCCGAAGTCCCCAAGGTTCCGCTTATCTTCCTCAAGCCGCCCTCCAGTGTGATAGCCCACGGGGAAAGCATCATCTTACCGCCACAATCCCAGCAGGTGGAGCACGAGGCCGAACTGGCCGTGGTGATTGGTAAACGCGGCCGCTGGCTGAACCTTGAAAACGCCCTCCAACATGTGCTGGGGTACACCATCGCCAATGACGTTACCGCCCGCGATTTACAACGCAGCGACGGTCAATGGACGCGCGGCAAAGGCTTCGACACCTTCTGCCCGCTCGGCCCCTGGATAGAAACGGAATTCGACCCCGCCGACGCCCTGATTACCTGCAAGGTCAACGGGGAAACCCGCCAGATGGGTTCCACCCGCGATATGGTCTTCGACATTCGTCAACTGCTGGTTTTCATCTCCTCAGTGATGACCCTGGAACCCGGCGACCTCATCCTGACCGGTACACCGGCGGGCGTCAGCCCCCTGGCAGCAGGAGACGTAGTCACCGTGAGCATCGAGGGGTTGGGCGTACTGGAAAACCCGGTTCAGGCCGAACAGGGGCACTAGAGAAACCGTCATGCCGTCTGTGGATACGCATACCTTCCTGCGTACTGCCCAGATTTTGAGCATCCTGGGGGCTATCCTGAACATCTGGATAGGAGTACGCGCTTTGCGTTCAGCCCCCCGGTTGAAGTATTTCCGCATGAGGCGGAATCGGGTACTCAAGGGATGGCGCGCCTTCTTTTGGGCGCTCCTGCTCATGGGGCTGACCTACGTTTTGGGCGGCCCCGCCGTCCCCCTGGTGGACCGCGTTATTCCACCGACTCTCACCCCCTCGCTGACCCCGACTATCACGCCCACCCCAACGATTACCCTGACCCCCACGATTTCGCCGACCCCCACCATCACCCCCACCCC
>JANTFR010000135.1 GCA_024763355.1 Anaerolineales bacterium
GAAATCTCGGACGGCTTCGGGGCGCACCGCTCCCGTTTCGTCCAGCAGGGCGGCGGCTTGCAGGATGGCTTCCAGCGGGCGGAGGGGGGCAATCAGCAGGGGGCGGGTCTCTTCGGCGGGGAGGCCGAGACGGCGGGCGGCCAGCAGGGTGCAGGCGTCGTCCAGTACCCGGTCGTTGACGGGGCGGACGTGGCGGCGCTCGGCCGGGGTGGCGGGGCGTCCCAGGGGGGCATCGGGGCGGTAACGCGGGACGGGGAGCAGGGCGGCCAAATCCTGCGGGATGTAGACCATTTCCTGCGCTCCGTTGGGGGTGTCGAAGAAGTTGCGCGCAATCAGGCCGCGGTACCATAATTGCTCGGCGGGGGAAACGGGAGAGAGGTCGGGACGCTCCCGGTCGCGGCGTCCGGGGCCCATTTCGCGGATGCTGCCGTAACGCAGGGAGAAGACCTGCCAGGGCATCTCCCCCCCGTGCTGCTGCAAGTCTTCCAGGGCGCGGCGGGCCTCGTCGGGCAAAGTCTCGACGATTTCCCGTGCCAGGGGTTCATCCAGCATGAGGGGGACGAGACGCTGCAATCCCGTGTGGGTGTCGGGGGCGCGCCATTCGTCCAGCCCCCAGCGTTCGGCGATGATGCGCAGGTGGCCGAGGTCTCTGCCTTGCAGGCTGGTGAGGAGGGCGGGGCGTTGGGTCATTGGTTCATTGGTTGCATTGGTCTCATTGGTCGCATTGGTTGCATTGGTTCATCGGTTGCATTGGTTGCATTGGTTGGCTGTGTTCCGTTGGCTCTCGTCTGTGGTCTGTCGTCCGTTGTCCACCGGCCATTCTACCATTGGCAAGCGGGGGAAGGCGTGCTACACTCAACCCGAAACCGTTTCCATTCACGAGGAGGTATATCCATGCCGAAGCATCCCCCAGAACCTTTTCGCATCAAAATGGTAGAACCTATCCGCAATCTTTCGCAGGCGGAGCGGGAGGCTGCTTTGCAGCGCGCCGGGTACAACGTCTTTGCTTTGCGGGCCGAGGACGTTTTCATCGACCTGCTGACCGATTCCGGTACGGGGGCGATGAGTCAGCATCAATGGGCGGCTATCATGGAGGGCGACGAATCCTACGCGGGGGCGCGCTCTTACTTCCATCTGGCGGAAGCAATGCGGGAAATCACCGGTTTCCGCTTTTTCGTTCCCACCCATCAGGGACGCGCCGCAGAGGGAATTTTGAGCAGTCTGCTGGTTAAGCCGGGACAGAAAGTGCCTTCCAACATGCACTTCGATACTACGGATGCCAATATCCGCGCCCGGCAGGGGGTGCCGGTCAACCTGGTGATTGAGGAGGCCCTGGACCCGGCCAATCCGCATCCCTTCAAGGGCAACATGGATATCGAGAAACTGCGCGCCTTCATCGAGGCTGCCGGGGTGGAAAATATCCCCTTCGGGATGATTACCGTGACGAACAATGCCGGCGGCGGACAGCCGGTCTCGATGGAGAATCTGCGGCAGGTGAGCGCGGTGTACCGCGAGTACGGCATTCCCTTCTTCATCGATGCCTGCCGCTTTGCCGAGAATGCCTATTTCATCAAAGTGCGCGAACCCGGCTACGCCGACAAGACCCCGCTGGAAATTGCCCGCGAAATGTTTTCCCTGGCCGACGGCGCGACGATGAGCGCCAAGAAGGATGCCATCGTCAATATCGGCGGCTTCCTGGCGATGAACGACGAGGCCCTTTTCGAACGCGCGAAGCAGGCCCTCATCCTGCGGGAGGGTTTTCCCACCTACGGCGGGCTGGCGGGGCGCGACCTGGAGGCGCTGGCGGTGGGGCTGCGCGAGGGGCTGGACGAGACCTACCTGGCTTACCGCCTGGGACAGACCGCCTACCTCACGGAACGGCTGGCCGAAGGGGGCGTGCCGGTCATCTTACCGCCGGGCGGGCATGCCGTCTATGTGGATGCAGGCCGTCTGCTGCCGCATATCCCGCACGCAGCCTTTCCGGGGCAGGCGCTGGCGGTGGAACTTTACCGGCGGGGCGGCATTCGCGGGGTGGAAATCGGCTCAGTCATGTTCGCCCATCCCGACCCGGAGAGCGGCGAGATGGTCTATCCCGACCTGGAACTGGTGCGTCTGGCAATCCCGCGGCGGGTGTACACCCAAAGTCACATGGATTACGTAGCCGAAACGCTGATAGAGATTGCCGCCGAGGCGGAGGCGCTGCGCGGCTACCGGATGACGTACGCCCCCGAACTGCTGCGGCACTTCACGGCGCGTTTCGAACCGCTGTGAGCAGTGCTTTCCTTGTTGGTATTCCCTTTCAAAGGTACAATGTTCCAAGCATTGTGCCTTTTTGTGTGTGATATATATCATGTTCTTGTTCCTTAATCTTCCCTGGAAAGCGGCTTTGGATTTTACCAGCGCCTTGGTAGCGGTAGGAATTGTTGCCATCATTAGCCGCCATGTCCATACGAAATCCGGGCGCTATTTCATGCTCGCCGTGTTGGGGGCAGGGGAATTCGCCGCGGCAGTGGGGATGGAGGTGCTTGTCCCGACGCTGGCGGGAAAAATATTCTGGGGGAAAATGCAGTATGTGGGTCTGGCATTGATAATACCAGCCTGGTTCTTATTCGTGGCTGCTTATACCCGGCAGCCCTGGATGAGCCGCCGCGTCGAAATCAGCGTCTGGTTTATCCCGATGCTCACGTTGCTGGCTGTGTGGACCAATCAATATCATCATTTATATTGGCTGAATACCTGGCTGCTTCCGTATGCTGAGACGGCTGTCTATGAGCACGGCTTTTTCTTTTGGGTTTTTGCTACCTACCATTACAGCCTGGCCGTGCTGGGATTTCTGTTGGCGTACTGGCAGACCATTAAGCAACCTCAACTATATCGGCACCTGGCTCTGGCTTTTACTATCAGCGCTTTTCCTGCTACGCTCAGCAATGTGTTGTATCTGATTGACCCCTACCGCTATCCTCTCAGCGTGATGGTTACTGTGCCTATTCTGGTGTCAGCCCCGATTCTGGCATGGGCCTTCTTCTCTCGTCCGGTATTCGCGTTGCGCCCCGTGGCGTATCACCTCTTCTTCCGCCAGAACGCGGATGCGGGTTTGATGGTCAATGCAGACGGGTTTGTGGTGGATGCCAATGCTCGTTGGCTGGAATTGAGCGGATATGCTTTGGATGAGATTGTTGGAAAGCCGGTCTCGATTTTGTCTTCCTCACCCTGGGATGTGGTGCTGCAGAAAATCGAACAAAGAGAATATGGCAGAATAGAGAACATCTCTATCGAGACGGGGAGCGGCGAACCCCGATTCGTCGCTGTACAGATATTGCCCATTTATGAGGAAAGCGGACAATATATCGGCGTGGTAATTACCGGGCGAGATATTACCGCGGAAGAGGAGGCCCGCCGCCAGATTGAAATCCAGTCAACGGCTCTGGAGCGCAACTTGCGGCATGTGCACCTTTTATACGAAGTCAGCCAGGTCGCGGCTTCTCAGACCGAGCCGGATGTCTTGGCGCGTGCCATTGGCGAACGCGTGCGACAGGCGCTGGAAGTGCAAGCCGTTTATGTGGCGTTCTACGAAAAGGAGAAAGGTCTCATTACCATCCCGTACTGGAATTTGGACGGGGAGGCTACTCCCGGTCCGACTCTGCGGTACGGGGAGGGAATTACTTCCTACGTCATCCGCACCCGCCAGCCGCTTATCATCGACGAAAATTTTAGTCAGCGGGGAGAGCAGTACAACGTGGTGCATATACCACCCGATAAGGTCGCCAAGACCTGGGCAGGTGTCCCTATCATCGTTGCCGGGGAAACTATTGGTGTTATCAGCATTCAGGATTATGAGAAAGAACATGCCTTTACCCCGCGGCAAATCGATATACTGACGACAGTTGCTGCGACTTTGGGGGTGGCTCTGGCTAATGCGCGTCTCTCTGCCGCCTTGCAAAAGGAACTGGATGAGATGGAGCGTATCAGTCGGGAACTAGCGCGTGCCAACGAGCGCTTGCAGATTCAGGCTGTGCGGGACCCTCTGACCAATCTCTTCAACCGCCGTTACTTGAGCGACCGTTTGGAAGAAGTCTTGGCTGTCCATCGCCACAACCGACGCACCTTGTGCGTAGTCATGTTGGATATTGACCACTTCAAGCGCTTTAATGACACCTACGGGCATGATATTGGCGACGTCTTGCTCAAGGGGCTGGGAGAGATATTGTTGATACATACCAGAAAAACGGATATCCCCTGTCGTTATGGCGGAGAAGAGTTTTTGGTGGTGCTTTCCGACGTAAAAGCAGAGCAAGCCGTTCGTATTGCCGAAAAATGGCGCTCCCTGTTCTCTCAGGTTGTGGCTCCCAACGTTCCCCCCCACGAGAACCCCACCCTTTCGGCAGGAATTTCTATGTTTCCCAAACATAGCGAAGATGGCGCTACGCTTATTTCGATGGCCGACCAGGCTTTGTATCGTGCTAAGCAGAGTGGACGCGACTGCGTTGTAGTGTATGAACGGGCTTTGCCCGCTCCGCGATTGAAAACCCGTCCTCTTGCTGACTCGGACAATCCGCTTTGAACTCTTCTCTACCTTAAAATGGACATGCCCCGCTATTCAGCGGGGCATTTGTTCTGGCGGAGAGGGTGGGATTCGAACCCACGGAGCCCGAAGGCTCACACGCTCTCCAGGCGTGCGCGTTAGGCCAGACTACGCTACCTCTCCATAAAAAAAGTACTCAGGGTTTCTCTCCCAAGCGGGCGGAATTATACCACAAGGGAGGAACGCATCAAGAGCGCGGCAGAAGATTATCAGCCCGGCCCTCTACGGGAAAAGCGCCGCCAACGCATCAGGCGCGTACCGTTCCACCATCGCGTAGGAAATCCCGTTTTCCCGGCAGATGGCGGCATACAGGTCTGCGCTGGGACGTTTACGCCGCGCCTGGGTCTCGCGTTCCAGCGCCCACAACCCGAAACGCTGCTGCCAGCCGCGTTCCCACTCGAAATTGTCCACCAGCGTCCAGTGGAAGTAGCCCTTGACTGGCCAATTGAAATTTACCGCCCGCCACACCTGATGGACGTGTTCGACCAGGTAGCGCGGCCGCAGGGTATCCTGGCTGTCTTCCACGCCGTTTTCGGTCACAATCAGGGGCACATCGAATTGCAATCCCCATTTGAGAGCCGCGAACATCCCTTCCGGTTGGTGGGCGATGAACCCCGTCTCACTTAACGGCGCGTCCGGCGGATAAAAACGGCGCGAGAACAAATCGGCAGGCTTCCAGGGAACAAAAGCCACCAGGTCTCGGGTGTAGTAGTTGATGCCCAGAAAATCCTGCTTGCCGCGAGCCTCGGGTATGCGTATCCGGCGGGGCAGCCCCCGAAAAACCCCGTCCCGCAGGGTGGCGGGTATCAGGTCGTTGTACAAGCGGGATTGCAGCCTGGCAATCCCGGCGTCGAACGGCATCCAGCCGCGGGCGGGGGAAAATCCCCGGTAATTGAGCACCATACCCACGCGAGCAACCGGATGCAGGCGGTGGATGACTTCGTAGGCCGCGGCGTGTGCCCGGACCATGTTCAGCATCACACGCTGTGCGGTGGCCATATCGCCGGTGCGCCCCGGCGGGAAAACCCCCATTATGTACCCCATCGTGGCGTAGACATTGGGTTCGTTGAAGGTACACCACAGGGGCACGTATTCCTTCAAGGCGCTTACCACTTTCTTGACAAATTCCACAAATTGCCCTATCGCCTTATCGTTCTCCCAGCCGCCTTGCTCGGCGAACCACAAGGGGTCGCTGAAGTGATGCAGGGTAACCACGGGCGTCAGGCCGCGCTCGTACATCCCTTGTAGCATCTGGCGGTAGTGGTCCAGGGCGGCCTCGTCCCAGCGGTCTATCTTGGGTTGGATGCGGCTCCATTCCACCGAAAAGCGGTGCGCGTTTTGTCCGCTTTCTGCGGCCCTATCCAGGTCTTCCCGCCAGCGGCCTCCCCACCAGTCGCAAGCCAGGTCACAGGTGTCCGCCGTGTGTCCGGCTTGTTCCCAGGCATACCAGGTGTTGTTGGTGTTGTGCCCTTCTACCTGATGGGCGGCGGTGGCCGTCCCCCATAAAAATCCGCGGGGAAAATGAAAGGTTGCTTGCGGCATACTTTTGCCTCCGGGGTTGCGCGTGAACGCAGATTTGTTCTCTATTGTATCGCACTCCAGTTCTCGTTTCGGAAGAGTCCTTGCCTCTCCGGATGTAGTAACTTCGTCGGCACTTCCGCACCTTACAAATTTTTTAGGCAAGACAGATTGCTTGTTGGATATTATGTGCAAGGGTGGTAAAATGAGAAAAACTTAATGTGTTACCTGGGGGCCAGGTAATCAGAGAAACAGGGCCCTGTTCTTCTTGCGTTGACACCACGTCTTCAGGAACACCCGGTTGGAAAAGCACGTTTCTGTTCAAGGCAGCATTTACTAATTCTATCCGCAGTAGCACGGGTCTGGGAGGGAGAATATGCAGCAGCAAGGTCGTCTCATCGGGAAGATGCCTCGTGTGGCAGAGTATTTCATCGCCTCATTTGCATTGGTGGTGTTGTATTTAACCCTGCTAGGGGGAGCCTACTTGGGATACAAAGTATTGATTGCTCCTGACAAGGGCGGCGCGGACCTCCCAAAAATAGTTGCAGGGGGCCTGGTTATTGGCCTTGGTTTTCTCGTGAGTATTGGCATTATCTCGTATGGTATTGATAAACAGCATATTCGCTTTTTCCCTGACTTCATGCTTTTTGCTACGGGGTTGGTTGTAGCGGCCATGTTGATTGTTCATGGAAAGATGGTTGCTAAGGCCTTGGGACAGGAGTACGGCCTGAAAAAATT
Organism: Anaerolineales bacterium; assembly: GCA_024763355.1. Taxonomy (GTDB): domain Bacteria; phylum Chloroflexota; class Anaerolineae; order Anaerolineales; family DRKV01; genus DRKV01. The sequence continues at coordinate 6,839 of JANTFR010000135.1, forward strand.
CGTTTTACATGTACTCTTGCTGATGATTGTGGCCAGTGTGGCTCTTGTCATGGAGCAAATCCATTCTTACCATCCCACGTCTTCCACAACATTTAAAACTTGGTATGTCATTGCCTTGCTTTCTCAGGAAGCGGCACATTTCTTGGGAATGGTGATGCGCTATGTGATGTTTCCTCCCCCTGAACCCTTTCATGTGCTTTACGATTTGGCTATCTTTGGCCTGGCCTTATTCATCGCTCTTGTTTTTCTCGAACGAATATGTCTCACTATTAACTATCTGGCATATAAACTTACCAAAACCATTCTCACCGTCTGATACTTCCAGTATCGCTCAGCCCCGCCGCGAGGCGGGGCTTTTTTGTTGACGCTTCGCCGCCAGTCCGTTATAATGCACTC
>JANTFR010000136.1 GCA_024763355.1 Anaerolineales bacterium
GCCTCTCTCCACGCCGGGGGAGAGTTGCCCGTAGGATGACGAAACTTCCGTGGGCGGAACATCGGTAGGGAGCGGGGGCGGCGTGGCGGTGGGGGCGGGGGTATCCGTCGCCGTGGCCGTAGGGGTGGCTGTGAAGGTGGGGGTTGGAGTTGGTGTATCCGTCGGCGTGGGGGTCGGGGTGGACGTGAACGTGGCCGTCGGGGTGAAAGTAGGCGTGGGGGTGAAGGTCGCCGTAGGGGTCGGCGTGGGGCTGATGAAGACCTGCGCCAGGGCGCGGGCCGCGGGTTTCCCCGCCGCGATGAGGGAGGGCAGCAAGGGACGCGCCGCCCACAAGAGAAGAACGAGCGCTGCGCTCACCGCCAGCAGCAGCCACGGCGGGGAACGGCGCTCGGCAGGTAGCGGCAAGGCTGCGGCGCGGCGCATCACTGCCGGGGCGGGCGGGGGCGGCACAGTCTGAGGCCCCTCGGGACGAGTCTCCAGGCGTTGCAAGGCCCATGCCAGTCCCTTGCGGGCGCGGGCGCTGGATGGGTTGAGGCGCAAAGCGCGGTTCAGATACGCCACGCTGGCGCGCGGTGCGGCCACGGCGGCCAGGAACAGCCATCCTTCCTCGTTCTCCGGCTCCAGCGCCACGGCGCGTTCGGCCCAACGACGCGCGGCGCGCCGCTCTCCGCGCTGCAAGGCGGCTTTGGCTTCTCGCAGAGCGTCTCGGTAGTTGTGCGGCGTAGTAGGGGTATGTGGTACGTGGCGTGTCGTCACGGCTCAATCGGCTCGTTGTATAAGTAGCACAGCAACCCGTCCACGATGCCCTGGGCGATGAGGTCGGGCTGCTGGGTCAGGATTTGCCTGTCCAAATTGAGGAAGCCGGTTTCGATGATGGCGGCCGGGGTATCGGGGTTGATTTCGCTGAAGGCGTGGTAACTGCTCATGTCGGGGGTCACGCTATTGTGGTAAGGCAGACCGGTGCGTTGGGCATAACGCGCCTTGATGCAGTCCATCAGACGGGCGGCGCGTTCCGGCTGGGTGCTGCCCAACGCGGGGGCGATTTTGAAGCCGGTGGCCTGGTCATTGATGTACTCGCACGAATCGGCGTGAATGGAGAGCAACGCCTGGGCGCGGTAGCCCTGCAAACGGGGGTCGAACTCCTTGAGGAGGTCCACCGTAAAGCCCTCCTGCGAGAGTTTTTGCTGCACCCGCGAAGCGATTTCCAGGTTGACCTGCATCTCGGTTAAACCATCAGGACACACGGCGCCCGAATCATTTCCCCAGTGTCCGGAGACGATGCCAATGCGGAGGCGGGCGCGGGGAGAATTCCCGTTGCTGGCGCTCGTGCCTTCGGGGGTCGGCAGCGCATAGGGCGCAGGCATGGCTTCTCCCGCCAGAAGACTTTGGGAAGTGAGGGCCGTAAAAAGCGTGGCGAGCAGCGCACCGCCCGCCGCAATCAGGAGTACTTGACTTACAATCCGACGTAACATGTCCTGATAGTACCTTAAAGGCATCGTCGTGGCAAGTTCGCGTCTCTTGACGTTCCATTACAGGCGCAGTAAGATGAAGACATGAAACTTTCAGAAGACCTCCGTCAAGCCATGCGAAAATGGGCTACAGGCATTACCGTAGTCACCGCCGCCGTGGACGGGCAACGCCACGGCATGACCGTCAGTTCTTTCACTTCAGTCTCTCTGGAACCGCCCCTGGTGCTGATTGCCCTGTGGAGAGAGAGCCGTACCCACGGGCTGGTAGAACGTGCCGGTCACTTCGGCGTCAGCATCCTGGCTCGCGGGCAGGAAGAAATTTCCAATCGTTTTGCCGGGCGTGATGTGGAGGATGCAGACCGTTTCGCGGGTCTTGCAACCGCCGCCCTGGTGACGGGCGCGCCCTTGCTGGAGGGCAGCCTGGCCTGGTTCGATTGCCGTATTGTCCAGACCATCCCGGCGGGCACGCACACCGTTTTCCTTGCCGAGGTGGTGGCTGCCCGCGCTTTTGATGATGGTGCTCCCTTGTTGTATTTCGACCGACAGTACCGTTCGCTGGTGTGATTCCTATGGATACTCCTTTGTCCCCCGAAGAGCGCGCTCTGCTGCTCACCATAGCGCGTGATGCCATTACCGCTGCCGTGTGGGGCAAGCCGCTGCCCCGCCTGGATTTGGCCTCCCTCCCGCCCCGTTTGCGGGAGAAGGGCGCCTCTTTTGTCACCCTGACGCGTCGCGGGGCACTGCGCGGCTGTATCGGCACCCTGGAGGCCTACCAGCCCCTGGCGCTGGATGTGCAGGAGCACGCCGTGGCTGCTGCGACCCAGGATTACCGCTTTCCGCCCCTCCGCCCGGAGGAGTTGCCCGAAATCGAAATTGAAGTTTCGCGGCTTACCCCATCCGTTCCGCTGGAATACGCCTCCCCGGAAGATTTACTCCGCAAACTGCGCCCCGGCGTGGATGGCGTGGTGCTGAGTGACGGACTGCGCCGGGCGACCTTCCTCCCCCAGGTGTGGGAGAAACTCCCCGATGCGGCGGAATTCCTCAGCCAGTTGTGCCTCAAGATGGGTGCTCCCCCTGACTTGTGGCGGCGCAAACCCCTGGATGTTTCCGTTTACCAGGTGGAGGAGTTCCACGAGTAGTCCGTGCCTGGAGGATGACTTCCGCTGTCACTTGACGGCGGCGCTTACCACGCAGGGCGCGGGGTCGTCCACGGTGACGCGCTGGCCGTCGGGGAAGGTGATTTCGGTCAGGGCCGCGCCGCGATGGATGTGCAGTCCCCGGAAGCGCACTTCCACCGGCCAGGGGAAGGGGTTGCGCCCCTCCAGGCGCAGACGCCATTGGGTGTAGATGCGTATCCCCAGTGTTTCCAGGAATAGCCCGATGGGCGGCAAACTCTCCAGCGTGTTGCGCTCGCCCTCGCCTTTTCCCGTGCGGCAGTGGTGTTGCTGGGGCAGGGAGCCGCTGCTTTCCAGACTGTGCGTCAGGGCGTCCATCAGGCGGGTGACGAGTTCTGCGCTCTGCTGGCGGTACCCGTAGCGCAGCAGGCCGTAGCCAATCCAGGTGTTCCATTGCAGGGAGACCATCTGCAAGGGACGGGCGGGAGCCTGATGCCAGGGGGCCAGAGGGATACCGTGCGGCTGCCAGTATTTTTCCGCATCGAGAAGGGTTTCTTCTATCAGATAGCGGGCGCGGGGCGGGGCGGCCAGGCCGCCCGTCAGGGGGAGGAGCAAATCCAGCGTTTGACGGTGCAAAGCGGTGGTAGCGATGTACAGATGCGCGCCGGCGGGCAAATGCTCGATGTGGATGCTCTCCAGGCGGCGGAAGACCTGCGGGGAGGTAGCGTCGCCGCGCCCCGGATACCAGCGCCACGCCGGGCCAGCCAGGACGACCTCCAGAAGGGAGCCGTTGGGGGCTTCGCCTTTCAGGGTGAGGCGTACATCCGAGGGGGAGGTGCCCTCGAAATCCAGGCGGGCAACGGGACGTTTCGGGGGGGAGAAATCCTTTTCCAGCCGGTAACTGCCCTCAGCCCGGTAAGTCCCCAGATTTTCTTCCCAGGGGCTGTGATGGGTGTCACGGTCCCAGTTGAGGTAGGTCATCTCGGTCTCATCCCAGGAGGCTTCCACGGCGCTTTGCAGGTTGTCGCGGATGGCCTCCAGCGCCGGCCGGACGGTAGCGCGCTCCAAAACGTCGGCCATGCGCAGCAGAGAGACCGCTTCGCGGTACAGGAGCGCCAGCAGGGAGGGGGATTCGACGGTGGCGAGGGCCGCGCCCTGCGACCAGGGATGCCAGTGGGCGAAAATGGGGTGGTCGAGCAGGTTGAGTTGGCGCAGGGATTGCCATTCGGGGAGGCCGTCGCCGTCGCTGTCGTTATCTTCGCTCAGCCAGGCTTGCAGGAAACGGTAGAGGGGGTCGAAGACGCGTTCCAGAAACTCCTTGCGGCGCAGACGCAGGTAAACCTGCCAGGCCATGTTCGCCAGCATGGGAGTTGCCAGGGTCGCCGCGCTACCGTTGACCTGGTTGGGGTTGTTGGGGATGCCGCCGGTTTCGGGGTTCTGGAGGCTGAGGAAGTTTTCGAGGATGCCGGCGGCCAGTTCGGGGTAGCCGGTCAGGAAGTAGGAGGCCAGGTAGGCGGCGTTCCACAGGATGTGGCCGTTGAGCCAGGCGGGAGGGTAATCGGCCCCGTCGCCGCGGGCGGAGTAGCCGTGGTCGGGATGGCGGCTGAGGACGGGGGCGGGATGCGGCAGGTGGGGAGGCGCGCCGCTCAGCAGGCCGCAGGCGCGCTGGTTGCCGAGGGCGAAGAGTTGGTCCCAGGCCGGGTTGCCGGTGTGGATGTCCACCATCCCGGCATTGAGCAGTTCGACCCGCGTCCGGTCGGCCTCGGCGTTGCGCTGCAAGACCTCGGCGGCCTGCCGGTAAGCCTCCTCCGGGGTAGCGGCGGCGGCCTGCGCCCAGACGAGTTCGGCGCCCTGGCCGCGTTTGAGAGTCACGGTGAGGGCCAGGGCGGGGTGAGGGCCAGGTGAAGGTTGGGCCTCGCCTCGCAGGAGGACGACGCTGTGCAGGTCGCCGCTTTGCCCGTGCAGGAACCAGGTTCCCGTCTCGTGCTGGCGGACGGTCATGCGGTGGCCGCCTTCGCCTCCCGGCTGGAGGAGGGCGGCCCATTCCAGGCGCAGGGAGCGCGCTTTACGTCCCGTGTTGTGTACCTGCATCACGCCGCCGACTCCGTGGGCGTGGGGAACCAGGTAAGTGAGGTCGGCGTCTATCCCCTCCAGCGGTGTACAGGTCAGATGGGCGAAATTGGGATACGCGCTCCGGATGACGGGCGGCGCGGCGAAATCCGCCGGGTTTTCGACGGGGACTTCAGTTTCCACCCAGCGCGGGAAGAGGCGCAGGCGGCGGGCACGCAGTCCGAAGGTGGTGCGCAGGGAAAGGGCGGGCGGTTCGCCTCCCCGCGTGGTCAGCGCCCAGATGTGGTCATCCAGGTAGTCGCTGCCCCCAAAGCGCACGTCGGCGGCCAGGGTGAGGGCTTCGAGATTTTCCAATGGCAGGTTCCAGGCGGGCATGGACTGATTGTACCGCAGTTGTGCTAGAATTAGTCGGGTGGTTGCGCCCCGCACGCCCGCGGGACAAGCGAAACGCATGTCCTACATTGCACTTGATACGTGACACTTGATACGTGACACTTGACACCCTCACCTCCCGGAGTTCCCCATGTCCTCACCTTCCCCCATTCGCCGCGGCCTGTACTTCGAAGAGTTTGAAGTCGGCCAGAAAATCGTCACCGCCGGACGCACCGTTACCGAAGCGGACGTGGTCGCCTTTGCCGGCCTTTCCGGCGACTACAACCAGATGCACGTAGACGCCGAATACAGCAAAAACACCCCCTTCGGGAAGCGCGTCGCCCACGGCCTGCTGGTGCTCTCCATTGCCTCCGGCCTGGCCGTGCAAACCGGCATCATGGAAGGCACGGTGATTGCCTTCCGTGAAATCAACTCCTGGAAGTTCTCCCGCCCCGTCTACCTGGGCGACACCGTCCATGCCGTGCTGACCGTCACCGAGACCAAACCCGCCCCCCGGCTGGGCGGCGGCTCGGTGCTCATCCGCATCGACGTGCGCAACCAGGACGACAAATCGGTGATGAAAGGAACCTGGACGGTGCTGGTGCTCAGCCGGCCCGATACCCCTCATGCCTGACGAAAACGCTCCTCCCCCAACCCCCGAAGAAGAAGACCCCCGGCGGCGTTTCCGCCGTCTGCTGCACGAGGCCGAGGAAGTTGAAGAAGAACTGGGCGCCGGGCTGCCCACGCTCGCGATGGACGCGGAAACCGCGCAGGAGAGCGGCGGCGAAGAATCCCCGGCGCTGCTGGATGGCCTGACCGAGGAGATGGAGGCCCTCGAAGCGGAGACGCGTCCCGCCGAGGCCCTGCCCCCCGCCGACGCCCCGGAACGGGCCTCCTTCGAAGGGGCTGCCGCTTCCCAAAGCGCCGCGTCCCCCCAAAGGGAGTCCGCTCCCGCCCCCTCCGTGGAGGATACGCAGCCCCGCAAGGTGGGCGCTTCCTCCGGGTACGAAGCCACCCTTCCCCCGCCCCCCGGCGCGCTTCCGCCCCGCAAGCCTCCCCGCGTGGACGCTTCCGGCATGCCCCTGCCGCGCCGCGTCGAGCAGGAAGACCTGGGCGCCACGCAGGTCTCTCCGGCGGCCTATCGGCCTCCCAGCCGCCCCATCCAGCCTGCCGCCGCTTCTCCGCCTTCCCGTCCCGTGCCGCCCCCCGTTCCCGGCTGGCGGCGCAGTCTGGGATGCTTCCTGCGGCTTGCCATCGCGGGGCTGTTCCTGCTGGTCATCCTGGGGCTGTTGGGAGCCTCCATCGGGCTGTACCAGTACTACCAGATTGCCTCCACCCTGCCGGATGTTGCCACTCTGCGCCAGCGGGCGGCCAAATTCGAGACCACCCGCATCCTCGACCGCAACGGGAACGTCCTCTACGAGGTGATTGACCCCTCCGCCGGGCGGCGCACCTACGTCACCCTGGACAAAATCTCGCCCTACCTGGTGGCGGCTACGATTGCTACCGAAGACAAGGGCTTCTACTCGCATCCCGGCTTCGACCCCGTGGCCGTCTTGCGCGCCCTGTGGCAGAACTACACCAGCGGGGAGGTCGTTTCGGGGGCCTCCACCATCACGCAGCAGTTGGCGCGCATCCTGCTCCTGGGGCCGGAGGAGCGTTTCGAGCGTTCCTACCGCCGCAAGGCGCGGGAAATCATCCTGGCCGCCGAAATCACCCGCCGCTACTCCAAAGACGAAATTCTGGAACTCTACCTCAACGAAATCTACTATGGCAACCTGGCCTACGGAGTGGAGGCCGCCGCCGAGACCTACTTCGGCGTCAGCGCCGACAAACTCACCCTGGCGCAATCCGCTTTCCTGGCCGGCCTGCCGCAGGCCCCCTCCGTGTACGATGTGTACACCAACCGCGATGTCACCCTGGAGCGCGCCAATCAAGTGCTGGTGCTCATGTTCCAGGCCAGTCAGGAGCAGGGCTGCATCTACGTCAGTAACAACCAGCAGCCGGTCTGCGTGGATGCGGTCACCGCCGCCCAGGCGCTGGAGGAACTCCGCCAGTACACCTTTCACAATCCGGATGTCCAAATCCGCTACCCGCACTGGGTCAATTACGTCCGCAGTCTGCTCGAAAGCCAGTTCGACCCGCAAACTATGTACCGCTCCGGCTTCACCGTCTACACCACCCTCGACCCCGGTT
>JANTFR010000137.1 GCA_024763355.1 Anaerolineales bacterium
AAGGAATGGCCCTCCAGACCCTCCACATCATTCCCGAAGCGGTATTGGAAAAGTTGGGTCAGCAGGGCCTCGTCATTGGAAAGCGCCGCCAGACAGTTACGGATGTCTCCGGGGGGCAGGATACCCAGGGAAGCGCGCAGCCGCCCCGAAGAACCGCCGTCATCCGCCACCGTGACCACGGCGGTGATGTTATGGGAATAGGCTTTCAGGCCGCGCAGCAGATTGGCAAGGCCGTGTCCCCCCCCGATGGCAACGATACGCGGGCCGCGCCCCTTTCGACGGTAAGCCACCACGGCATCCACTACGGAGCCATGCTGCGGACGGAAAGGTTCCAACAAAGCGCGGTTCATGCCCCAAATGCCCAGTCCCATCAGCACCAGCCCCAGGGTTCCGAAAATCGCCACCCGCACGGGACGCGCCAGAGCGCGCAGAGCGAGGGAGGAGAGCACCGGCAGCCACCAGGTATCGGGCGCGTTGCGGTAGAAATCCAGGACGGCGACCCCGAATCCAATCGCCACAAGCGTCGTCCCCGCCAGCAGCACCAGCAGCCAGCGTTTGATGCCCAAACCGGGGGTCAACCAGCGAGAGAGATTTTTGAAGGCGTTCCAGACAGGGGACATGGGAGAGGAGATGTTAGATGGGAGCAGGGTTGCGAGGCAGTCTAATCTGACGCGTTCATCTTACCCCGGCATCCCCAATTCGGCAAGTCGCCCGCCGCCCCATCTCGCCATCTCCCCGCCTCACCACTTCCTCCTTTCCCCGCTTGCAAACTTTCCGACTTTTCAACTTGCACACTTTCCCACTTGCCTCTATACTTACCCGCATGGACACCCTCATCGCCCTTGACATCGGCGGAACCCAAATGCGGGCGGCGCGCTTCGCCCTCGGCGCTCATACCCCGCAGGAAATCCGCAAAGTCCCCACCCAAACCCCCGGCAGCACCCCAGAAGAGACCCTTTTCCACCTGGTCGAAAGCGTCTGGCCCTCTGGCGGCGCGGTGCGCGCCATCGCCGCCGCCCTCCCCGGCCCGATAGATTTCCAGCAAGGGGTGCTCCTGACCGCCCCCAACATCCCCCAATGGCGCGACTACCCTTTGCCCGCCCGCCTGGAAGCGCGCTTCGGCGTCCCCGCGGCGATGGACAACGACGCCAACCTGGCCGCCCTGGGCGAATGGCGTTTCGGAGCGGGGCGCGGACACCACTACCTGCTCTACCTGACCATCAGCACCGGCATCGGGGGCGGCGTCATCCTGAACGACCATATCCTGCACGGAGCGCGTGGGCTGGCAGGAGAACTCGGCCATCTTACCGTCCTTCCCGACGGGCCGCTGTGCGGCTGCGGGCAGCGGGGGCATCTGGAAGCCGTAGCCTCAGGGACGGCAATCGCCCGTCAGGCGCGTGCCGCTCTGGAAAGCGGTATTCCCTCCGAACTGAGCCTCCATCCGCCTCCCGCCGCGAAACAAATCGCCGAGGCCGCCGCCAAAGGCGATGCCCTGGCCCGCGAACTCCTGGCCCAGGCGGGGTATTACATCGGAGTTGCCCTGGCCGACTATTTGCACATCTTCAACCCCACCTGCCTCGTCATCGGCGGGGGCGTCTCGCGGAGCGGCGATTTGCTCCTCGACCCCCTGCGCGCCGCCATGCAAGCGCACGTCATGTCGCCGGAATATTTGAAAAACCTGACCGTTACCACCGCCACGCTGGGAGATAACGCCGGCCTGATGGGCGCGCTGGCGCTGGCCGAACGAACCGCCTTGGAGAAACAAGCCGCCCCATGAAAATTCCCCGAAAACGCTGGGAGGTGCTTCCCCCCCTCCCCCCGCAGGCCGACCGCGCCCTGAGCAACGCCGCGCCCGTCCTGCGGCAACTGCTCTACAACCGCGGGTACGCCACCCCCGAAGCGGCCCGCGCCTACCTGCGCGCCGAACCGCCCGACATCACCGACCCCTTCGCTCTCCTGGGCATGGAGGCCGCCGTGGAGCGCCTGCGCCGCGCCCTGGAACACGGCGAACAGATTGCCGTCTACGGCGATTACGACGCCGACGGGGTGACCTCCACCGCCCTGCTAAGCCACGCTTTGCGGAGGCTCGGCGGCGAAGTGCGTCCCTACATCCCCAACCGCTTCGACGAGGGCTACGGCCTCAACGTGGAGGCCCTGGACGCCCTCCACGCCGAGGGAGTGGGGCTGGTGGTCACCGTGGACTGCGGCATCCGCTCCCCCGCCGAGGTGGAACACGCCCAGGCGCTGGGCATGGATGTCATCGTCAGCGACCATCATCACCCCGGCGAGGAATTGCCCCCCGCACTGGCGGTCATCAACCCTAAACAGGCGGGCGACCCCTACCCGGACAAGATGCTGGCGGGCGTGGGACTGGCCTACAAAATAGTCTCCGCACTGACTATGCGCAACTCCGGCCTGGATGCAGGGGATTATCTCGACCTGGTGGCCCTCGGCACGGTAGCCGACCTCGCGCCTCTGGAAATGGAAAACCGCGCCCTGGTACGCGCCGGCCTGGAGAAGTTACGCGCCCCACGCCGTCAGGGACTTTACGCCCTGATGCAACTGGCGGGCGTGCATCCCGAGCGCATCACCGCCGCCGACATCGGTTTCCGCCTGGGGCCGCGCCTCAACGCCGCCGGACGCCTGGATACCGCCCTGGCCGCCCTCGACCTGCTGCTCACCGACGACCTTTTCCTGGCCGGGCAACTGGCTCAGCAACTCCACGCCCAAAACGCCGAGCGCCAGCGCATCACCCGCGAAATTCAGGAGGCCGCCGAGAAGATTGCCTTGCAAGGCCGGGAGGACGCGCCCCTGCTCTTTGCCGCCCATCCCGATTTCAACCGCGGCGTGGTGGGGCTGGCTGCCTCCCGCCTCGTGGAGCAGCACTACCGCCCCGCCATCGTCGGGCAGCGGGGGGCGGAATACACGGTTGCTTCCTGCCGCAGCATTCCGGAATTCCACATCACCGAGGCCCTGGATGCCTGCGCCGACCTGCTGGTGCGCCACGGAGGCCACGCCGCGGCAGCCGGTTTCACCGTCCGCAACGAAAACCTCCCCGAACTGGTGGAACGCCTGGAAGACCTCGCCGCCGAACAGTTGCAGGAGGCGGATTTACGTCCCAAACTGGTGGCCGATATGGAAATCCCCCTCAGCGACCTGACCCCCGATGTGCTCCGCTATCTGGACTGGATGCAGCCCACGGGATACGGCAACCCCGCGGCGGTCTTCGTCTCCCGCGATTTGCGGGTTGCCTTCAGCCGCGCCGTGGGCAAGGAGGGCGCGCACCTGAAACTCAAGGTCACCGACGGACGCATCACCTACGACGCGATTGCCTTCCGCCAGGGGCATTGGCACAACGCCCTGCCGGAGCGCGTCGACCTGCTCTACACCTTCGAGCGTAACGAGTACAACGGGCGCATCACCCTGCAACTCAACGTCCGCGACCTGAAACCCGCCGGTACGCCGGATATGTGAGAAGGTGCGAAGTGCGAAGTGCGGAGTGCGGCGAAGCGACCCCCTAACCCCGCGACCCCTACCCGCGCAACCTCGCAACGCCTACCCCCGCGATTTCGCCGCCTTCCACAACAGCACCCCCGCCAGCGCCGGGATGCCCGCGACGAACAGGAAAGCATCCCGCCAGAAGCGCTCCGGGAAGAGACGGATGAGGGTGTCGGAGTAGTAGAACACCCACGTCCCGCTGGCGAAGAAGATTTCGTGGAACCAGACGAAAATCACGCCGAAGCCCACCAGCACGAAGAGGATGATGAAGGCGCTGAACCCAGCAGTCCACAGGCCGCCGCGCCCCGCCGCCCGGCGGAATTCATCCAGCCAGTTGCCTTTCCAGGCCCACACCCCCAAGGCCAGCAGCCCCAGGAGGGAAATCTGCCAGACGCGCAGCGCTCCATCCACGACACGCTGCACGTCCACCATGTGCTGCAACTCGCGGTCGTTGTACAGACGGGAGCAGTCGTCCACGAAACTGCAAGAGGGTTCGGGAATCTGCTCCCCTTCCGGGAAACGCAGGTCGGCCAGATAAGAGATGTCCCGGTGATAGCGCAGGTAATCCACGGCATAGCGCGCCCAGTGGATGCGCTCCTCCGTAGTGAAGCCGTAAGGGTCGGCGGGGAAACCGGGGGTGTGGTACTCGAAGATGTAGAACCAGGGGTGCAGCATCGCCCACACGACGCTCAACACAAGCGCGGGGGGAACGAGGAGAGAGACGAGGAGAGAACGGAGAGAGGACATGAGATGGGAAATTGGGAGTCGGGGATTGAGGATTGGGGGTTGGGTACTCAGGGTGCATCGGCCAGCCCCACCGCTTGCAGGATGGCGTCCACGTAGGCGCGGGCCCCATAGTAACTCAGGTGGGTCTTGTCCTCCACGAACCAGCCCTCTTGCCGCTCGGAGAGCGCATACCAGTCCACCAGGGAGGCCTGCGGCCAGCGCGCCACACCTTCTGCAATGCGCTTGTTGACCGTGTACTCCCAGCGCACGGGCCGCCGGACGGTCACGAACCACACCCGCTGTACACCGTGCGCCAGCAGCGTTTCCATGACGACATCGAAGGTCTCGGCCTCGAAAGGACGGTTGGTTCCCAGGTGCACGACCACCGACGGGGCCAGATGTCCCTCAGCGGCCAGGGTCTCAATCAGGGGCGGGGCATCCTCCATACGGCGCTTGGGAGCGGCCTCCATCCAGAAACGCCCCTCCAGGGCATCTTCCCACAAGGGTAAGGTACTTTCCATGACCGAGTCACCCAGCAGGGTGAGCGCCAGCGGCGAAGCAGTCGGCGTAGGGGAAGAAACGACCGGCAGGGAAGGGATGGGGGTTGCTGCCGGAAGGCCCTCGGCGGGAGCAGGCGTTTCCGGCAAAGGCGTGGCGGTATCCCGCCGGGGAGAGGGCGTAGGAACGGAGGTACGGGCGGCGCTTGGGGGCGGCACCGTTATGGAAGGCGATACAGCGCTCCCGAAGGCGGTCTGCGGCCACCAGCCGCTGCCCACCGCCGTCAGGAGCAGCGCGCCGAGCACGGCGCTCCCCCAGCGGCGGGCTGGCTGCCAGCGACGCCAGCGCACCCTCCAGGCGCGGCCCCAGGCGCGGAATCCCTCCCGGCGGATGGGCTGCTCTACCAGGCGGTAACTGCCCTCCGCCAGCAGCGCGGTGGCGAGGGCGTGGAAACCCAGGCACGCGGCAGGCGACCAGGCGCACTCGAAACCGCTGCGGAAGAGGGCCATCAAGGGCCAGTGCCACAGGTAAATGCTGTAACTGCGCGTCCCCACCCAGCGCATGGGCGGCAGACCGAGAAAGCGCGTCAGGGAACCGCGGGAATGCGCACCGGCAGCCACCAGAGCCGCCGTCACCGAAGCGGTCAACAGGAAGCCGCCGCGGTAGAGGTGCGGAGAGAACTCGTCCAGGCGGGCAAAGATGAGCAGCAAACCGCCCAACGCCGCCCATCCGAGGCCATCCAGCAAGAGGCTGGTGCGGGGCGTAAAGGTCTCATCACGACGAGGCGGCCACAGGAGGGCCAGGGCCGCGCCCACGAGAAAGCCCGCGGCGCGGGTATCCGTGCCGTAATAGACCCGCGCCGGGTCGGAGAGGGGATTGTAGAGCAAAGCCATCTCCGCCGTGGAGAGCAGCGCCAGGAGCAAAACCACCCCGGAGAGCGCCTTGCGCCGCCCGCCGCTCAGGCGCAGCAACAGCCACAGGGTCAGCGGCCAGAGGAGATAGAACTGCTCCTCCACGGCCAGCGACCACAGGTGACGCAGGAGAGGGGGACGGGCAAACTGCTCGAAGTAGGGAATCTCGCGCCCGATGTACACCCAGTTGGTGAGATACACCAGCGCCGCCAGGACGTCCTCATGGACACGGGCAAGGGCATCCGGGGCGAAGCGCGCCGTCAGCGGAGGGACGATGAGCAGCACCAGCCACAGGGCCGGCAGGAGACGCCGGGCGCGGCGTAGCCAGAAGCGGCTCAGGCGCAGTCTCCCGCTTCCCTGCCACTCCCGCAGCAGGAGGGCGGTGATGAGAAAACCGGAGATGACGAAGAAACTCTCCACGCCCAAAAAGCCCCCCGCCGCCCACAGGAAATCGGCGTGGTAGAAGAAGACGGCCAGCACAGCCACGGCCCGCAGGCCGTCCAGAGCGGGCATGTAAGGGAGACGGGGGCGAGGGGGAGAGTCGGTCATGGGGGGATGGACAACGGAGGGAGTTGCGGGTTAGGGGGTTGCGGGGTTAGGGGTTGCGGAGTTAGGAGGTTGCGGGGTTGCGGGTTGCAAAGTTAGGGGACTGCTCCGCCGCGCTTCGCACTTCGCACCTCGCACGCCGCACCTGACACATGATACATGACACCTGACACGTGGTACTCCCCTCTCACTCTCCCAACACGTACCGAAAAATCAGAGCGTTGGTGAGCCATTCGATGGGGGCGCGGTCGTCGGTGAAGACTACCTCCGGCGGCGGGGTAGGCTGGCGATAATTCCAGGCGCGGGCGATGCTATCCAGCAGGAGGGGGTCGGCGCGAGAGGCTTCCAGAGCGGCGTAGTTCCCGGCCAGGTTCTCCCAGGAGGCGGGCTGCGCCGTGGCGTAGATGATAGAGTTGAAGGTGCCGGGCACGTCCATGACGAAGACGGTGGGGAAGACGGCCTGCATGGTTCCCGCCAGGGCATCGATGAGACGGCGGTCGTTGGGGGCGCGCCCCACGTTGATAGCGACCGCCCCATCCGGTTCGAGGTGCGCCCGCACCGTCTCGAAGAACTCTCGCGTCGTGAGGTGCCAGGGGATGTAGGGCGGACGGTAGGCATCAATCCCAATCAAGGCGTACTTCTTTTGGCTATGCGCAAGTCCGACGCGCCCGTCCTGAGAGATGGCGTTCAGGTTGGGCTCGGTCATCCCGAAGTAATCGCGCCCCACGGCGATGATTTCCGGGTCGATTTCGTACCCGTCAATCGGGATGGGGCCAAAGACGGCGGTGGCCTGCCGGGCGCTCGTCCCTGCCGCCAGCCCGATAATCGCCATGCTGTCCACCTCCGCCACAGAGAAAGGGGCCGGATTGAAGAAGGGCGCCGCCAGGAATTGCTCCCACGTCCCGCCGAAGGCAATCCGCTCCGGGTTGTAGATGGAATGGATGCCCT
>JANTFR010000138.1 GCA_024763355.1 Anaerolineales bacterium
CCATTCGTGGACTCAGGCCAGGGCGCGGCGCAGTTCGTAGCGCTTCTCCAGTTCGTGGCGGAATTGCTGGGTGTACAGGCGGTAGTAATGCCCGCGCTGCCGCAGGAGTTCGGCGTGGGTGCCGCTCTCGGTGATGCGTCCGTCCTCGATAACCAGGATGCGGTCGGCGCGGCGGATAGTGCTCAGGCGGTGCGCCACCACGAAGGAGGTGCGCCCCTCCAGCAGAGTTTCCATGCCGCGCTGGATGAGGGCCTCCGTGAGGGTATCCACGCTGGAAGTGGCCTCGTCCATGACGAAGATTTCCGGCTGCGCCAGGATGGCCCGCGCCAAACTGAGCAACTGTTTCTGCCCTGTGGAGAGCAGCGCGCCGCCCTCACCCACTTCGGTGTCGTAACCTTTTTCCAGGGTGATGATGAAGTCGTGCGCCCCCGCCAGGCGGGCGGCCTCTTCCACTTCGGCATCCGTAGCCTCCATGCGTCCGTAGCGGATGTTCTCACGAATGCTCCCGCTGAACAGGTGCGGAGTCTGCAAGACCACGCCGATGCGCTGGTGGATGCTCTCCAGGGTGAACTGGCGGTAGTCACGCCCGTCAATGCGGATAGCGCCGCGGCGCGGTTCGTAGAAACGGCACAGCAGGTTGATGATGGTGGATTTCCCGCCCCCGGTCGGCCCGACCAGTGCAACCGTCTCGCCGGGTTGCACCGTGAGGCACAAATCCTGGATGACCGGTTTGCGCTCCTCGTAGTAAAAATCCACGTGGTCGAAGGTGATGGGAGCGGCCAGTGTCTCCACGGGGCGCGCTTCGGGCAAATCTTTGACCTCCGGTTCGGTATCCACCAGCGTGAAGATACGCTCGGCGCTGGCAATGGCGCGCTGCAACTCGGAAAAGACGCGCGCCAAATCCTGCACCGGCCAAAGCATGAAGGTCACATAGGAGACGAAGGCGTGGATGCCGCCAACGGTCAACGCACCGTTGAGGGCCTGCAATCCACCATACCACACGATGAGGGCCAGCACTACGGCGGCGATGAACTGCAC
Organism: Anaerolineales bacterium; assembly: GCA_024763355.1. Taxonomy (GTDB): domain Bacteria; phylum Chloroflexota; class Anaerolineae; order Anaerolineales; family DRKV01; genus DRKV01. The sequence goes on from JANTFR010000138.1 coordinate 1,039, forward strand.
CGTGGGCAAGAAAAGCGCCGAGAGCCAGGCCGCCCGGTAGGAGGCGCGGTACATCCCGCCGGTCAATTCCCGGAACTCGTCCAGGTTTTTCTCTTCGCGGTTGAGAGCCTTGATGACACGCACGCCGGTAATCGTCTCGTTGTACGCCCCGGTGATTTTGGAGTTCATGCGGCGTGTCTCGCGGAATTCCAGCAGAATTTTCTTGCGGAACTGAATCGCGACGTACACCAGGAGGGGAATCATGGCGAAGACAATCAGCGCCAGCCGCCAGTTGATGATAAGCATGAAGAACGTGGCGGTGAGGATGTTCATCACTCCCCAAACCACATCCAGCAGGCCCCAGGTCATCAGGTCGGCGACCCGCTCCGAATCGGAGGTAACCCGCGTCATCAGACGGCCAACCGCGTTTTTGGCGTAGTACGAGAGCGAAAGGTCTTGCAGATGCTCGAATGTGGCTTTGCGCAAGTCGTACTGGATGCGCTCCCCCAGTACGCCGGCCAGGTAGATGAATCCGAACACCAGCCCGGCCTGGATGACCTGCAAAACGCCATAGCGCACCGCCAGGCGGTAGAGGGCCTGCGTATTGCGCTGCATGATGCCCTGGTCAATCATCCCCTTGTTGATGTAAGTGAACCAGGAATCGAGTACCGAGGTCAGAGCGATGGACAGCAGGAACCCGACCAGCCAGCGCCAATGGGGTTTGAGGAGCCCCAAAATGCGCTTGAAGACCGGGAACGTGATTTGAGAGGTAAATTCTTCTTCTTGCAGTTCAATCTCGGGCATGAGGTTGGTCGTTTAGTCTGATAGTCTGGTAGTCGGTTGGTCGTTTAGTCGGTTGGTCTGGTAGTCGTGTTGTGCCGTGGATGGCCGTCGTGTCGTTCGCGGCTACCGTCCACCGTCCACGGTCTACCGTCCCCATCACACGGCCACTTCCGCTTCCAGTTCGGCGTCAATGCGGGTCTGGATGTCGTAGATTTGGCGGTACATGCCGTCCTCGGCCAGGAGGGTCTCGTGCGTGCCTATCTGGACGATGCGGCCCTTGTCCAGCACCACAATCAGGTCGGCGTTCATCACCGACTGGATGCGGTGGGCGATGATGAAGGTGGTGCGTCCCTGCATCAGGCATTCCAGGGCGGCGCGGATAGCGGCCTCCGTTTCGGTATCCACGCTAGAGGTGGAATCGTCCAGGATGAGGATGCGGGGGTCTTTCAGGAGGGCACGCGCAATGGCGACACGCTGCTTCTGCCCGCCCGAAAGGGTGACGCCGCGCTCCCCGACCAGCGTGTCGTAGCCGTCCGGGAAAGTCAGAATCACATCGTGGATAGCAGCAGCCCGCGCCGTGGCCTCGATTTCTTCCTGCGTGACCGCGCGCCCTGCTCCATAGGCGATGTTCTCCCGAATGGAGCGGCTAAACAGAAACGGCTCCTGCTCCACAATCCCGATTTGGCGGCGCAGCCAGGTACGCGGGTAGTATTTGAGTTCCACGCCATCCAGCAAGATGCGCCCGCCAGTGTAATCGTGGAAGCGGGGCAGCAGGTTGACCAGAGTAGTCTTGCCGGAACCGGTGGAGCCGAGGAGCGCCACGGCCTGCCCGGCGCGGCAGGTAAAGGTGATGCCATCCAGCGCCGGAACGGTATCGTCCTCGTAGGTGAAGGAGACATTTTCAAAGGCGATATCGCCGCGGGCCGGCCCTTCGGGGAGATGGGTCCCGTCTTCCAGGGGTTCAGGGGCCACCTGGAGGATGTCCACCAGCCGCCCGTAGGAGACCAATCCCATAGAGGCCTGCACAATCATGCGCCCCAGGTTGCGAATCGGCCAGATGAGCCAGGCCACCAGGCCGACGTAAGCCAGGTACGTCCCCACGGTCACTTCGCCCCGGATGGCGAGCAGGGCAGCGTAGACGAAGCCGCCCAGCATCTGCATCCCCAGGACGATGTCCGAGACCGGCCAAAAGAGGCTGTGCATCATCAGCAATTTCTTGCCGCGCAGGAATTTCTCCCAATTCTCGGCTTCGAACTTGCTTTTCTCGAAATCCTGGCGGGCAAAGGCTTTGACGACTCGCACGCCGCTCAAGTTTTCCTGTAAATTCGTGGTCAGGCGGGATTCCTGCTTTTGGTAGGCCTCGTAAGCATCGGAGACCTTCTTGAAGAACCACACCGAAACGGCCAGGATGAAGGGGATAACGAGCACCGAGACCCAGGCCAGTTTGGCGTTGAGGCGGTAGATGGCGATGAAGTTGATGACAAAGAGGAGCACGATGCGCCCCGCGCCGATAGCCTGGTCGGCAAAGAAGCGACGGACGGCATCCACATCGGAGGTGGCGCGCTCCACCAGGTCGCCAGTGGAAGCGTGGCTATGGTAGGCCACGCTCAAACGCTGGATGTGGTCGAAGAGATAGTCGCGCACCCGACGGGCAATCCCCTCGGCAGTATAGGCAGCCAGTTTCCCGGAAAGGAAAGAGAATCCGCCCTCGAAGAGGGCCAGCAGCACAAAGCCCAGGGCCACCCAGGCGAAAGCCTGCGCCAAGGAATTCCCCAGGAGGGGCTGTTCCTCTCCGGCCACCATATCGGCGAAGTACCGCAACAACAGGTAGGTAGCCGTTTTGGCAGTCGCCGAAATCGCCAGTGCCAGGGTTGCGCCGAGATACGCCATCTGGTAGCCGCGCATCATGCGCCACAGCCCGGCCAGGCGGTATTTGCTCAGCGTTTGTCGGAGGTCAAGGGAGTGTTGGGTCATTGGTTGCATTGGTTTGTCGGTTCATTGGTTGCATTGGTTGCATTGGTTCATTGGTTCATTGGTTCGCTGGCCGGTTCGTCAGGCAGCCCGTTGTCCGTCGTTCGTGGTCCGTCGTCTGTCGTCCATGGTCTGCCGTCCGTCGTCCGTCGTCTGTCGTCCGTCATCAACAGTCCACCGTCCACGGTTTACCGTCCCATTCGTGCCCATTCGTGTTCATTCGTGTTCATTCGTGCCTATTCGCGGACAAAAAAAGCCACGGTGCGGAGCGCACCGTGGCCGAGGGGTCACGAGAGAGGGGGAAGACGGGTTAACCGCCTCCAGGCGCGCTCCAAGAAGGTACAAATTTACCGAAAACGGGCACAAAAATACGGGTGGTCATCTTGAAGCACTCTCCTTTCTTAGATTTTTGCTCTTGCGAGCGAGAAAAGTGTAACACAGGCATTACGGAGGGTCAAGGAAATTTCAAGGCGGATTATCCGGGTTCCTCCCCGCTGCCGCGCATGGCGAGCAGAAAAAGAACGTATCCCACCAACTCCACCGCCCCTTCATCGAGCACGCCAGGCAGGAAACCACCTGCCAGGGGATAGAGCGCCACCAGGAGCAGCACCGCCCATATCCAACGGGGCAGACGCTCCGAGCGTCGGCGGGCCAGCAGGGCGCTCAAGACGGCTCCCAACAGGGAAAAAGCCGCATCATCGGCGGGGCCGGGGAGCAAATCGGGCAGGAGGGTGTAGACGCTGCCGCTGAGATACGGCAAACTGGCAGCCAGCCAGGAGACCACGTCCAGTTGCCACAACAGGACGACGGCCAAAGCAGCCAGGAGGAGAAACACCCCTGCCCCCAGCCATACGCCCTGCTCCAGCCCCCAGCGGAACCAGCCCAGCGCGAAGGCCGCCCAAGGGAGAAGAACGGCGAGAAGGAACAGAATTGCCGCGAGAATGGTTTTCAGTCGGTCGGACATGGGGAGACAGATGCGCACAGATGGACACAGATGGCGTTCAATTGTACCCCATCACAGGGCGTTTCCAGCCCCCAATTCCTCACCCGGCACAACGCAAATGTCGTAGAAGCCCCCTTTCCTGGCCTTCCCCCGATGGGGGCAGGGACGGCTCTCCCCCGCAACAGGCAGGTCAGACTTACCTGTCTGGCACAAAGAGGGGTTGGAACACCCTAACGGGTGCAAGCGCCCGTCCTACAGGCAGGGCACAGGGGGCAGGTACGGTTTTCTCCCCCCATCGGGGGGAGATGTCCGCAGAACAGAGGGGGGAACAGGAAACAAATCTACATCTTTTGCTTGCATCCTTCCTTACCCGGCACAACGCAAATCTCCTGCCTTCGGGTACAATTGAAGCAACACCCTTACCCTCGGCCTTCGAAAGGGCCGCATCCGGATTCCATTGCCGCCATGCCCAAAACCCCGTTGCACATTCTCTTTCTCGCCGCCGAAGCCCGCCCCTTCATCAGCGCCGGAGGGCTGGGGGAGGTCGCCATCTCGCTCCCGCAGGCCCTGCGCAACCTCTCCCTGCCTCAGGACGTGCGTCTCGTCATCCCCCTGCACGGCAAAATCCGCAAGGAAGATTTCAATTTGCGCCCCCTGGCGGAGTTCTCTGTGCGGCGCGGGGAGGAGAAAATCCCCGCCCGCACCTTCAAGACCCGCGTCGGAAATCTGCCGGTATACCTGATTGCCGGCCCTCCCATCCCCGATTCGCCCGATGCCTCTCTCTACCAGCCGGACGCTGCCCTGGACGGAGAAAAATTCGCCTTTTTCTCGCTGGCCGCCCTGGAACTGGCCCGCCAGTTGCGATGGAAACCCGACATCGTCCACGCCAACGACTGGCACACCGCTCCGGCCATCTACGCTCTGGGGCTGCGCCGCTCCGCCGATTCTTTCTACCGCAAGACGGCCACCCTGCTGGGACTGCACAACCTTCCCTACCTGGGAGTGGGCGCAGGCCCCGCGCTGAACGCCTACGGACTGCCCCCCGCAGGCGAGACCTCGCCGCTACCCTGGTGGGCGCGCAACATGCCCCTCCCCCTGGGGCTGCTGACCGCCGACCACATCGTGGCCGTCTCTCCCGGCTACGCCCAGGAAATCCTCACCCCGGAGTTCGGGGCCGGGCTGCACGAGTTCCTCAACCGGCGCAGTCCCGACATCAGCGGGATTCTCAACGGGATTGACACGCAGAGTTGGAACCCCGAGAACGACCCCCTGATAGCGGCGCGCTTCTCCACCGACACCCTGACACACCGGCGGCGCAACAAGGCCGCCTTGCAGAATGAGTTCCGCCTGCCGCCCGCCGACGACGTGCCCCTCCTGGCGATGGTGACCCGCATGGACCATCAAAAAGGCGTGGACCTGGCGATAGAGGCCCTCCGGCAGACCACCGACCAGAAGTGGCAGGTTATCCTTCTGGGCAGCGGCGACCCGGTGCTGGAGGAGGCCGCCCGCCAACTGGAACGCGATTTGCCGGACAGGGTGCGCGCCGCCATCACCTACAACAAACCGCTCAGCCACCGCATCTTTGCGGGGGCCGATGCCCTCTTGATTCCCTCCCGCTACGAACCCTGCGGCCTGACGCAAATGATTGCCATGCGCTACGGCTGCGTCCCGATTGCCCGCGCCACCGGCGGCTTGCGCGATACCATCCGCGATTACCTGCAGCGCCCCGACAGCACCGGATTCCTTTTTGCCGACCCCAGTCCGGTGGGGCTGGAGGGAGCCATCCGGCGGGCGCTGGCCGTCTACGGTCAGGCACACAACTGGCGAGGCTTGCAGCGCCGCGGCATGAAAGAAGATTTTTCCTGGGAACGTTCCGCCCGGCAGTACATGAAGTTGTACCGGCGGTTGAGTGCCGCGGCGCAGCATCCGGGCGGGTAAATTTTTCGGGTGCGGCAGCCACTGCAAAGGGCGTCCGCTCCTGCGTCATTCGAGAGACCTCACAGGTCTTCCAGACCTGTGAGGTCTGGGGAGGTCTTGTTACGGAGGTATCCCATGAAGACCCGCGTCGTCATCCTGGCCGGCGGGGAAGGCTCCCGCCTGGGAATTCTGACCGCCAAGCGCACCAAACCGGCGGTTCCTTTCGGGGGCAAATACCGCATCATTGATTTCGCCCTCTCCAACTGCATCAACTCGGAACTGGTGGACGTGATGATTCTAGCGCAGTACCGCCCGCATTCGCTCATCGAGCACATCGGGGCGGGCGCGCCGTGGGACCTGAACCGCGATTTCACCGGCGGGGTACGCATCTACACCCCCTACAAGGCGCGCGGTGCTTCGGATTGGTACACCGGCACGGCGGATGCCGTCCAGCAGAA
>JANTFR010000139.1 GCA_024763355.1 Anaerolineales bacterium
TGGGGCAGCGCGTCAGCATACAGGGCAACGACGAACTCGCCCTCCTGGCGCGCACCTTCAACCACATGGCCGCCTCACTGCAGGAGGCCGGGGAGCGCCGCAAAGCCCTCACCGCCGACATCGCCCACGAATTACGCACCCCTTTGGCCGTCCAGCGCGCCCATCTGGAGGCCCTGCAGGATGGCATCTACCCGCTAACCTCCGAAAACCTGCACCCCCTCGTGGAGAGCAACGCCCTGCTTACCCGACTGGTGGAAGACTTGCGCACGCTGGCCCTCACGGATTCCGGCCAACTGGAACTGGAACGCACCCCCGTAGATTTGCGCGCCCTTTTGGAGGGCGTCGTAGGACGTTTCACCCCCGCGGCAACGCGGCGCGCTATCGAGATTACCCTTGCATCGGAGGAAAATTGTCCCCTCGTCCCTGCCGACCCCGGACGCGTCGAGCAAATCATCAGCAATCTGCTCTCCAACGCCCTGCGCCACACTCCGGCAGGCGGCAGCATTACCATCCACCTGGCCTGCACCTCACAGGAGGCCCGCATCCAGGTGCGCGACAGCGGCCCCGGCATCCCCCCCGAAGACATCGAACACATCTTCGAGCGTTTCTACCGCGCCGACAAATCCCGCAGCCGGACGGAGGGGGGCACCGGCCTGGGACTGACTATCGCCCGCCAACTGGCCCGCACCCACGGCGGCGACCTGCGCGCCGAAAACCACCCCGCCGGCGGCGCAGTCTTCACCCTGACCCTGCCGAGGAGGGTTGCGGGTTAGGGGTTGCGGGGTGAGGACCGTGCGAGGTGCGAAGTACGACGTGCCCAATGCGACCAACGTAACCGATGAACCGATGAACCGATGAACCAACGCAACCAATGAACCAAAAAAACAACGTCACCCGCCTGCTCGACAAGCGCAAAGTCCCTTACGCCGCCTTTGAACTCCCCGCCGAGAAACTGGGGGCGCAGGAAACCGCCCGCCTGCTGGGCGTGCCGCCCGCAATCGTCTTCAAGACCATTGTGGTGACGCGGCAGGGGCGCGGCAAACCCATCCTGGCTATCGTGCCCGGCGACCGGGAAGTGAATCTCAAGGCGGTTGCCAAAGCCGTGGGGGAGAAGAAAGTCCATCTGCCTACCCAGAAAGAGGCCGAAAAACTGACCGGTCTGCAAGCGGGGGGCATCTCGCCGCTGGCGCTGCTCCACCGCGGGTTCCAGATGCTGCTGGACGAAAGCGCCGCGCAGCACGCCGAAATCCACATCTCCGGGGGGCAGCGCGGTCTCAACATCCGGCTGCCCGTAGAGGCGCTGCTGGCCCTGACGGGAGCGCGTTTGGCGAACATCTCCCGGTAACAAGGAGAATCAAGGGGTACGGAAGCAGCCGCAAGGGAGTGCGTCCCTGTTCGCGCCGGGGGATACCGCGTTGCGTCAAATCCTTGCAAAATTCGGGGAAAAAGGCTATCATCTAGGCAGGGTCAGCCGATTTTTGTACTGAGCCATTCCATTGTTTGAGGAGATAACGCTATGCAAAGCAAGAAACTGTTTACCCTGCTCCTGGCCGTTCTGGTGCTTGGCGGCATGTTGCTGACTGCCTGCCAGCCGAAGACGCCGGAACTGGGCACCGAAGAGAACCCCATCATCTGGGCAGTCGTCCCTTCCGGCGAGACTGACCGGGTCGTCTCCGGTTTCGAGGACATTGCCCGCCTGGTACATGACGAAACCGGGCTGGTCATCAAACCGATGGTCGCCACCGAGTACGCCGGCGTCATCGAGGCCATGTGCAGCAACCCGCCCAAAGCCCACATGGCATCTCTGGCTACCTTTGCTTACATCCTGGCAAGCGAAAAGGGCTGCGCCGAGGCCGAACTGGTTTCCGTGCGTTTCGGCAGCGCCTCGTACAACGGCCAAATCATCGTGCGCGCCGACAGCGGCATCGAAACGCTGGAAGACCTGAAAGGCAAGACCTTCTGCCGCCCCGACCCGCTCAGCACCTCCGGCTGGATTATCCCCAGCCTGACTCTCAAAGCCGCCGGGATTGACCCCGACACCGACCTGGCGCAAATCGTGGATGCCGGTTCGCACGATGCCGTGGTGGCCGGCGTGTACAACGGCGACTGCGACGCCGGAGCCACCTACGTGGACGCCCGCAGCCGCATCGAAGACGACCATCCCGACGTGATGGACGTCATCAAGGTCATCTCGGTCTCCGCCGACATCCCCAACGACGGCGTGCAGTACGTTCCCTCCTTCCCGCGGGAACTGCGCGACAAAATCAACGCCGCCCTGCTCAACCTGCAGAACACCGAAGAGGGCAAAGCCGCCCTGGATACCGCTTACCAATGGCAAGGGCTGGAAGCGCATGACGACTCTTTCTATGACGCTTTCCGCCAGGTACTGGATGCCGCCGGGGTTTCACCGGAAGACTTGCAGTAACGTAGTACCTTGCCATCGGCTGCCCTGTACACCTGAGAGGAGCCGCCGCGCGGCGGCTCCTCTGCATTGTATCTCCCTGGGAGTACGCCCCCATGCTTGAAATCCGCAATCTCACCAAAATCTACGATGACGGAACCGTAGCCCTCAAGAACGTCAGTTTCACCGTCCCCGACGGCGAATTCCTGGTTATCATCGGCCTGAGCGGCTCCGGGAAATCCACCCTGCTGCGCTGCATCAATCGCCTGATAGACCCTACCGAAGGGCAAATCCTGTGGAACGGCGTTGACCTGGCGCAACTGGAAGGGGAGGAATTACGCAAAGTCCGGCGGCAAATCGGGATGATTTTCCAGCATTTCAACCTGGTAAAGCGCTCCTCCGTGCTGACCAACGTGCTCACAGGCCGCCTGGGCTACCTGCCCACCTGGCGCAGCCTGACGGGACGCTTCCCGGCGGATGACATCCAACGCGCCTGGCAGGCCCTGGAACGTCTGGGGATTGCCGACCAGGCCCATAAACGCGCCGACGAACTCAGCGGCGGCCAGCAGCAGCGCGTCGGTATCGCCCGCGCCCTGATGCAAGACCCCAAGATGATTTTGGCCGATGAACCCGTCGCCAGTCTGGACCCCGTCCTGGCGCATTCTATTTTGCAGCGTCTGGAAAGCCTCAACCGTGAGGACGGCATCACCGTGCTGTGCAGTCTGCACTACCTGGACCTGGTGCAGCGCTACGCCACCCGCGTTATCGGTTTACGGCAAGGAGAACTGGTGTACGAAGGCAGCCGCGAGGACATCCGCCAGATGACCGATGCCCAATTCAAGGAAATTTACGGCGAAGAGGCCGAGCGCATCGGGGCAGGAGGCGGCATTACGGGAAGCATTCAAGAAGATTCCGTTGCCGGAGGTGCCGCATGAGCCTGAAACACACCGTCCCGGAAGAACCCCGCGCCCCCAGTCTGGTACCGCCCGCGGTAGCGGCTCTGCTATCCCTGCTGTTGCCCGGCCTTGGACAGGCGCTCGCCCGCTCCCTGCGCCGCGGTTTGCTGCTGCTGTTCAGTTTTCTCACCCTGGGGGGATTGCTGGCCTGGCGCATCCGCCTGGCCGCCCCGCGCGATGAAGGCCTGGTCGCTATCACGCGCAAAGCCTTCCATTTGCAGCCTTTCCTGCTCTTCAACGCCTTCCTGCTCCTGCTACTCTATCTATGGATAGCCTGGGATGCCTGGCAGACCGCCCGCCACGCGGAGGGCGCGCCGGTGGGCATCTTCGCCCTGGTACTGATAGCCTTCTTCGCCGTCGGCTGGCAGGTGGGCGAAATTGACCCGATACGCTTCGTCACCCAATTGGACGAGGCTGGCCCGCCTTTGCAGCGCGTCTTGTGGCCCTGGGAACGCGCCATCGAGCATCCCCAAGAAGTGCAAATCGTCTCGGCCCCCATCCTTTCGCCCTGCACCGGAGAGCCTTTCGAGGGCGGGCAGCCGAAGGAAGGCGAACCCTATCTGCTCACCGAACCGACTTGCGGCAACCCCTCCCAACAGGACGGCACGCCCGGTACCACCTTCACCCTGCGCGGTTTCGGCCTGAAGCCAAACAGCGAGGCTGAAATCTGGTGGGAAGACCCCATCGGCAACGAGTTCCGCCAGCGGCAGGAAGGGGAGTACGTCACCGTGCAAACCGACGCCCAGGGCAATTTCGAAGTCCAAATTGTGATGCCCTACCGTCTGCTGCCGCCCTCGGCAGGCGAGGGACCGAAAATCTGGACGGTGGAGGCCCGCCAAGTGGTCAGCACGGGGCAGGCGCGAGCCAGTAAGGAACTCAAACTGGCCGTTGAGAAAATCATCGAGACAATTTTTATCGGCATGATGGCGACGTTTTTCGGCATCCTGCTGGCGCTGCCGGTCAGTTTTTTCGCCGCCCGCAATTTGATGAGCGCATCCCCCTTCACCCTGGTGATTTATTACCTGACCCGCGCCGTGCTGAACATCATCCGCTCCATCGAGCCGCTTATCTGGGCGATTATTTTCGTCATCGTGGTGGGGCTGGGACCTTTCGCGGGCATTCTGGCGCTGACGGTACATTCCATTGCCGCGCTGGGCAAACTGTACTCCGAATCCATCGAATCAATTGACCCCGGCCCCATCGAGGCCATCCAGGCCACCGGCGCCAACTGGGTGCAGACGGTGCGCTACGCCGTGGTGCCGCAAATCGTCCCGCCTTTCGTCTCCTTCACCATCTACCGCTGGGACATCAACATCCGCATGTCCACGATTATCGGTTTCGTGGGCGGCGGCGGCATCGGCTTCCTGCTGGCGCAATGGATTCGCCTGCTGGATTACCGCGCCGCGGGTATCGCGGTGTGGTTCATCGCCATCACGGTTGCCATTCTGGACTACGTAAGCGCCGAAATCCGCGCCCGTTTTGTGTGACCCCTTCCCTTGCTGGGGCGCTCTGGTATGCGATTCATGAATCGCATACCAGAGCGCCCCAGCGCGTGTGACAGGTATCCGGTCATCGAGTGACATGCCGCACTTGCCTTTTTGGGTTCCCGGTAGTAAACTTATGCTACGCCATAAAAAGACAAGTGTTTTGTTATGGACAAACATAACTTGAGCGAAAGCGAACAAATGTATCTGGTGACCCTGGCCCGGATGCTGGAGAACGGCCATCGGGAGCCGGTTCCCCTCACGGCGCTGGCAGAAGCGATGGGTGTCCAGCCCGTATCCGTCAACCAGATGGTGCGCCGTCTCACGCAACAAGGCTATTTGGAATACATCCCTTACAAGGGGGCGCGTTTCGCCCCCCCCGGTCAGAACCTGGCACGGCAAATTCTGCGCTTCCGCAGGCTGTGGGCGGTTTTCCTGACCGAGAAACTGGGCTATGCGCCCCAGCGCGCTGACGAACTGGCTTGTTCGCTGGAACACATCACCACACCGGCGCTCAGCGACCGCCTGGCGGCCTTTCTGGGGCATCCCCGCACCGACCCTCAGGGAAAGGCGATTCCATCCACAGAAGCCCTCTCCCCGCCCCTGAACGCCGTCCCGCTGAACACCTTGAAAACCGGCACAACTGCCCAGGTGGCAGAAATCCCATCCGAGCGGGGGGTACGCGTCTTCCTCCAGGGAGAGGGACTGACCCCCGGGGCGCGGCTGCACCTGCAAGGGGAGGGCGAAACTTCCCTCCTGGTACGCGTCGCCCAAAATTCCGTTTTCATCAGTCAAGACCTGGCATCCCAGATTTTCGTTATCCCCACCCAGGAGTAATCTCCATGCCGAAACCTCATTCGTGGAACAAAATTCACGCCATCGCCCCCCAAGACCGCAGGCCGCGGCATCGTCACAACCGCCCTCTGAGCGAAGAGGGCGGCACCGCCCTGTGCAAACTAGCCGCCGGAGAGCAGGGACACATCCGCCGCATCGGGGGAGGGCACACCTTCACAACCCGCATGGCAACCTTCGGCTTTACGCCGGGGGCGCAGGTGGAAATGCTTCAGAATTACGGGCAGGGGCCGGTCATCGTCAAGGTGCGCGGCTCGCGGGTGGCGCTGGGGCGACAGGAGGCGCGCCGCATCCTGGTGGAACGCAACGGAGAGATGCCCATATGAGCATCACTGCGCCTGCCCCGCAAACTGCCGTGCAAGGGCGCACATTGACCATCGCCCTGGCCGGACAGCCCAACGTGGGCAAGACGACGGTCTTCAACATGCTCACCGGCCTGAACCAGCACGTGGGCAACTGGCCGGGCAAGACAGTCGAGCAAAAGACGGGGGTTTTCGAGTACAAAAACTACACTATCCATCTGGTTGACCTGCCCGGAACCTACTCGCTGACGGCAAATTCGGAAGAAGAACGCATCGCGCGGGATTACATCATCCGAGAACATCCCGACGCGGTGATTGTGATGCTCAACGCCGCCGCGCTGGAGCGCACCCTCTACCTGCTGGCGGAACTGGTCATGCTGCCCTCTCCGCTGGTGGTGGGGCTGAACATGGTAGACGTGGCGCGGCAAAACGATATGGCGGTGGAAGAACAGGTCCTGGCCGCCGCCCTGGGGCTGCCCGTCGTACCCATAGTGGCCTCGCGCAACGAGGGCCTGAAAACCCTTCTGGATGCCGCCATCGAAACCGCCCTGCACCCCAACCAGCAATCCGTCTCCCGCCCGCAGTTGCATCCGGAGCATCAGGCCATTTTGGAGCGCACCGCTGATTTGCTGCGCGACCGCCTGCCGGAACCTTATCCGCCGGAATGGGTAGCGCTCAAGGTGCTGGAAGGCGACGCCGAAATCACCGCCCTGGTACAGCGGGAGGCCCCCGACGTATGGGAAACGATTGAACCCTGGCTGATGCAGCACGAGGACACCTATCTGGACATCGCCGGGGGGCGCTACGCCTGGATTGAGCGCCTGGTGCGAGCCGCCATGCGCCAGCCGAAGGCCGGCAGCATCACCCTCACCGACCGGATGGACCGCATCGCCACGCACCCCCTTTGGGGGCTGGTCGTGCTCCTGGGGGT